>CAIPEB010000014.1 GCA_903863885.1 uncultured Planctomycetaceae bacterium | reverse complement strand
TCCGAGCACACGTGGGGCGCGCACTGCAGTGTCTTCCAGCCCACGATCCCGTTCACGATGGACCAGTGGATCATCAAGCAATCCTACGCGACGATCGCCAATCTGCAGTCGCGGCAGCTTCTCAACAATGCGGCGCAGAGCGCGGCGTCCGCGAATCCAGCACCGCCCGCCGGAGAAACGGCCCCGGTAAAGCCCGAAGATGTCACCGTGCCGTTCGACATCTACAACACGACCTCGTGGCCGCGCACGGAGGTGGTGGTGCTGCCCCACGAGTTGTCAGCCGAAGGGAACTTCGTAGTCGACGAAAAAGGCGAAGCAGTCCTCGCCCAGCGACTTGCCAGCCAGGAACTCGCGGTGCTTGTAAAGGACTTGCCGCCGTTCTCCGGAAGACGGCTGCTGATCAAGAAGCAGGGCACCAACCCGCCGGCTGCGGCGCTCAGCGTCGCCGGTACGACATTGAAGAACGACAAACTCGAAGTCCGCATTGATGAACAGACGGGCGGAGTGGCCGATCTGCGCATGAGCGGCTCGGACAAGAACCTCGTCGATGCGGCCAGCGGCAGCCCGGTCAATGATTACCTGTACCTGATCGGCGATGAGCTGAAGGGAGTTCAGCGTTCCGGCAAGACCCGCGTTTCCGTGCGCGACAACGGTCCGCTGGTCGCGTCACTGCTTGTCGAATCGGAGGCCCCCGGCTGCCACAAGCTCACGCGCGAAGTGCGTCTGGTTGCCGGCAGCGACTGCGTCGAGTTGATCAACACGGTGGATAAGAAGCGGCTCGAAGCAGCCAGTTACACCGCGTCTGAAGGCAAGGAAAGCGTGAACTTCGCGTTCCCGTTCAACGTTCCCAATGGCGATCTTCGCATCGACGTTCCTCTGGGCATGATCCGCCCGGAAAAGGACCAGATCCCCAGCGCCTGCAAGAACTGGCTCTCCGTCGGACGCTGGGCGGACATTGCCAATCAGGAGTATGGCGTCACATGGGTCACGCTCGACGCACCGCTGCTGCAACTCGGCGGCATCACCGCCAATCTGCTCAACTCGCAGACGAACCCCGATACGTGGCGCAAGACGATCGAGCCGACACAGAGACTCTACGTGTGGGCAATGAACAATCATTGGCACACGAACTATCGTGCCTTCCAGGAAGGGCCCGTGGTCTTCCGTTTTGCCATCCGGCCGCATCGCGGCACAACATCGTCCGAGGCAACGCGATTGGCAACAGGCCTGAGTCAACCGCTGGTCGCCGTGCCGGGACGAGGCGCTGCGCCGCAGGCAACTTCGCTGCTGCAGGTCGACTCGCCTGATGTTCAGGTGATTGCGCTGAAGCCAAGCGACGATGGCGAAGCTCTCATCGTGCGGCTGCTCAACACCAGCGAGAAACCGGCCACTGCCAACCTGAAATGGGCTACACCGCGGCCGGTCTGGCTCAGCGACACCGGCGAACAACCGCTGAAAGAGGTCAGTGGCGGCATCGCCGTACCGGCCTGGAGCGTAGTTACCGTGCGAGCCGGTCTGGCCGATTGATCGCGTTCTCGACCGCAAACCGGTCGAGAAACTCCGGGCACGGCGAATAGATGTCCTGTGCAATTCGTCCGCTGCTTGTGTGCCAGCGGTTCATTACGGCAACGGATCGGTGTGGCACGGCCCACTTGTTGGCCGTGAATGCGGCCGGCGTGCCACTGGCCAGGCCAGTGTTGCGGGGCAGCACTCACGGCCAAACTTCCTGAATTGGACGTGTGACAGGTCAAGCTGATGTCCGATGAACGACCCACAACACCGGCATACGCAGAACTGGCACACGAGCGAAACGGTCAACTTGTTCTTTAGCTCTGCCTTGGTTAACGAGGAACGTTCGTGCATAACTTCACCCTCCCGGCAGGCGGGATGGTGAAGTGGATTCGCAACCTGTATGGATTGGCCGGCCAATCTGCGGCCCTTATCCTGCGACTTAGGCGGGGAGCGGCGATTCTATCTTCGAATCGGTGAAAGGAGACGGCATGCCTGCACGCTTGCCTGTCAGCGCCGGGTTTTCGATTGTCGTTTCGTTGATCGTTCTGCTCGGCGCAGTAGCAGCGGAACCGATACCGAATGTCCATACCTGGAAGGCTGGCACAGCGAAGGCGAAGATCACGCCGGCCAAGCCGGTGGTGCTGTTGGGTTACGGGGACCGCAAAGGCCCGTTCGAATCCGTCGCGGCGGATATCTACGTCAAGGCTCTGGCGATTGAGGATTCCCGCGGAAAACGCGGTGTGATCGTGACCGCCGACCTTGTAGGATTCCAGGCGGCCGTCACCACTAACGACGTGTGTCAACGGATCTGCGAGAAGACCGGTCTCGATCGCGGCCAACTGCTATTCAACGCTTCGCACACACACAACGGCCCGCTCGTCAGCCGCGATCCTCATCGCGCTGCCAATGCAGTCGCGCACGCTCCCCTGACCGACCAGGATGCCCAGGCGACGGTCGAGTACACGGAGAATCTGCGAACGCAACTCGTCGATGTAGTCGTGCGGGCGCTCGGACAACTCCAGCCGGCACGGCTCGCGTGGGGCTCCGGACAAATCGGGTTCCCAATGAACCGGCGTCTGCCGCAGGGTGGACGCATCGTCATGGCTGACAACCCGCAGGGAATCACGGACCGCAGTGTCCCGGTCCTTCAAGTCCGTTCGGCGGACGGACAGGTACTCGCGGTGTTGTTCGGCTGCGCTTGCCACAACACCACGATGACGGGCAGCGACAATGTGATCGCCGGGGACTATGCCGGATTCGCCCAACAGCAACTGGAGAGCCAGCATCCCGGCGCGACCGCGCTGTTCCTGAGCGGGTGCGGGGCGGACGCCAATCCATCGCCGCGGGGTTCCATCGATCTGGCTCGCGCGCACGGCAATGAACTTGCCGCGGAGGTCGAACGCGTCCTGAGCGGCAAGCTGATCGAATTGGATGGCAATCTGGAGTCGCGGATACGCTTTGTCGAATTGCCGCTGCAGAAACTGGACCGTGAGGAAGTCGCCGCGCGAGCGACGTTGCCGTCCGCGGAAGCCACGATGGCGCGTCAGATGCTGGCCGTGCTGGATCGCAACGAACCATTGCCGCAATCCTACCTCGCACCGCTGGCCGTCTGGCAGTTCGGAACCGGCCTCACGCTCGTTGCGTTGCCGGCCGAACCCGTAGCCGAATACGCGGCGCTGGTCCGAAAAACACTCGGAAACGACACGATCTGGGTCGCCGGTTTCAATAACGACTGCTTCGGGTATCTGCCCACCGCGCGCGTGGTTCGCGAGGGAGGACACGAGGCAATCGGCGTGACGCTCTGGATCTGGGGACGCGATCTCGAGCAGCAGGTCGGCTTCTTCGCCCCGGACGCGGAAGAAGCCATCCTGCGCGCGACACGAGAGGCGGCCAAAGAGGCGGGGAGGAGCGTGCCCGACGCTCCGCTTCCCACAACCCGTAACGAAAAACCTGACTCCTACCGCGTGCGAGTGGAAAAGAACGTGCGGATTCCGATGCGGGACGGAGCCACACTGGCCTGCGAGGTCTGGCGTCCGGATGCGGACGGCTGCTTCCCGGCGCTGCTGCAGGTCAGTTACTACGTCACGGGCCCCGGCATCGCGGAGTTGCTCGTGCCGCGAGGCTATGTCTGCGTGCTGGCCAACAGCCGCGGACGAGGCGGCTCCGAAGGCGAGTGGGATCCCTACGTCAACGAGCCCAAGGACGTTTTCGACGCGCAGTCATGGACGGCGCAACAACCGTGGTGCAACGGTCGCGTCGGCATGTTCGGCCAGTCGTACAACGCCTTCACTCAGACGATGAGCGCTCCGCTTTCCAACCCGAACTTTCTCTGCATGGTGCCCGTCGAGGGTCAGCAGAGCTTCTTCGGCCATCAATACAACGACGGCGTCCTTCAACTGAACGTGGTCTTTACGCATGGCCTGTATGCAACGGGACCAGTCGGCTTGCAGGGACACATCCCGATCACAGACACGCATTTCCTGCAATTGCCGCTGGCGTCGGCAGCCGATCGCGTCGACAACCCGCAGGCGCAGCGAATCAAGACCTGGATGCAGCATGCGAAATACGACGATCACTGGAAGGCTTTCAGCGTCAAGGACAAGTACGGCCAGATCCGCGCACCCGCGTACTTCGTGACGGGCTGGTACGACAATCTGGTTCACGAGAACTTCCGCAACTTCCGCGGATTTCGCGAGGAAGGCGGTTCGGTCGCCGCGAAAACGCAGACTCGGCTGCGTGTCGGTCCCGGCGCACACGGCGCGAATCCGCTGCCGCACGTCGAATACATCCGCTGGTATGACTTCTGGCTGAAGGATCTGCGCACGGGCATCGACCACGAAGCGCCGCTGAGGGTCTACGTGACGGGCGATAACCGGTGGCGCGATGAATACGAATGGCCGCTTGCCCGGACACGCTTTACGAAATACTTCCTGCAGAGCGACGGGCGAGCGAACTCGTCAAACGGCAACGGCCGACTCGACACGGAGTCAACCGGCGGAGCAGGCACAGATCAGTACCGTTACGATCCCGCCAAGCCGGTCTATACGCTGGGGGGACCGATTTCCACGAATCCAGAAGTGCAGGGTCCGCTCGATCGGCAATCGGTTCAGACTCGCGACGATGTGCTCGTTTATACCTCGCCGCCGCTGCCCGATGACACGGAAGTGACAGGCCCGGTGGATCTGGTGCTGTATGCGTCTTCGTCGGCAGTCGACACGGACTTCGCCGCAACTCTGACCGACGTTGATCCGGACGGCCGGGCGATCCACATCTGCGAAGGCATTCGCGGCGCGACGTATCGTGACTCGCTCGAGAACCCCACCCCGATCGAACCGGGGAAGATCTATCAGTACACGATCAGCCTATGGGAAACGAGCCACGTGTTTGCGAAGGGTCATCGTGTGCGACTGGAGATCACGAGCAGCAATTTCCCGCGTTACGCCCGCAACCAGAACACGGGCCTGCCACTCGGTTCCAGCGACGCAATGCGGGTCGCCGATCAACAGATCTTCCACGACGCAACGCATCCGTCGCACCTCGTCCTGCCTGTCATCCCTCGCGTTGCGCAGACGGAAGTGCCCCAGCGGCCCGATGGCTCGTGGCGATTGACAGGAGACACAGCGCAGGTGCGAGGCTCGACCCTCAAGCTCTTCGCCGATGTGGGAATACTCGGATGCTGGAGCAGCAACGACGATGAAGCCGAATGGAACATCCGCGTCCCGGCGGCCGGCAGCTATCGGGCTGTACTCAATTTTGCCTGCGCCTCGAATTCCGCCGGAAACCAATTCGAGTTGGCAGCGGGAGCCAGTCGGCTGGTTGGAACGGTGCCAGCTACCGGTACGTGGTACGATCAGCGCGAAGTGGACTTCGGCGAAATCAAACTGGACGCCGGCCAACAAGCAATCCGTCTTCGTCCCGCTTCGCAGCTGCAGGGAGCATTGTTCGACCTTCGCGCCGTTTCACTGATCCGCATGCAGTAGCAGCCGGTCCAAGAATTCCCGTTCCAACAAAAAACCGGAGGCTGCGCGATTCCGCGAAGCCTCCGGTCGATGGCAATTCGTCGATTCGAGACTCTGCTGATCACTTGTCCGTGCGGAACGGAGAAGCGGGCAGCCCCTCTTTGTTAGACAGGTTCGGTTCGGATTCCTGGTGCCAGCCGAATCGCACGGCGACCGGCTTGTCCACGCCGTCGGCGCTGACAACCACAGCCTGACCGTCGATTTCCGCCTTGGCATCCACAAACTTCTTGTCTTCACCCGCGATCTTGAAGCAGGTCAGCGGCTTGCCGTCGCGCGAAACCAGTCCGCTTCCAACGTTGTCGAAGCAAATGCGGACTTTGTTGCCTTCGACGGCCATGGCCTTGAACAGCGGACCGGAATAGACGAGATCCTTCTGGCCGTGGATCTTGGCAAGTGCCCACAGCGCCAGACGCTTGCCGACATCCTGCTTGTTCTTCGGGTGGATATCACCCAGTTCGCTGATATCCACGGTAACAGCCATTCCCGTATTCGGAATACTCAGCGTGGCGGTCTGTGCTTCCCAGATTCCGGGCAGTGCCTCCCCGTTGCCGCCGTAACGGAACGGAGCCAACTGCACGAAGTAGAAGGGCATTTCCGGCTTGTTCCACAGAGAGCGCCAGCCGCTGATCAATGCCTTCATTTTTTCGGCATACAGCATGCCTTCGCCGTTGTTTGATTCGCCCTGATACCAGATAGCGCCGCGGATTCCGTAAGGAACCAGGCCGGCGATCATGCCGTTGTAGAGGGCCAGAGGCGTCTGGTGATTGATGCTGCCATCCGCGTTCTTCTGCGGGAATTTGTCGAGGTTGTCGCTGATGTCCTTCAAAGCGGGCACGGCCTTGAAGCCAGCCGGCGGGGTCCACGGTTCAATGCGGGTTCCGCCCCAGTTGGAGCCGATCAGGCCAACCGGAACCTTCAACTGATCCTGCAGGTGGCGGGCAAAGAAGTACCCGACGGCCGTGAAACCGCCGACAGTCTGCGGAGTCGTGACTTGCCAACCGCCGGACGTGACGTCGTCGCGGGCCTTGTCGGCCGGAATGTGTTCGATCTTGATATGCCGAATCTGCGGACGATCGGCGGCTGCAACTTCAGCGGCCGCGTTGGTCGATGCGGCAACCGGCCATTCCATGTTCGACTGGCCCGAGCAGATCCAGACTTCGCCAACCAGAACGTTCTCGACCTTTACCGTGTTGGTGCCCTCAACCGTAATCACATACGGGCCGCCCGCCGGCATCGCGGGGAGTTGGACGCACCACTTTCCCTTGTCGTCCGCCGTGGCCGACACCTTGGCATCGCACATCGAGACGGTGACTTTCGTACCCGGGTCATCCCACCCCCAGACCGGTACGGCTTCGTCACGCTGCAAGACCATGTTGTTGCCGATGATCGCAGGCAACTTGATGGCTGCATCAACGGAGCACACAGCCAGAGACATCAGCAGGACGAACGGCAGAACCAGAGCTTTGCGGACGATCATAGCAAGCAACTCCTCAACAGGACTCCGGGTATCCACTTCGACACATCGTCTCAAATCCATTGGATGCGGAGCGACAGGTAAAATAACGGTCACAGGTGCACGCGGCAAGCGTCGCAAGCTTCACGGGCTTTGCGCACGGCAACCGCTCGGCGGCCATGTTCATGTCGAACGGTACAAAATTCTCAGCGCTGCGAGCCCGCTTGCTCCAGGGCTTCTCGAATGAACTGGGGCCGATTCGTGGTGATTCCAACAGCGCCCAGCGATTGGAAGTATTTCGCGTCATCCGGCTTGTCGATGGTCCAGACGTGAAATTCCTTCATGCCCGCCAGGCGCAACCGCGCGAGAAAGTCCGCGGTCACGACCTCGCGGCTGCCCTGAGTTCCCAGTCCGTCCGCATGCGAGTTCCTCAATCGCTCGGCCACCTCGGCTTCGCCCGGCGACCATACACCCGTTTCGGTGTTCTGTTTGTAGCCGGTCAGCCAATGCACGCGAGCGTTTGGAAATTCGCGTTTGCAGGCCTGAACTGTCTTGTCATCAAACGAGATGATGAGCAGCTCTATCCCCCTCGGCTTGAGCCGCTCGAGTTCCGCTTTCAACACCGGGACTATTTCAGGACCCGACTTGAGTTCGATCACGAACAGTTTGCCTTCGGGCACAACGGCGAGCACTTCGGCAAAGGTCGGGATCTTCTCGCCGGTGAATTGCGGGCCCTTCCAGGACCCGTAATCCAGAGCTCGAAGTTCAGCCAGCGTCGAGTCCTTGACCACGAGTTTCCTGCCCCCGGTGCGTGTCGTGTCGGCATCATGAATGCAGACGATTTGGCCGTCTTTCGTCAGGTAGAAGTCGCCTTCGATACCGTCTGCGCCCTGCTGCCAGGCAAGTCTGAACGACGCGAGCGTATTCTCCGGCGCATCATGCGATGCGCCGCGATGTCCCACGATCACCTGAGCACTCCCGGTTTCAATAGACCCGAACGCCGCAATGCAGGCCAACACCCCAAGCCGAACATATCTCATCGTTGCTCAACTCCTCAGCGTTGCGCGCTCTCCCTCGTCGCACGCCAGATCATCGCCCCCCGTAACCTCGGCGACAAGTCCCGGACAATGTCTCTGTGGTGTTATCCCCGTCGCATGACGCGGGTCCTCGATGCATAATGACGGCCGTTTTACGTTTCCGTCTTCGTCCTTTTTTCGGGCAGCAAAGCTCATGTTTTACAACACCACCCGATTGATCTCATGCTGCGCAGTTCTGAATCTCCTTGCGGCTTCTCTGTGCCCGGCAGAAGGGCGAGTGCTCCTGCCCACGGCTCAGGAGGAAGCCGTAACCTGGCGTTATACGACCGAGCGGCCGCCGGAAACCTGGAACGCGGTCGAGTTCGACGCCTCGAAATGGCAGCAAGGGACGGCCGGTTTCGGCAGCAAGGGAACTCCCGGCGCCAAGATCGCGACCGAGTGGAAGACAAGCGACATTTGGCTGCGAACCGACTTTGATTACAACGGCGCGCCCTATGTGAGAGCGGCCGTCAATCTCTACCACGACGAGGACGTCCAGATCTTCCTGAACGGCAAGCTGATCCTCGAGCGAAAGTGGTTCACTCCCCGCTACGAGCTATACGACGTGACCGAAACGCTGCAGAAGGCCTTGCAGAAAGGGCGCAACGTGATCGCTGTCACCTGCCATCAGACCTCCGGCGGCCAATGTGTGGACGTCGGAATCGTCGTTGATCCGGTTCAGGAGTTGCCGCGTCAAGTCGTATTGCCGCCCCTGAAGCCGCTGTTTGACAACCCTCCCGTTCGGGACACCTCGATCTGCCTGGTGGATGGCACCTATTACCTGACGGGAACCACGGGCAATCGGACCGGCGGCAGCGAGGATCTGCAGGGCTGGTGGTACGTCAACGAGGGCATCCGCCTCTGGAAGTCCACGGATTTGAAGGACTGGCAGCCGATGGGCCTGGTCTGGAAGATCGACGACGGAACGTGGCAGAAAGAGCTCCACGGAAACCGCCGAGCTCTCTGGGCCCCCGAGATCCATTACATCAAGGGCACGTTTTGGCTGACCTATTCGATGAACTACGGCGGCACAGGACTTCTCAAGAGTACGACCGGAAAAGCTGAAGGCCCCTACATAGACGTTCATCCGCAGGCACCGCTGGCGGGCAACATTGATGCGTCTCTCTTCGCGGACGACGACGGTTCGGTCTACTTCGTGTGGCAGAACGGAATGATCGCGCGGCTGAACGAGGACATGACGGAACTGGCTGAGAAACCGCGATTGCTGGCGCCTTCAAATCACGAACAGGTCGGCTTCGAGGGGGCGTTCCTCACCAAGCACAACGGCAGGTATTACCTCGTTTGCGCCGACTTTATCCAGGGCAATTACGACTGCATGGTCGCCGAGAGCGAGAAAGTCTACGGGCCGTATGGCCCGCGTTATCGGGCGATTCCGCACGGCGGGCACAACATGCTGTTCGTCGACAAACAGGGAAACTGGTGGTCCACGTTCTTCGGAAGCGATCCCCGCTCGCCGTTTTCCGAGCGGGCGGCGATTCTGCCCATCGAGTTGGACAGCGCCGGTCTGATTCGTCCCAAGCTGCCGTGATATCCGCGATGCACCGGAACCTGCGATGAAGGTAAGATCAGCCTGAACGGAACGAAATGACGCCCCAGGTTCTTTGGCTCTGCCTCAGCGATCTTTATCGCCGACACAAACATTGAAAGCCCAGGAGAAGATCCCATGATTCGCGCCGCCGTCCTCTATCCGAATTCGGAAGGCAGTCGTTTCGACCTCGAGTACTACAAGCGAGTGCATATGCCGCTCGTCTGGAAGCACCTCGGGCCGTACGGCCTGCTAGGCTGCGAAGTGGATGGTGGAATCGAATCGGCCGATGGCGGGCTTCAACCTTTTGCCGCGATCGGTTACATGTTCTTCGAAACCGCGGAAGCCTTTGACGTGGCCTTCGACAATGGCGGTGATCCGTTGATCGCGGATATCCCGAATTACACCAACATCGAACCGGTCATACAGATCAGTCAATACGATCGCATCGACCGGTAGGCGGCAGCAGTCGGTTTCGCGTACCCAAGGCAGAGCGAACGAATCGGTTGAGCGGGTTGTTCGCTTGTCGACGCATTCTCGGCCAGCAGGCAGGCCGTGCACACCGATCGCTCGGCGCAACGCATCAGCCGCCGGCGAATCGAAAAGGCAGGGCCCGCGCGAACCGAACGTGTCTCAGCCTCCCGCTTTGGCGGAGCGTGCCAATTCGCCGATCAACTGGCCGTTGGCTCCGCACAAAGTAATTGCAATCGAACGAGTCTCCCGCGGCACGGGCCTTTTGGCGTCCAGCACGACGGGCGATTGCGGCGCTGCGGATATGCCCAGATCCAGCGAGCCGATGTTTCGTCCGTCGGCATCGAACAACTCTGCCCGAACTTGTCCCGGCGCAAACACGCCGAAGCGACCGGACAGTTCGACCTGCCGGTCATCGATGTGCACCCACAGGGGCTCGCAAGTCACGCCGGCGTCTGTGCAGTCGAGTACCGGAAATTCGCCGCCGACATTGCAGGCACACCACTCATACTTCCAAGTAAACGCCTGCCCGGGTTCGAGCGCGGCAAACGGGCTGAGCAACTCGCTCTCGAACACGTAGGGGTTTTCGGCCGGATCATCCGGAAGATCAACATCCCGATTAAATGCGCGGATGCGACCAACGCCGTTCAACCAGTATTCGACGGACGAACCGTCCGGGTATTCCTTCTTCGGGTCGAATTGGAATCGCTGGACAAAGACCGATCCATGCTCCCCGTTGACAGTCGCGATCCAGCCTTTGTCGCTGTCGATGCCGATCTTGCCGACTTTATACCGGTAATTGATGCGCATGAGGTTTCGCGCCGAATCCACTTGAAAGGAAGGGTGATTCTCGTCGCCGAAGATCACGGAGTATCGTTTGGGGAACCGGCTCTTCGGGTTTAGGGGACACCACGCATTCAGCAGTGAATTGGGCGCAGAGTCCTTGGATTTTGCGCCGTCCAGCTGAGTGTGTGCCCAAATGCCCCACCGCCGCGGCTTGGTGTCGATGTTGGTCATAGTCGCCTGAAAGCTCACGCGAGTGGTTCCATCCGCGACGCGCACGATGCGTGAAAAGCGAATACCGCTGCGTGAATCGTCGCGACTCGTCAATCGAACCGAACGTCCGTCGCTGAGCATTTCTGCGCGATAGGGCTGCCCGTCGAGCACGGCATCCGGCGGTCCCGGCCATTGCGATTCGCCGTCCCATCCCTGCGGCGCCGGCCAGAGTTTGTCGCCCCCGTAGTTCAGCCAACTGCCATCGTCGGCCAGTCCGCTGGCGGGCGGTTCTTTTCCGGCTAGTTTCGGATTCACCCAAAGGAACTCGCTGCCATCCTGCGCGAATTGAATCACACGGCCGCCGATCTCCGGAACGATATGAAGCGAGATCATCGAGTTCGCCAGCCGGATGGACTTCCAGCCGCGGTAATCCGATTGACTGGCCGCAGCCCGTCCTTCGGAAGCCTGCCGCAGAACGGCCTCCAGCCCCACGTCGAAGTACTGACCGCCGCCCGTCTGGCGACAGTGCACGGCGATCAGGTTCTTGCCGGGCTTGAGCGAGGCCTGTGATTCGGGCGTGATTTCAACCGGCTCGTAAGCCGCATTAAATCCGGCCGCTTTCGCGGCCAAACCGCCATTTAAATAGACTTCGGCGTCCTCGTCGTGGTGCATCAGCAGCACCGGATCCTTGAACTCGATCGACGGCAGCTCGAACTCGCGCCGCAGCCAGATCTGCCCGCCCGTCCACTGAGTGTTCGGCCTGCGTGCAATCGGCGTCTCTTCCCTTCCGAACGGCGCCGCTCCCGTCTGCCACGTCTTGTCGTCAAAGCCCGGTTTGCACCAGTCATCGCCCGGCTGTTCGAACGTGTATCGCCACGGCACGGGAGTGTGTTCCGCCGTCGGCACAAGCACTTCCGAGTGTGTCCAGGCACTAGCCGGCAGTTTGCCGGTGGTGACCTTAATGAAGCAGACTTCACGCTGCCGGAAGGGGGTGCCGTCGGGACGCAGGATGTCGTGGAACCACGTCGTTGGCTCCGATGCGTCTCTGGGAGATCCCCACGGAAAACGGGTCTGCGTGCGCCCCGTCACAAGCCCCCAACACCAGCAGGCAATCTTGTTGTCGCGCAGGAAAGGCAGGTGCGTTTCGAATCGACTTCCGGCGGTACGCGCCATCCACTCGGTGCAGAACACGGGCCGGCCCGAAGCTCTCAGTTCCTCGAATTGCGCCGTCAGTCCCGGCAATGCACCATAGTTGTGGAAGCAGATCACATCCGACAGCGCGAGGATCCGCTCCTGCATTTTGGCATCGCCGAAAAGCGTCGCCGTGACCGGTTGTGTCGGTTTGGCTTCCCGCGCCCAGGCGAATGCCGACTCAACCAGCGGCAGCGACTGCGTCGGCTCGTTGTACAATTCCCACGCGAGCACCCGCGGGTCCGCCGCGAACGCCCCCACGACGTCCTTCACATATTGTTCGAGTTTCGTCCATTCGGCCGCGTTGTCGCGCCGCCGCGCACCGGGACTCTGCACCCATCGGCTGTTATGAACACCCGGCTCGGGATCCGGCTGTTTTCCAACCGCAGGCTCCGGCAAGAAGCAATCGTCGAACAGGATCACCAGCGTTGCGATGCCGTGTCGCCGGGCGATCGCGAGGAATGTATCGAAGTTCTTTTTCAATGCTGCGGGATCGGCTTCCCAGACCGCATAGTTCACGAACACACGAACGGTGTTGAAGCCGAGCTCCTCCGCCCACCCCAATTCACGATCGATCGTCGCCGCGTCGAAGGACTCCTGCTGCCACATCTCCACGTCGTTTACTGCAGTGCTCGGCAGGAAATTGCAGCCGACAAGCCAGGGCTGAGCTTCGTACCACGCGCGGGCTTGCCCGGGCGTCCACTGTCCGGGCGCAAGTTGTTTCGAGGCCTCGGCCGCCAGAAGCGTCGAACTCATGAGCCATCCCGCAAGCCACAATCGCATTAAACCAGTTCTCATGAGAACGCTCCAACTGCTAAAAGCAACCTGCTTGAACCCGGTCGAGAGCCTCGAAAGGCACTTACAGCTCAATTGAGAGCCGTTTTTTCCCGCTGATATGTAATCAGAATCGCCGCCGGACGCGAGGGAGATTTGATGGTAAGTCCGTTGTCGAGCAACTCCCGGCCGCTCGCCTGCCACGATGATCCGGTGTCCGCGTCCTTCAGCGTATAACGCGCCCCGGGGTCCAACCCCCGCAAACGCACGACAACGGATTCCTCCGCACAGTCGCCCCGGCGGAACGCCTGCACAAAACCCTGGCCCGTGTCCGACCGGTCGAATTGCCATGCCATCCAGACCGCGTTTCCAATCTCGAACGGAGTGAGCGGATAATAGTCGCCGAAATAGCAGGGAGATACCTGGCGCCATTGTTCGGTCAGTTCGCGAACCAGCTTGTAATCAAGGTCTTTTCGGCGAGTGTCGATGCCGATGGTGAATTCAGGAGACATCTGGCTTCGGATCAGATACTTGTCCACGGTAATGAAGCCCGTGCCGTTGAAAGGCATCCAGAAAGAAATGCCGTACGTGTGGTTCTGCTCGCCGACCGGTTCAAACGTGTAATCGCTTCGCAGCAGCGGCACGGCCCGCCGGAGCGTCTCCAGATCGTTGCGGCGGCCTCCTGACGCGCAGGAGTCGATGAGCATCCCCGGATGTCGGCGGAGCAGTTCATCCCAGTAGGCAAAGTAGCCCTCGACGTGCCGGATCTCGGTGATGCCCTGCCGATCCTCGGCATCCGCGGCGCGCCAATAACTCAACGGGTCGATGTTGAAATCCTGCCGATAGAGGTCGATCCCCTCCTGGATGAGCAGATTGTCGATGTGGTCGGTCAGCCATTTGCGGCACTCAGGATCGCCGAGCTTCAGCAGTCCGCCGTCTTTGCCCCCGTGCACCCACTCGGGATGCTGGTCCGCGATCCAGGTGCCCGGATGAACGCGTTCGGGTTCAAACCAGACGATGGTCTTGATGCCCTGTGATCGACACCAATCGCTCACCGCCTGAATACCTCCGGGCCAGCGCTCCTTCTCGACTTCCCAGGTGCCCGTCTTGGGCCACCCCACGTTGTCACACGGGTACCAGCCCGCATCTTCCCACCAGTAATCGGGACGGATTCCCTCCTCGAGGTATCTTTCGAGAAAACGGCGTTCCTCGGCCGCGTTGGTGATGATGCCCGGGTAGTGATTGCCATTGCACGCCGAGATCATCGGAGCAAGCGGCTTGCCGGCGGGCCTGGGCAAGTTATGCTCGAACATCCAGCTTCGCCAGACATTCTGGGCACGGATCCAGTCGCCTCGATAAAACTGCAGTACCGACATCGGGCTGCGGACTTCCTCGCCGGGCTTCAAGCGAAAGTGCGTCAACTCCTGACCGCCGCACACGCGCAGGTTGTTGCCCGCGTCGCGCACAAAGTCGGCCGCCCACTGCCCGGCCCAACTCACCACGGCGATGACGCCGCCGCCGCCCGTCTCCACGTTGAAATAAGGCAGATCGCTGTTCGTGGGCCGCCCTCCCTGCGTGGTAATCCGCTTGACCGTGCCGGCCGCAAGTTCCTCCTGCAGTGGCTGATAATCGTTCGCTGCCGCGAGGCTGCCGAGAAAATGATGCAGCACGAACTCCGCATCGCCCGCTCTTGGGAATGTCGCATCCAGAGTACGTATGTCCTGGAGGATCGACGTGTCGGCACTTCCGGTGTTCTTGAAATACAGCGTCCATTCGACTGTCGGATAGCGATCGTACTGCACGATCACGCAGCGCACTTCAAGTCCCGTATTCGGGTCGGTATAGACCTGCGTTCGCTGGCTTCTGGCCGCATCGAGCCGGACCGTTTCCTCGCGGAATTTCCATGTTGCGAGAAGCTGATCCGACGTCTTGTCGCCATACACAAATGAGAAGGGCGGGGCGGCCGAGGCACGGCGGCGGACCTCGGATTGGATCAACGGCATATCGCCCAGCCAGATCTCGCGACCATCTGCGAGAACAGCTTTGGCATCGGCCCAACTTGCCTGGTCGCTGTTGATGTTGTCCCCCGCGGCTCCCACGGCGATCGTGAACTCCGCGGCGCCGTCAAGATTCGCGACAACGGAAATCCCCGCTTCACCGCGATGCATCACCGGCGAACGAACCACTTTCCTGCCGCCGACCTCAACCATGAACTCGGCGCTGCCGCCACCGTAGTTTCCATTGGTGTCGATGCCGACCGTGGCCGAAAACGACTTGCCCGGTCCCGGAAGACGCACGAGGATCTGGCTGATCGCATGGCAGTACAAGCCTCGCTGGAACTTCACGTCCGCAATCTTCAGCGGTTGGCCGTCTCGCGAGTTCTGCTGCACCGGGCCGTAGTTGGCAATCACCACGAGCCCCGGTTTTGCGTTTGATTCGGGCTGCGGCGATTCAGCGACTCTTGCCTGTCTGAAATGCTCGTCAACCCAGCGGCCGGCCTGCTCGAGTTCCGCGGGCAGCGGCGAAGCCGACCGAACCACGCCGACCTGAATGAGCCCGATCCCCAGAGCAATAACAAGCGGATATCGCACGTTCACGGAATGACTCCTAGATTCGCAGCGCAGTGTCGACTTCATTGACTGGCGGTCCTGCCGCCCTGTGAACCACGCCCGATCGGTCAGCGTTCACTTCTGGACTCGCTGATAGATGAAGACCGCCACACCCGGATGCTCGGCGATCGTCAACGGAAACCCCTTGGTCATGAGTTCCTTGCCGCTCATCACAACCGGATCGCCGCCGTCGATGTTCGTCAGCTTGTACTGGTATGCCGCGTCGAGTCCTCCGAGCGTCAGGCTGGCCGAATCTTTCTCGACTTCCGGCCGACGGAACACCTCGATCATGCCGTCACCCGTTTCAGGACGATCGAACTGCCAGGCCATCCAAGCCTTGTTGTCACGTGTCCACGGGGTCAGCGGATAGAAGTCGCCGTAGAAATACGGGCCGATCTGCCGGAACTGACTGTAGAGTTTTCGAAGCGCGGCGTAGTCCAGTTCCTTGACGCGAATATCGATCCCCGAACCGAGACTCGGCGCAACGTTGCTCCACCACGCATAGGGTTCCACCTTGGTGGCGCCGCCGCCGTAATAGGAAGCTGAGGCCGAAGCCACGGTGCCCGTGCCATGGTAGGGAATCCAGTAGGACAGACCGTAGGTCATGCATTGGTGGCCAGTCGCCTCGAACGCGTAATCACTGCGCCACAGCGGAACCGCGCGGCGCATCGTTTCCAGGTCGTTTCGTCGCCCGCCGGACGCGCACGAATCGATCAGCATATTCGGGTGCCGACGACGCAGCTCATCCCAATACGCGAGATACCCGGTGACGTGCTTGATCTCGGTGATGCCCTGGCGATCCGGCGCGTCGGCCGCCTGCCAGAAGGCCAGCGGATCCATATTGAAATCCTGGCGGTAGAGGTCGATGCCCTGTTCGGTCAGCAACTTGTCCACGTGATTCGTGAGCCACTCGCGGGCGGCGGGATCGCCGAGGTTCAGCAGACGAGTCCCTTCCTCGCTCATCTTCCGCGGCCGATCGTAGGCGCGATACGTCGCAATGTCCGGTTGGTCACCGGGTTTCATGTGCCCGTAGCTCCACGTGCCGGCGGGGTTCTTTTCCAGGTTGTACTCGCGGGCCGCGTCGTACTTCTTGCCGGACGGAGACGCGATACGGACATCAACGCCCGTGGAATCGCAGACGTGCGTGCCGTTGCCCCATCCCACAATAAAATCCAAAGTGTCTCCCTTGCCGAGATCGAGCTTGCCCTCGTACTCCGCTTTCTTGCCCTGTCCTTTCAGATTCACCCATCCGTCGAAGACAGCCCTGCTGCCTTGCCGCACATAGACAGCGGTGGTCGTGCTCTGGTCAATGCCCGTGAACACCGCGTTGACCGAGTGCTCGCCGGCTTCGCCTGCCGTGAATCGCACGACGCTGTATTCGCCCTTCGAACCGGGATGGAACGACAACTGCCCCGGTTCCCAGCGAATACCGGCCATCGATCGCACTTCGCCGGTCGGGTTGTAACTTACGCACGGATCGCCGCCGCCCAGTTCGTCGGCCGACCAGGCGAGCATTCCCGTGATGCCGCCAGGCTGTTCGGTTGAGGGCTTCAACAGCCATTCGGGATGATTCAGGTATAGCCAAGTACCCGGCGCGACGCGTTCGGGCTCGAACCAGACGAGGATCTTCACACCCTTGGAATGCGCATGATCGCTGATCGGTCGGAAGCCTTTCGGGAATCGCTTGGGATCGAGTTCCCACGTCCCCACCTGAGGCCATCCCTGCTGCTGGATATACCACCCCGCATCCATCCACCAGTAGTCGAGTTTCAAGCCTTCCTCGAGATACCGGTTGATGTGCATGATCTGGTTGGCTTCATTGGCCCCGATCATCTCTTCGTAAGCGCGCGAACTGGATGCGACGAACTGGGACACCGGGAGCTTCCCGCCCGGCTTGGGCATGCCGTAGGCCATCATCCAGCGCCGCCAGATATTCTGAGACCGGACGTAGTCACCCTTCCACGACTGCACGACGATCATCGGCGTCCGCACTTCTTCACCGGGCAACAGCTTGAAGTGCGTATTTTCCTGTCCTGCCCGCACGCGGATGCCCGAGGCCTTATCCCGCACAAACTCGGACGTCCACTGTCCGGGCCAGCCCACGACGATGATCGCGCCTTCGCTGCCGAACTGCAGATTGAAGTACGACATGTCGCTGTTGGTCGGCCTTCCTCCTGCGGCTCCGATGCGTTTGGTGACTTCCGGCCCCAGCGGCGTTTCGAGAGGGCCGTAATCGGAGCCATTCGCCGGTGAACCGATCGCGTGATGCAGAAGGAATTCGCAGCTCGCGCCTCGCTGCCACGCGGCATCCAGAGCGCGGATGTTCTGCAGAATCGGCGAGTCTGCCGTGCCGGTGTTTTTGAAATAGAGCACCCATTCAACTGTCGGAAAATCGAGATACACGGTCGTTTCGCACCGCAACTCGAGCTTGGATTGCGGGTCCGTGAACGTCAGCGTGTGCTGTGTGCGCTTGTCATCGAGTTTCTTTTCCGAGCGGGCAAGAGACCAGTCTTTCAACAATTCGCTCGACGGTTTGCCATCCAACTCGAAGGAGAATGGAAGCGCCGCAGGACCGGCGCTGAAATGTTCCGCAACCCATCGCTGCGCTGAGCTCAGTTCTTCCGCGCTGGGACTCACGGCTCGCGCCGACCCGGACAATCCGGCGAGCAACGCAACGGCAAGGCAGACAATCGTTCGGCGTCTCATGTCTTCGAACTCCCCAAATCAACGCTGATTCACACTCGATGCGGGTCCTGCAAAGACGAGGATCGCGCTGCAATGTCCAGTGCGATTCGTCCCGATTCAATAGATGATCCGACAATTCCACCGGCGTCAAGCATCGGTGCAGAGTGTATGCCGCAGGTCAGATCCCGCGCGCGTTTGTGAAGTTAGCTCCCTGAATGACGGCGCCGCCGAGATCCGCAAAGAGGAGGTTCGCGGCGGAGAGATTCGCGCGGCGGAGAATTGCTTCGTGGAGATTTGCACCGCGGAGTTCGGCCCCGGAAAGGTCGGCGTCGCTGAGGTTGGCTTTCGACAGAATCGCCTGACGGAGATTGGATCCGCTGAGGTTTGCGCGGCGAAGATCCGCGATGTGCAGGTTCACCTGATTCATGCTTGCGCCGCCGAGATTCGCCCTTACGAGGTTGGCACCGCCGAGATTAGCCTCATTGAGATTAGCACGTCTCAAGTCCGCTCGGCGCAGATCCGCGGAGCCGAACTCCACACCGCTGAGGTTTGCGCGCCGCAGATCCGCGCCGCTGAGATTCGCTTCCTGCAGGTTCACGTTCCGGAGTATCGCGCCGCTGAGATCCATTCCGCTGAGATTGGCCCGCCTGAGATCCGCGTCTCCGAGGTTAGCGCGGTTGAAGTTCGCTCCCGTGAAATTAACGCCCCACAGGATCGCTTCGCTCAGGTCGGACTCGCGCAGGTTCGCGCCGCTGAGATTCGCAGCGGTCAAGTCCGTCCTGTTGAAACGGGCACCCGTTAGATTAGCGCGGCTGAGATCGGCCTTGATCAGGCTGACGTCGTTGAAGATCGCGCGACTGAGATCGGCGCCGCTGAGATTCACGCCGTGACCAAACGTCAGCGCCAGAATCATCTCGTCGGGCTTGTCGCGGTCCACTATGCTCAGATCCGCGTCGCTGAGATCCGCCCGGACGAGACTGACGTCATTCAGATTGGCTTTGCGGAGGTCCGCGCGGCGGAGATCCGCGCCGTCGAGTCTCACGCCGCTGAGATTCGCGCCGCCGAGGTTCGCTCGACGAAGGTCAGCACCGCTGAGGTCCGCATCGGTGAGATTCGCCTGGTGCAGATTCGCCTCGGCGAGGTCCGCGCCGGCGAGGTTCGCCTCACTCAGGTCAAACGACTGGTGCGGGTTCGCCTTGCGCCACGCAAGAATCGCGCCGAGGCCCTGTGCGATGACCTCCATGTGTTCACGAATCGCCATGTCCGCATCTTCCTGCCGCAATTTTCCGGCACAATGCGCCGCATGCCAAACCAGTGCATCCGCCCGCTCATCCGACGCTGTTTCGAGTCTGACTCGAAAGCCTCGGCCCCCTGCACGAGGCGGCAAGCGATCGTCCGGACTACGAAATGGAAGTGCGGCGTTTCTCGTTTTCGGCAAGCCAATAGACCGAACTGATGAAGTAGACCACAGTAGCCAAGCCAGCAACAACGCCAAAAACGCTCATTTTCGCTTCGGTGCGCCCGGACGCCAAAATCCAAATCGGCACGACGAGACAAGCAACGAGCGACAGTGTTGCTGCAATGCCCGAGGCGACATACAGGCGATTCTCCGCGTTCGACGGAGTTGCAGGGACACGCGCGGCCGCCGGGTGATGCGAAGCAGTCGCATGTTCGTCGGCGCCGTCGGGCAACTCTCCCCGCGCGCCGTACAGACCGGCCAGCAGAACGTACGCAACGATGGCGATGATCCACACCGGGATGAACACGAAGAACAGGTGAATCAGGCCGAGGTAGGACGCCGTAAGACCGCATGCGACCGAACCGATCCAGGCGAACATCGCGGGCCAGTTGAACAACAGGCCCCTGCGGGATGCCCAGTAGCGATTCCAGCCCAGAAGCGGGAACAGCCAGTGCTCTGCGACGACGATCGCCCCCATCGGCAGCAGAATCAGACCGTAAACTACCACGAAGTCGAGCATCTTCGTGAACACGAACGGCGAGCAGGCAAACAGGGTCGTGATCAAGCCGGCAATGAGTGTCACGCGCCAACGCGGCCATCCCGGCGATACGACCTGAAAGGCCAGCCCCGACCGGTAGAGCATTGGATTGGCGGTTGTCCAACCGGCCACCACCACCGTCAGGGCGCCAAGGGTCCCCAGGGCCGTCGTGGCCACACTCCCCGAATCAAGTTCGATGAGCGATTTCTTCAGGACGGTCGCCGCAGCGGCTCCCATGATCCCGGCGCAGATCCACGACAGGTAATGCCCGAGAAACATGCCTGTGGACGAGTAAAGCCCGTACGCGGATCGCCTCGCGAAGCGGAAAAGGGCCATGTCCGTCAACCCGAGATGCATGCCCAGGTTGCACGCCCATGCAAAGGCCACGATGTGCCAGAAACCGATCCCGCCTCCGGAACCGCTCGGTCCTTTCCAAATCTGTTCGTTCGCGATCTTCCAGAAATCGGCCCAACTGCCGACATTCCCGAGCAACGGCAGGCTTGCCATCGCGCCGGCCATGAACATCACGATCATCCAGGGCGAGCAGACCGTCGAGAATTGTGCGAGTCGCTTGAACCCCAGGACGGCCAGCGTGACAACCACCGCGCCAACCGCAAAGACTACCAGGACAAAACGCAGATCTTCGGGATACCACTTCACCTGATCGGGAATGCCGAAGGGAATACGCAGCGCTGATGCGGCCACCGTGATCATCGCACCGCCGAGCGCGCAATAGAGCACCGCGTTCGTCAGGTTGTAGACCACCATTCCCGCGGGACCGATGATCCGCCGCAGGTACCAGTACAGCGTCAATCGCGTGCTGATCGCAATCGGCGCGCAGATGAATGTCCAGGACAACACGGCCAACAGGTTGCCGAGCATCAACCCGACGACCACGTCGAACGCATTCGCTCCGAGGCTCACGAACAGCGCCCCGATGATGAACTCCGTCGCAGCAATGTGTTCTCCCGCGAATGCCGCAGCGAAATACAGACCGCGTTGAAGCTGATCCTCTCCAACCGGCTGCCGCTCGAACTCGTTGAGTTCATCCAACTTCTTCAGAACGCCTCGAAATCCTTCCTGCGATGCCATGCGATCTTCTCCCCGATGCAGCACGGTCGTATTGTTGCGGCGGTTCATTCGCGACGGGATCCGGTGCGAACGGCCCCCGCCAAGTTCAGCTATTGTGACGTTTGTTGCGGCGTAATAAATAGCCGACCTCGCAAAATGCACGCGACGGAGATTCGCCAGGCCGGTGGACAAGGCACCCGTGCGGTCGATTAAACTTGTCGTTTGGATAGCGGGGCTGAGAGTGACGATGTTGGATTGTCCGCGAGCGGGGGCGAACGGAATGCCGTTCCGGAATTACGTCTCCGGGTGGCTTGTCCACCCGCGTGTCGCTGACGGAAGCTGCGACCTATCGATCGACGTGCGAGAATTGTCTCTCACAGAGACGCGGGGAGCACGGCGAGACCGCGCGACACATCAGTCCTCTGTCACCTACGTACTTCAGAGGTCGAATACCCCGCAGCGAGACGAGAACGCCACGGACGCGAGAATGGCCGGACACTGTCGCAACCCCATAACAACTCGCAACTCACACGAATCAACATCAAGAGACTGACTATGCACAACCCACACCGGTTTCGACAAATCGTCGACTTTAGTTTTCTTACCGGGATGGCTGCGATCGCCCTGATCGCATGCGTTCACCTCGGCGTTCCATCGGTCGTCGCAGCAGATTCCGCGGCGACGGCCAAGCCAAGCGAAACGAAGGCCGCGATTGCCGTGCTCGACGACGACCTGCCGGGCTTCGATCGAACCGTGGTCAAGTCGCTTGTCGAGGAACTGCGGAAAGCGGACTTCACCATCGAGACGCTGACCGCACACCAAGTCTGCGATCCCGGCACGCTTTCGCCAGTGAAGTTCTTTCTCTACATCATCCCTCAATGCCGCACCTATCCGGCTGCGGGCCTGGATTCACTGACGCGATTCGCGCAGGGTCGCGGTCACGTGCTCTTTCTGGGCGGGCCGTTTCTCGATGATCCGGTTTGGAGTTCCGGCGCGGGATGGTTCAATCGCGACGCGATTCGAAAAGCGAAAAATGACGCGCCGCCGCAGCATTTATTGTGGGAAGCCAGGTCACTGAGTGCTTCGGGCTGGCAGCGCAGTTGCAGCGATCCATCGTCTCCCGGATCGTGGGAAGTCGTGCCACAGGGACCGCAGGGACAATCGTGCTTCCGCTTCTGGGCAAAGAACCTGACGAACTGGGACGGTTACATGGCGCCAACCGCTGCGCCGTTGTTCGGCCCGCAGCACGATCTGCTGAGTTTCCAGATCAAGGGCGGCCCGGGCACACGCCAACTGGTTGTCGAGATCCAGGAAGAAGACGGCTCGCGCTGGATGTCTGTGGTGGACATCGGCCCCGAATGGAAGCGAGTCGGACTCGGCCCCGAAGATTTCCAATACTGGGTTGACTCGCCCACACGCAAAGATCGGGGCAAGGCAGGCGACCGGCTGCAACCGCAGCAAGCGCGTCGAATCGGTTTCCAGATTGCCTTCTCGCACACGACGGCCGTAGCCCCCGGAGAACACAGCTTCTTTCTGGCGGATATCGGCAGCTGCGTTCACCCGTTCAAGAACCTGACGCTGACGCCGCCGGACGAGGGCGCAACCCTCGAGACTATCCTGCCGCGCTACAAAGTTTACGGTGTCGAAAAGCCGGTGACGCTCCAAGGCCCTCTGACACCCGGCGGCGCGGGCGAGGCCAAGTGGCCGCCCGTAAGCAACGTCGTATGCGGAATCGCGCGGACAACGGGACGCGGATTCGCAAGGGACCAGAAATGGCGCTTCGTGCCGTTGCTCGAGGCCCTCGATGACAACCGGCAATCCCGGGGCAGCGCTGCGTGGATGCTGCTCAACAACACGGCTCCCTACGCAGGAACGGCGTTCGCCTGTCTCGGTATCAACGATCCCGCAACACTCAGGTCGCCGACGGCGATCGCCGCAGTTCGCTCGATTGCCGCCCGACTGCGCGCGGGCCTCTACTTCCGCGACGCCGGCGCGGAACAGTTCGCCTACTGGCCTGGCGAACCAATCCGACTCGGAGCGAGTGTGGGCAACGCGGCGCTGCAGAACCGGAAGTGCGAAGTGCGTCTGACTCTGCGCGACCGGCAGGACAAGGTGCTGTGGACGCAGGCGACATCGCTCGACGTGGCGCCTCGCGCGGATCAACGCTGGGAAAACCTGTCGGCGACTGTCGACTCGCGTCCGGCAATGCTGAAAGTCGCCGCCGAGTTGATTCAGGACGGCCAGGTCGTGGACCGCATCGATCACGACATTCGCGTGCTCGACGCGGGAGTTCCGTCGAAAGGCGAGTTCATCACGGTTCGCGGCAACCAGTTCTATCTGGGCGAACAGCCATGGTATCCGGTTGGCGTCAACTACTGGCCGCTCTACATCTCGGGCATGCAACTGGATGACTTCTGGACAGGCTGGCTTCACCAGCGTTACTACGATCCGGAACTGGTGGAGCACGATCTGCAGCTCATGGAGGGACTTGGGATCAACCTGGTGAGCATTCAGTCGTCCCCGCCGCAGCACTATCGAAACCTGCTTGACTTTACGGCCCGCTGCCGCGCTCACCGCATCTACGTCAATCTCTTCTGCGGCTTCGCATCTCCGCTGGAGTTCCGCGAAAAGGAACTGAAGGACTACATCACGACGGCACGACTCGCCGACAATTCGACGATCGTCGCTTACGACACGATCTGGGAACCGGGCAATTATGTCTTCCAGGGCGACCGCCGCGCGGGTTGGGACGACGAGTGGCGGGCATGGGTCGTCGAGCAGTACGGGAGCATCGAAGCCGCGGAAGCGGAGTGGAAATTCAAGGGGCGCCGCGACCCGCAAGGCAAATTGATCTCGCCCGACGACCAGAACTTCCGCGACGATGGACCGTGGCGCACGATGATGGCCGCGTATCGGCGATTCATGGACGACTTCACCAGCAACCGGTGGAATCATGCCCATCGCGTGCTTCGCAAGATCGACCCGAATCATCTGATCAGTTTCCGGCAGGGAAACACACTGCCGCATGACTTCGTATTCACGGGCACGCCGAAACACATCGACTTTATCTGCCCCGAAGGTTACAGCATCGAACCGAATGAAAACGGCTACTATTCCGCCGGGTTCATCACCAAGTACGTACATTTCACGACACGCGGCAAGCCGATTGTCTGGTCCGAATTCGGCCAGAGCGTTTGGGATTTCGTGAACATGAAGCCCGCTCCGGCCCGCATCGCCGAAGTGGCGAAGTATCACGAGATGTTCTACAAGATGGTGCTCGAAACGGGCGCCAACGGCACGATTCCGTGGTGGTGGCCGGGCGGTTACCGCGAGGGAGAGAAAAGCGATTTCGGCATCATGAATCCCGACGCGTCGCGCCGGCCGATTGCCCAGTTGATTGCCGACTACGGCGATCGCATCAAGACGCATCGCGAGTGGCCGGCCACCACAGCGTGGTTCGACATGGACAGAGATGCGCATGCCGGCGGTTACTGGTATGTCTGTTTCAACAGCGGCCGCGACGCGTATCGGCGTGCCGCCGAGGCAGGAAAACACCTGGACGTGCGTACGGCCGGCACGGGAACCGACTCGGCGACAACTCCGCTGGTGGCCGTCGGCAATCAGCCGTGCACGGGCAAGAACCCTCCCAAGTACCTGAATGCCGAGTTCAACTGGTTAATGATCCAGGACGCAACCGGACAATGGGTTGAAGCTGCGGACGGTCGCTCGATCACGGTTTCCTCGTCGGCGCCGCTCAAGGCGCGGGTTTGTGTCGGTAACACGCAGGAAGCCACATGGCTGGCCCCTCAGGGCGGTGCGGCAAAGGCGGGAGACGTGGTGCTGCAGACTACCGAAACATCGGAACTGAAAGGTCAGTGGCCGTTGCCCGCCGGGACCCGGTATCTGGCTGACGCCGATTTTGGCGAGATCGTGCTTGCGGATCGTATCTCGAAGCCGACGAAGATCGAACTCCGCATGAACGCGGTCGATCGAACCGGCTTTGGCGAGAAGCGGACGTTCACGGTGAATGTCAAATAGCGGGCGATTAGCGATGCGGCGCTGCGCGCGACGCAGTTCCTAGATTCCGCACTGATCCGGCAGCCTTCGCGGCCTTACCGGCACGAGCAGCAGTGCGCACACCACCATGATTCCCGCGGAAAACAGAAACAGGACGCTCAGACTCATGCCGTGGTCCATCAGTTTCCCGCCGGCATAAATCGCCACTCCGCCGAGGCCGCAACTGACCATATTGATCACGCCGTACCCGGTGGCGCGATACCGCGGATCAGAAACGAGGCACAACATGGGCATCATGTTCGCGTCGCCGAAAACCCTCGTGAACCCGTAGATCGTCATGCCGACGATTGCGACAACGAGCACATCGGTCTGCGCGGCCACGAGCACCGCCGGCGCGGCGATGCACAACCCGATCAGCGTCACGAGAACCCGCCCGCGCTCATTTGTGCGACTCCATCGATCGGCCCACCAGCCCCCGAAGAGAACGCCGAAAAAGGCGGCGACAAACAGATAGCCGGTGGCAGAGAGACCCGCGGTGCCCTGATCCAGTTGAAACCGCTCGTTAAGGTACGAGGGCAGCCAGCCCACGATAGCCCATCCGGCAATGCCCAGCAGTCCCCAGTATCCGGCGAGGCAAAAGAAATCCCGCTCGGAGCAAAGACTCACCATCGCCTCCCACAGCTTCGGTCGCGCGACCGCCTCGCTCTTTTCCGTCAGTCTGCGATCGCCCGCGGGAGCATCCGTCAATGTAAAGGCGAGCAGCACGGAATAGACGATGCCGACCACACCGAAGACAGTGAAGGAAAAACTCCAACCGCAGCGCATGGCCAGCCAGCCTCCCAGTCCTCCGATGGCCGAACCGATGAAGATCCCCGTCTCGTGAATGCCCGTTGCCAGCGAGCGAGTAGAGCCCCGGTGATAGTCGGCAATCAACGCCAGCGCTGCCGGAATATAGGCCGCCTCACTGACGCCCATCAGCGCCCGGGCGGCGAGCAACTGATGGAACGTCCGGGCCTGGCCCGTGAGAAACGTCACGAGCGACCAGAACAGCAGGCTGCCGATAATCACGCGACTGCGATTGAAACGATCAGCGAGATAGCCGCCGAATGGACTGAGTCCTGCGTAGACCCAAAGAAAGACGGACGTGAGCAGTCCGAACTCGGCATCGGTCATCGGGATCGCTTCTTTGATCGACAGCCGCATCGTCGTGAGCATCAGCCGGTCGAAATAGTTCAGCAGTGCGACCAGCCAGAGCATCGCCACGATCATCCAGGCGCGGGATAGGTTCTCACGATTCATGCAATGTTCCCCCGCTGCGGCGATCCGCATCGCGATTCAATCGGCATTCGTTGCGAGTTCGTTGCCCAGCATGCTCTGGACTGCGTGCCAATTTAGACGGATCATAAGGCCACAGCCATCACCCATCGCGTCGACACCTACGTCGGAGACATGCCGGATGCCGGAGAGCCGAGAGTGAACAGGTCTGTGTTTCATCCGGGCCAATCCGTGGCCTCTTACCCTCCGGACTTCAGCCCCCGGACGTTCTTACAGAAAGCAGAAAGTCATGACCGGTTTACGAAAGAGCATTCCTCGTGTGGCGCCCAAGGCTTACGAATACGTCAAGTCCGTGCTTGATTTCGGATTTCACAACGCGCACTCCGTCGGCATGACGGGACGGCTGGAGCGACAGTTTGCACAGCGGTTCGGCCACACGTTCGGAATTGCCCACTGCAACGGAACGGCGACGATGCAGAGCGCGCTGCTGGCCGCTGGAGTCGGAGCCGGCGACGAGGTGATTGTGCCGGCATTCACGGTGTTCTCCACCCCGGCGGTGGTCCTGCAATGCAATGCCGTCCCGATCGTGGTCGATGTGGATCCCGATACGTGGACGATGAGTGTTGACGAAGTTCGCCGGCACATCACGCCGCGGACTCGCGCCATCATCCCGGTATCGATCTGCGGCCTGCCGCCCGATCTCGATCCGCTCATGCAATTGGCAAAAGAACACTCGCTGGTGGTCATCGAGGACAACGCTCAATGCGTGTTGGGCAAGTACCACGGTCGAATCGCCGGATCGATCGGCCATTTCGCCAGTTTCAGCTTCCAGGCCTCCAAGACCATCACCTGCGGCGACGGCGGGATCTTGATCTGCACCGACGAAGACCTGGCGCTCGCTGCGAGAAAGGCCGCCACGCTCGGATTCAAGGACCTCACGGTGAAGCCCGGCAATACGGCTGTTTCGGAACAACTGCGATGCCAACCGGACTACCAACGGCACGATCGACTCGGCTGGAACCAGCGGCTTCCGGAAATCGCGTGCGCGGTGGCACTGGCTGAACTCGAGCGAGTCGAAGAACTGGCCGAGATGCGATCCTATTCAGCCCGCGCGTGGCACCGAGTCGTACAGGATTTTTCCTGGCTTGTCCCGCAAAAAACGCCGGACGGCTACGAGAACGCTTATTGGACCTGGGCGGCCCGCATCACGCGCGACGACATTGTCTGGGCCGATCTGCTGTCCACGTTCATCGAACTCGGCGGCGACGGCTTCTACGGCAGCTACCAACCCGCGCACCTCGAACCCGTTTTCGCCAATCTCAACGCCGCCGTCGACGCGGCCCCCGACCGTTATCCGCATTTCGCCGGCCGGCTTCCGCGCTACGCACGCGGCATGTGCCCGGTCTGGGAGAAGATCCAGCCAAGGATCCTCATGCTGAAAACCAACTACTTCGACACCGACGACGCCGACCGTCAGGCGGAAATACTGGCCAAAACGCTCAAGCGGTTTAATTAGGCGAGTCGCAAGGAATGCAGATGAGAAACACCTCCATGAAACAACACCTCGCGCTGGTCCTTTTGTGTTTCATCGGCTTATCGCCACTTAATGCGGACGATTCCATTCCGCCGGACAGCAAAATCGGCGGAGCCCCGCCCGGCGAACAGCGAATGCTGCTGAATCCGATGGACGATGCCGGATCGGTTGCGGCCGGCGCGTGGAAGATGAATGGCCTCTACGTAAAGCCCGCGGAATCCGTCGCGCCGAAGATCGGATGGACCGCGCTGAAGATGGGAGCAAACGAGGCAGAGCAGGGGGGAGCGAAAGGAGACTTTCGCGTCCGAGAGAACGTACCCGGCGAACCTCGACTCATCGGAGCCTGGATCGGTCTGTCCGATAACTCCAACGCGACCAGCGTGGGGATTCAGGTCAACGATGCGCAGGGAGAATCGCTCATCGCCGTGGTCCCGGCTGAGTGGTCGGGCTGGAAATGGGTCGAGGTGAATCTCGGCGACGCCAGGCAATCGTATCCGCAAGACGACAAGAACAAGACCGTCGATTTTCCGCTGAAAAGCGTTCATCTCGTGTGGTTCACTCGCGAAGCCGGGCCGACCTCGATCGTGGCCGACGGATTAGTCGCACTGACTCCATCGAGCAGCGTCGGCCGATCGGACGTCGCAACGGAATTGAGCGTGTCCGAACTTCCGAGCACCGGCGCAGGCTTGTCGGCGACAGCGTGCATTACCAATTTCAGCGACCGTCCCGCGCACGTGAAGATCGATTATTCCCTGCAGCAGGACCCGGCGCTCTATTCGCGGCCCCTGCCCGATCCGATCTTCGGGTCGGACCACGCCGCAGGATCGAGGAGTTGGCTGGTCGTCGATGGCGACACTGTCGAAGACAATCGCAGCACCGATGGAAAGGCCTGGACCGCTGCGGCGACGCCGTGGCAGAGGGAACACTTCACCGAGGCACTGCAGTTCGTGGACCTGGGCCGCGTTCGCGAAATCAGAAGGCTCACGTGGCTGAGCGGCGATGCGAATCACTCGTGGTTCGTCGATGTCCTGGCCTCCGAGGACGGCAGGGAATTCCGTCCGGCACCGGATCTGTCCAACGTGGACCACAATAAGAAATGGGGCTCGCACGAATTCCCGCTGAAACGGCCGTTCAAGGCGCGGGTTCTTCAATTCCGCTTCAGAACAGCCGGCGACCGCGAAGATCTGATTGCTTTCCCGAGCGAATTGGGAGTGTATGACGGCGCGGAGGATGAGACCGTCGAGTTGCCCAAGGTCGGACCGCTGGTCGAAGAGGGACACGCCTCGGTCGACGTGCCAGGCCGGTCCTTCGCCGTGCAGAATCTGACCTTTACCAAACCACTGCAATCGGGAGCCCACCTGTTGGGTCTCTCGTTTGAACACAGCGGGTCGCGTGAACTGACTTACCGTCACGTGTTCAGCCATTTGCGCGAACAGCCGGAGTTGATGGGCGACGACTCCCGCATCGGCATGAACGCTGCCCAGGCCGACATTGCGCCTCAACTGCGTGAATTGGGCGTCGGCTCGATACGCTTCGAGAACGGCAAGTGGCCCTTTGTATCGAGTCAGCCTCACCAATATTCATTCACCGGCGAGGTGGCACCCTGGCAGCTGAATATGGACCAGATTTTCCAGGCGTATCACGGAGCCGGCTTCAACGTACTCACTTACATGTTCCTGACGCCGAGTTGGGCGAGCACGGCGCCGACGGGTTGCCCTGAATCGATGAAGCTCGCATTTCCTCCCAAGGATCCCGCATGGTACGGCGAATTCTGCTTTCAGATGGCGGCCCGTTATGGAAGCAAGCAGCACCCGGAGTCCGATCTGCTGACTCCGGATAAACGCTCCGGCCTGAAGCTGGTCAAATACTACGAACTGTGGAACGAGCCGAATCTGAACCCGAGTCCCGCAGCGACCTGGGGCGGTTGGGCCGCTCCGATGGACAAGTACTACGAAATGATGCGATTCGGCGCAGAGGCCGTGAAACGAGCGGACCCCGATGCGGTCGTGACCACTGCCGGTTACGCCGGGGCCTCCCGGGACGTCGTCGATCCTCTGCGAACCTACCAGTATCCTGACGGCAAGCATCCGATTGACTTTGTTGACGTGCTCAGTGTGCATTTCTATTCGGGACAGGAGCCGCCGGAAACCTGCAAGACCGATGGCAACGCCAAGGTCACGGGCGATGCCACATTTTCCGAAAACCTGCGAGATCTGGCCGAGTGGCGAGATCAATTCGCGCCGGGCAAGCCGATCTGGATGACCGAGACCGGCTACGACTCGGCCGGCCCGTTCGGCACGACCGAGGCGATTCAGGCGGCGCGGCTGCCGCGAGTCGTCATGCTGTGCCTGGCACAGAACATCGAGAAGGTGTTCGTCTACCGCGAGTCGGGCAGCACGCCCTCGATGCACGCTTGTTCCGGAGTGCTGCGCGACGACTTGTCACGCAAGCCGGCGTGGTACACGCTCGGCACCGCCATCCGGCAACTGCACGGCGTTCGAGGCGGCGCGCGGCGATTGCCGCACCCGAACCCGGATGTCTGGTTGATGGAGTGGGACGCGGGCGCCAAGCCGCTGTTGACCGCCTGGACCGTGGATGGCACGGCGGCTTTGGGAATCGAACTCGGCGGATGCGCGGTCACGGATTCGTTTGGCGGCATCACGACCCCGGAGAAGACATCGTCGCTTCAGGTCACGCCGTATCCGCAATATCTCAGGGATTTCGCGAGTTCTGAGCCGTTGGCGAAGTTGCATGCCGAATACGAAAAACAGGAATCCGTTCGCAAAGCCAGACTCCAGCAAATCGCATCGCTTCACAAGTACCTGTTCGACTTCGGCTCGACGGAAAACGTCGGCCGCTGCAGCATCGAGGGGCAACAGACCGACTACCTGCCAGTGCTGCATACGACCGTATGGAATGACGAGCGCGGGTATGGATTCGACAAGGAGGCGATGCAGGACGACGATCAGCCTTGGATGGGCGCACAGAAACTGGACCGCGACGGGACCCGCGTGCGCGATCACGTATTTCGATTCCGAGTGCAGCCCGGCACCTACGATCTCGCCATGAGCGTCGTGCCGTTCGGCGACCAGCGTCAGGTGATCATCAACGGAGTGGACGGCGGGCCGCTCAGCCAGACCGTCCGCAAGAAGGACCCGGTACAGCACCTGAAGGTCAAAACGACCGGCGCCGCTCCGGTAATCAGCATCCAGCTCGAGAATGACTATGGCCACTTTCGCTGGATCAGCTGCATCGAGTCGCTGGAAAGCCGGTGACCGGGCAACAGCACGGCCCCCAATCGCGGTGCTTCGTGATCCCGATCGGTGGTCAACTGCGGAGTTGTTACGAAGAGGCTTGAACGATGAACGATGAACGATGAACGATGAACGATGAACGATGAACGATGAACGATGAACGATGAACGATGAACGATGAACGATGAACGATGAACGATGAACGATGAACGATGAACG
>CAIPEB010000013.1 GCA_903863885.1 uncultured Planctomycetaceae bacterium | reverse complement strand
CGACAAACACGAACCCCACCCGCCGCAAAGCGATGCCGGCCCGCTGAAAGTTCGCGCCGACTTTTTCGCGCGACCCGCCCGAAAACTAACATCGGCCTTCGCTTGTTTAAGGACTAGTGGGGAAGACTCTGGGATTGGACGGAACGGTGAACCGGAATCGAAAGCTGAAGAGGATTTGAGCGCTGCACCAACGGAATCACTGCGAGTGGACTATAGACGATTCAAACTTGTGGCGACGCTTAAGGCAGGCGATGTGTGTGTGCGGTCCGTTGCTTGGTTTCGCGATGACAATCGATTAGCCGCATCGAGGGAAGACGGGTCGCTGCAATTGTGGAATGGCGAGTCACGCGAATTGAAGGATGCGATCGTTGCACATCCAGACTGCGCATACGCGATCGCGCTGTCGCCACACGCTGCGATTGCGGCATCGGCGGGAAGGGATGGCAGCGTGCGACTGTGGAGTGTGAAGGGCGACAAATTTGCCCCTGAAACTGCCCTGTTGGTGAATGGTCCGCGAACTTTCAGCGTTTTGTTCTCTCCCGACGGTAGGGATCTGTTCGCAGGGAGCGAGAATGGAGAGATTCGACAATGGGAGGTAAAAACTCGTAAATTGCTGCGGGTCCTACGCGTACACAAACGTTCCGTGGAGAGTCTCGCCCTTACATCCGACGGACGTAGGCTGGTTTCGGCTGGAGGCTCCGAAAACATCGCGATTTGCTGGAACACACACAGTGGTGAAAAGACCGGAGTGCTCAAACATGGGGGGGTCGTACAATGTGTGGCAATCTCCAGGGACAATGATCGCATCGCCATCGGTGGCCTTGACGGAATAGCCGCGAAATGGTCGTGGGATGGCGGCCAACCGACGATGTCTTGGGCCAATGGCACGGGCATTTGGGGCGTGTCGTTCTCCGCTGACGGATCGGTGATTGCGACCGGTGGCCTCGATCCGGTGGTAAAAGTGTGGAGTACCACGAGCGGCGAGTTGTTGGCGGCTATACCGGTTAACGCCCGAGTGTACAGTGTTGTCTTTTCCCGCAAGGGTGATTGTCTTGCGACGGGTGATGAGGCTGGTAACATCAAGATTTGGGACTTCTCACGAGGTGAATGAGAGTTCGGTTGGACCAACTCGGCGTCATGTTACGTGATGGCTCTCGCGTCGAGTTCCGGGCCGCGTTGGGGGCGCTGCTTATTCAGAGGGTGTGCATGCTGGAATCCTCGTCGGCGTCGGTACCGAATTTCACGAACAGTCGCGCGACACCGAGTGAGTGTCCCAGGATCGCCAAATGCAATAGTTTACGTCCCGCATTATTTCCGGGATCGACGCGGGCCCCGCCACGACAGGGAGGTCGCGATTTCAACTTTGTTGTCGCGGTGTGTGTGTCGTATAGCGTCGGATTACCGTCGCCATCTCTCGATTCGACGCCGTTTCCACGTAAGGGTGGGGCCCCGCAGTTTCGGGCGTTCTGTTCGCCGACTTTCTCAAGCCGAAACCTAGACTCCAATAACTGCGAACGTCAAACGAACCGGCGGCGAAGCCTTAGAGCGATCATTTGTCCCTTGGCGTTGTTTCCGGTGGGGTAATCGGCGTCGCTAGGATGGGAAAACCATGGCTCACAAGTTCACGCTCAATCCAGAATGCCTCAAGCGGCGATTTGCAGTATACGTCGTTATCGCAAAGGGCGACGGTGACACCAAGATTTACGTCGGAAAGACCGGGGATAATCGGGATGGTTGCAATCCGGTCATTTCTCGATGCGGGAATCATTTCTCGTACAACAAGATGCACAGCCAGGTTCGAAACAAGATCCCAGACCACGAGCGGCGAGTGTACACGTACGTCTTCGATCACTTCGATGAATACAGTGAAGACGTCGAGCAGAGGCGCGAGGGCGTCGACAGAATCAACGAGATGGAGCGATGGCTCAACGAAGAGATTCAAATAGCGATCACTTCCGCGAACGACGTTGAGTTAGTCAATCCAATGTCGGGCAGTCACGCAGCCAAGTCTCGGCGCACAACAAGATCTTCGTTTCGCACTGAACAGGCGCGAAAGAAGATCGCGGAAATCGTTGAGGAGGTGAAGCGTGAGCTCGGACTGACGGATAGGGACCTCTTCACGCGATAGTTGATGTGTGGTTTCGGGGCCTGCGGGAGTCGGGCGTTTCATGTATCGCAGCGAGTAAACTTGCAGGGGGCAGCAATAGACTCTGCCACAATCCACCGGCTTTTTCTCGCGATTTGGCGCGATCGACAGAAATTCTGGCCACGTTGTTGCGTACGCCAATTGCCGGTCTACGGGGCGATTGTTACCGTGGCGTTTCGATCGAGTTGCCCCCAAAGCGACCGTCCTCTGGTGGGCCGTCGTTGGGCGAAAGCACGTCTCCCGAAGGCGTAAATTAAATGGAAAAGAGCAACGCCCGTTCGCATGGATCGTTGGCTTGCCCTGCATGCAGGAAAGACGATGCTCTGCAGCACGTTGCCGCAGTCGTTTCAAGCGGACAGTCGTTTGGTGCGTTTGCTGGTCCAACCGCCGGCATTTCTGTTGCCGGTGGGCATGTGGGAGTGTTCGGGGCGTACACGAGCATGTCGGGTGTCATGTCAAGTCAGCTTGCCGCTGCGCTTTCCCCGCCTGTTGCGCCGCCGCTTCCGAAAGACAACGGCCTGCTTCTTGCTTGGGGGGGCAGCATCGTCGCCGCGTTCATGCTTATTGCTGCACTTGTGCAGCTGATGGGAGCAGCGTGGTCGCCATCGCCGAACGCGATGCCTTTTCGATCAGCGCTGATGGGAGTAGTGGTGATTATCGGAATTGGGGCTGGCGTATTCGGCCTGCTGCTGTTCGCAATTGCTCGGCATCGGAAGAGGAAAGAGCGGTGGGATGCGCAGGCGTTTCGTGCCGGCAAAGCCCTGAATGTGTGGGGACGGTTGTACTACTGCGCACGGGACCACGTTGTCTTCGACCCGCAGGGTGAACTCAGGGTTTCCGCAAACCGCTTGCAGACGCTGTTTCAGCACTGGGTAGTGTTTGGCCAAGGCAAGGACATCTTCGGTTCGGAATAATCGGACAAAGTGCCGTACTTGCTCTGGGCCATCCTCAATTCCACAGGGATTCGCTCTTCGCGCAAGATAACGAACTCCAAAACGACTCGCGGGAACGGGCAGAACGGGTTGGTAGTCGCTTGACGACAGCCGCCGCACACGTAAAATTCCCCGGCGCGAATTGGGCTGAGCTGCACTTGGCGGCGGATTCTTGGTCGCGCTGATCATCGATCGCATCACGAGGGCGCAAGGGACCGGCCCGATGACCGCCCGGCAACCTGGTTTAGCCGCCAAGGTGCCAAATCCGGACCAGTGGGTAACGATGCGGCTCGCGCTGAGCAACCAATGGCGTGCTGCCCCCGTTTGCTTCGG
>CAIPEB010000012.1 GCA_903863885.1 uncultured Planctomycetaceae bacterium | reverse complement strand
GGCGCCTGCAAAGAGGCGTTACGTATGTCAGTGTCGTCCTTTCCATGCAAGCGTTCAAGGTTCTGGCAGTCGTCACGGATCTTACGAAACCGGACGCGAATCCACCGAACGATGAACAGGACAACCGCTATCAATAACGCCGCGCACAGGTAACCGTGCTGGCGGAAATCCGGCGATCGCCACAGAACAAACCACACGCAGATACTGTAGCCGAGTAGTATCCCGACCGAGCCGCTTGCGATGTAAGTTCGGCACGAACGAGGCTTGCAGATATGGACTGAGAGAATGCGGGGGATTCATCGCCGCGGCAAGGAAGGTGCGTTTGAAATGATGAGTCCGGTGGGCCTCTTGCTGCGTAAGTTTGGCCGTCGGCCGTGGAACTCACCGATGATTCGCGACGTCGTCGCATGAGGGTCCGCTGTGCCGAAGGCACGCCGCGAGAAATCGTCGGTTGCGGATCAGTCCGTCGTCAGGTCGCCTGGCCGGAAGGTGGTGTGATAGGCTTGCCTCGTTCGCGCAGGGCTTTGGCAATGGGGCTGAGCTTCATCTTGCCAAGGGTCTCGCCTTCCTTGCGCGGGGCGGAGGCCAATACGGTGGCGAAGGCTGCGTGGACCACCATTACCGCGCCGACGTTCGCGTAGAACCGCCGCGCGCCACGGAGATTGCCGTCGTCCACACCCCAAAAGATTTTCAGCCGACCGTTCACACGTTCCACGGATGTGCGGCCATCGTACAGACGTTCGAATTGTTTGGTCGCGCGTGGAATCGCGGGAAAGCGACGAACGTCGATCTCGCGGGGCACCCGCACGGTCTTCCCATAGGACTTGCCGGCATTGCAGATCTCGGACATCGGACAGGTCCAGTTTTCATGCTTGGCGGGACAGCGGTACTTGATTGTCTCCCGTTCCGGTTCATAGCCGATGTAGGCCATCTTGTGACGCACCATGGGATCGCTGACCCGATCGTAGCAGTACACGGTTCCTGCTTCGTCGTAGACGATGTTGCTGTTTCCGTCGTGGCCTGGCAACATTCGTTCGTGCTCCTCTTTCCACAGGGAGCGATTCTGAATCACCGCTCGGATGTGATGACGGCTGAGAAGTTCATGCACGGGATTGGTGTCGCCGGCTTTGTCGTAAGCCAACGTGCGGATGCGATGGGGAGGGAGGTTGGCTTGCGCTTGGTTCAGCACGGCAGGCAAGGTCTCCCCGTCACCCGCCTTGGTGTCCGTGATCTGATAAGCCACCGATATTTCGTGTTTCACATCGACTAGGAGATGAAGTTTGTATCCAAACCATTCGACGACTTTGGTCACGGTGCCATGATCGTCCGTGTATTCTTTGCGGCCGCCACTTGGTTGAGGCAGGCCGGCAGCCATTTCTTTCTTCGCCGTATTCTTGTTCGCAGCGCGCGCGGACAGGGACGTGGCGTCTCCGGCCAAGTCCTTGCCCAAGTCGGATACCGCGTCGCCCAACGTCTGGATCTGGCGATTGAAGATCTCCTTCAGCAACGTACAGTGTGGTTCTTGTCCCAGAACTTCCTCGAATCGCGACATATTCCAAGCTCTCGGCACTTTGTTCTCGGAGCTAATGCCGATGAGCCTTCGCAAACCCTCATTGCGCCGCAACTCCGCGAGGCAGGCCTCTGTGGTTGGATGCCGCAGAATGATTCTCAGAAGGTGAACGCCCCATAACACCGAAACGGGATAATCGTCGCGTCCTTTGCCCCGCGAGTCGCGAAGCGATATCAACAGCTTGTCGTCGGGAATCGCAGCCAGCAATTGACGAACCGTAGACAGGGACGGGCTATCTTCCAGGCAATCCCAAGCGAAGAGCGGTTTCGTGGATTGAATGAGCATGCGAACCTCCGTGCCTAAGCGTTCATTCGATCAGTCGCCGTTACTACGCTAGACATCCCCGCAGCGTTCGCGGCTTGGTCGAAAAACCCAGAAAAATTCCTCGAAAGCCAAGCCATGCGCAGTACGTGTCGCTCCCGCCGCGGGGAAGCCAATCTGACAACATCTCGCAAACCCTGAAATCACAAGGCAACTCCGAACATCGCAAACGGCTCCGATTCGGGTGTCTTCTTTGCGTCCCCCAGCGTGGCCAGTACACTGGGCGTCACGCGTCCCTGGCCGAATCGCGGAGTGCTTCGGCCATGCGGTCGCATTCGATTCCACAACTTCGCCGCCGAGATCAACTCATGCGTCTG
>CAIPEB010000011.1 GCA_903863885.1 uncultured Planctomycetaceae bacterium | reverse complement strand
GACGTGTCTAAAGCTGGCCCTCTAGGATTTGAACCTAGACTAACTGATCCAGAGTCAGTCGTGCTACCGTTACACCAAGGGCCAATCAGTATCTGAGAACTTACGTGCTTTTAAAGCCTTGGTCAAGGTCGGTCGGATGTATGGATTAACAGTTCGTTGCAGAATTCACTTGGTTGACGGTTTATCGGGCCTGCGAATAGAATCGCGGGAGCACAGATAACCTCAGGTTCTTATCGGTGATCCGACACGCGGGATTGCTCTTTTTTGAGGAGCGAATTGGGTTTAGCTCTTGTCCCGTTAAGGAACAATGCATGGCCTTGCTGAGGGCAGAGAACGGCCCGAATATGGGAACGCGGTATCCGCTGGAGAGCGGCCAGTATGTGCTTGGCCGCCACCCGGACTGCGATATCGTGATCGACGTGGGGGCAGTCAGCCGCCATCACTGTAAAGTCTTCTCGGACCGAGTGGATTTTTACGTCGAGGATCTGCACAGCCGCAACGGGACGTTCGTAAACGAACAACCGGTCGAGGCGCGTAAGAAACTGGCCAACGGCGACCGAGTTCGCGTGTGCGATGTGATTTTCACCTTTTTCGCCCACGCATCCGAGACTCCCCCGTCCACTCTCGACGAATCGAGTTCGCGCGCGGTCCTCGTGGATGATGTTGAGGCTTCGAGTTCCACGATCATGTCCAAGCTGGACGTGGTCAGCGGCCGGGGTGGCCCGCAACTCGCCGCGACTCCCGAAGCGAAGCTCAATGCGCTGATGGAGATCACGCAGAGTCTCGCTCGGGCAATTTCGCTGGACGAAGTGCTGCCGCAACTGCTCGACAGCCTGTTCCGCATTTTCATGCAGGCCGACCGCGGTTTTGTCGGGCTGGTTGATGACCGCGGGGTGCTCGCACCGCGATGGACGAAGATGCGGCGCAAGAATCGCGACGAGACGATCCGCGTCAGTCGGACGATTGCGCGGCAGGTGATGGATACGCGCGAAGCCATTCTGTCGGCGGATGCCGCGACGGACGTCCGCTTCGAGATGAGCCAGAGCATCGCCGACTTCCGGATCCGGTCCGTGATGTGCGCGCCGCTGCTGGACCGTGAAGGCAAGCCGCTCGGCATCCTGCAGTTGGACACGCTCGATCAGCGTCAACGCTTCCAGGACGAAGACCTGGAACTGCTCGTCAGCGCGGCGGCGCAGGCATCGATCGCCATTATCAACGCCCGGCTTCACGACGATGCGATGCAGCGGCGTACGTGGGAGCGGGATCTGGAACTGGCTCGTGAGGTGCAGCGGGCCTTCCTGCCGACCCGTCGTCCGGATTTTCCGCAGTACGACTTCTTCGATTACTATCGCGCAGCCAATCAAATCGGCGGTGACTACTACGACTACGTGAGACTGCCCGATGGCCGGCTCGCCGTCCTGGTGGCCGACGTTGTCGGTCACGGTGTAGCTGCCGCGATGCTGATGGCCAAGTTGTCCGCCGAGGCCCGCTTCAGCCTCGCCAGTTCGCCCCATCCGGCCAGTGCGATCACGACGCTGAACGAACGGATGTGCAACTTGAATCTGAACCGATTCGTGACCTGCGTGATGGCCGTGCTTGATCCGGCAACGGACACGTTCACCATCGCCAACGCGGGGCACATGGCGCCGATGCGGCGAGCCGTCGATGGCTCGATTGACGAGCCGAGTCGCGCGGAAGCGGGCCCGCCGCTGGGCGTTGTCGAAGGCCACCAGTACGGGCAGGCATGCATCAACCTGCAACCCGGCGAATCGCTCATCATGTACACCGACGGACTCAACGAGGCAATGGACACCGAAGGCCGGTGCTTCTCCATCGGCCGACTCCGCGAGTTGATCCGCGAATCAGGCGGCACGCCCGACGAAATCGGGCAGCACGTGCTGGAAAGCATCCACGCTCACATGGGCCGAGCGGCGCAGGAAGACGACATGTGCCTGGTTGCCCTCCAGCGTATCGCGGGGCCGCCGGCCGAATAGGTGTTGCCGCAACGCTGCAGGAACTCAGCGATTCCGCAGCCGCCAAAGCAATCCGCAGGATCGCAGCGGCCATCTGCGATAACCACATCGCTGCGGCGCGGCGTGCGGTTTGGCAACTGGTGGATGCAGATCGATCCAGACGTTTCGGAACCGCACCGGATTGTTGTGATTCTGCAGCAGGATCGGCATGATCTCGGGTCCTTCGGCTTTGCCCGCACCGGTCTTGTCCGAGATCGCATAGTGCAATTGCACGGGCACCCCGTTCTGCAGCACGGTAATGCGTGCGTCGGCGATCTTCTTGCCGCTTCGATTCCAGCGAGCGGCCGTGAAGTCGATGTCATAAGTCTGCCACGCAAGCGGCGGAAAGCACATGTTTATTTCGGGAGCGTGCTGTTTGTACACGCCGCCGCACTCATTCGCCTCTCCGGGCAAGCCGAACGAATCGAGGATCTGCACTTCGTAGCGCTGCTGGATGTACACGCCGCTGTTGCCTCGCCCCTGCCCTCGCGCGGCAGGCATGTAAGGCGTGCGGAATTCCAGATGGAGGTGAAAATCGCCGACTCCGACTTTCGTCAGCGCCCCGGCTTCGAGCAGTCCATCAGCGGTCATTTTGGCTTCAACGAACTGGTCAACGGATTTGCCGTCAAACAGAACCAGCGCACCGGGTGGCGGCGGGGCGCCTTCGGTGGGACTTGTCCGCTGAACCTTCCGCAGGACAGCCAGCGGGTGATCCGCGCCATCGGCCAATTTAGCCTCGCCCTGATCGATCCGCACTCGGTATCCGCTGCCTTCCAGGTCGAGCCACTGCGCGCCGCGCTGCCCGGCCAGAGGCAGCCGCGCGGCTCGGTCCCAGCCATCGCCGGGCAAGCCGCCCTGCAGCAGGACCGCATCAAACTTGCCTCCCCCCAGCGCTACAACCTGCAGCCCCCATCGGCCGCCGGTCTGCGGAGCATCGCCTGCCGTTGCGTACTCGCCTTGTATCGCGAAGTCTTCATCGGCTTCGGCGGGATCGGTCGCTGCCTGCGGCGGCGCAGGAGAATCCGCGACATTCGTGGCGGTAGAACCCGGGTTCTCCGCAGCGAGCGCGACTGCGCAGACCGCGTTCGATACGAAGAAAAGCAAGCGAATCAAACGGCCGCCACAGACTGCAGACCTTCGCATTTGAGGGAATTCCCGTTTCTCGTTGGCAGACCGGACAGCGACAGGAGCGTCCGGCACAAAGAGACACAACCGGATCGGCTGCGGATTCTGAGCCAATCATCGTGTAGTGTGATTCGCGTCTTCGCACATCGCAAGCTGATACAAAGGGGGCTCGTGATTCACAGGGGCTCCGATGCCCGAGGCCTGTGTTCCTCCGGACTCCAGACTCTTACAGCGAGGCCGGCAACGGCCGAACTCGTCTCACGTAAGGTGCGATGTGTACCATGACTGCCAGAATTCGCACACAGGCTTGGCCTGGCCGCTTCCGTCGAAAAGGCCGCCGTGAGCACAGTCCGGCGTCTCCTGATCGGACAACTGATTCCAGAACACTCCCTGCACGAACGGTTTGGCAAGAGCCAGCGGCAGCAGCCTCTCGGCTCCATCGCGCTGGCTTTGGCCGGACGGCGGAACGGTGCCCTCGCAGATAGCCTGCGGCGATAGGCGTGCCGACTCGTCTACCGTACCGCTGCTGGGAAGCGTAACGAAGACAACCAGCGGCAGGCCCAGCAGACTCCAGCGGTCCAGCTGCCGGCTCACTTCCAGCGAGTCGCGGGGCAGCGTCCCGCCCGGCCAGTAACCGACGTTCCATTCCAGGCCGATCCCAGCGAGTCCCAGGTCTGCTCGCTGCAAAGCATCCGCAAAGTGGAGCGGCGAGAGTTCCAGCGACTCCGACGTCAGGTACTCCCCCCACGGCTGATCGACGGTGACCAATACCGGGGTCGCCGAATCATGTTTCCGCAGTTCATCGATCGACACGACGGCCAGACGCAGACGCTGCTCTTCCGTGATGGCCAGCGCACCCGGCACGTTCATGCCCGCCAGGCTGTTCCAGACATGCACGAGTCCCCGGTAGCGATTCACCACCGCCCGCACGAAGTGCAGGATCTTCTGCTGCAGGTTTTCGAAATCTTCTTCCCAAAGGAACAGCCAGTCAGGCAGATGGTTTCGGGTCAGGCTGACCAGCGGACCACTGACAATTCGCAGCCCCTGTTCGGTGCACCATTTCACTTGCCGATCGCAGAGTTCCCAGTCAAATTTGCCGGGACTGCTTTCGATGGTTCGCCACGGAAACGACAGCGAAACGGAGTTCCAGTACTTGCGAACGAATGCGTCTTCGCTGTCCAGCAGCGGTCTGCACGGGAGTCGTCCGCCGGCGAGGACTCGCGAAGCGCTGGAATCCTGACGGCGAATCGCCAGCATCTGCCGGCTGTACTCGCGGGCCAGATGCTCGCCCGCAGCGAGCGACTCGTTGATCAGTTCCTCCGACGCCCGGGATGCGGCGTGAGGGTCTTTCTCGATCACGATATTCGCCAATTGCCGGCAGGCGGAGCCGATGCGTTCTTCCAGTTCGGCGGGTGCCTGCAGACCGACGAGTTGCCAGTCGGCCAGTTGGTTTCGCACGCGGTTGAGTGTGCCTCGGGCCAGTTCCACAACCAGACGATACGGATGCTGCCGCTCCATCAGACTCGCCGTGCTGAGCATCAACTCTCCGGCGTCTTTGGTGCGCCACGGCAGGTACAAGTTGCCGGATTCGGCCACGGACCGCTCAACGATCAGTTCGACATCTGCCCGGTTATTGCCCGTCTGCCGGCAGCGGCAGGGCCACGGAATACCTTCCAATCCGGCCATGTAAGCGAACTCGGCAGTTCGTTCCGCGAGGTGTTCGCGACAGGGCGCAACAAAACGCAATTGTCCCATGCTGCTCATTTCCCGGAGCGTAACCGCGGTGTGACGCCAGATGTTTGACTTGAATCTGGCGACTCTCGAACAGGGCTAGCCTTGAACCGGGCCAGCACCCCGCCGCGCACAGCAAAATCGGTCCGAACCTGCCGCGAGCCGAGGCCGACTTGAGGGGAGTCTACTCCACCCCCATGCGCCCAGCAACGGGTACCGGGCTCAAACTGCTGCTGGGGCGGGCGATACGTCGCCTGGCTCCCCGGCTACGGCCACCGATCCGGGGCTGCTACTACCCCGCTTCGCATGCGTCTTGCTATACTTCGGGTCCGTGCTGTTACCGGATTCGAGGATGGCTGAATCAGGAGTTCACGATGAGCGAGCCTGTACTGCAAACACACCTTGGCGATCTGCCGTGTCGTCGCGGGAAGGTCCGTGATGTGTACGACCTGGGTGACAGGCTGCTTCTGGTCAGCACGGACCGGATCAGTGCCTTCGACTGGGTGCTGCCCACCGCAATTCCCGACAAGGGCCGCGTCCTGACCCAGATCCGCGCGTTCTGGTTCCAATTGCTCGACACTCCCAATCATGTGATTTCGCTTGATTTGGCTCACATGGGCCTGCCGGCGGGTACGGATCCCGGCCTACTGGAAGGCCGGACGATGCTCGTCCGAAAATGCGAAGTCGTGCCGATCGAGTGCGTGGTTCGGGGCTATCTGGAAGGTTCGGCCTGGAAGGAATATTGCGAAACGGGTCACGCGTGCGGCATCCGGCTCCCGAGCGGACTCCGCCAGGGTGACAAACTGGAACAGCCGATTTTCACTCCCGCCACCAAGGAAGAAACGGGACACGACATCAACATCTCGTTTGAGCGCATGGCGGAGATCGTCGGAGCCGACACGGCCCGCGAATTGCGGGATCGCAGCATCGATATCTACTGCCAGGGCGCCGAGTTCGCGCGTGAACGAGGCATACTTGTGGCCGACACGAAGTTCGAGTGGGGGCAAGTCGGCGGCGAGCTGATTCTGATCGACGAGGTGATGACGCCCGACAGTTCGCGGTTCTGGCCGGCACAGTTGTATCAACCCGGCGGCGCTCAACCGTCATTCGACAAACAATTCGTGCGGGACTGGCTGGGAACGACCGGCTGGGACAAGAACAGCCCTCCGCCCGCCCTGCCGGATGACGTGGTCACCAAGACGCGCGCCAAGTACATCGAGGCCTTCGAACGGCTTACGGGCAAGCCGTTCCAATGGAAGTGATGCAACGCGCAGTCCGGGGGTTGCCGGCCGCGCCCGCGATGGGTGCCGGTCAATTCGTCGCAGGCTTGCCGCGGGTCTGGCGGAGCCAGCGGGCCCGCAGGCGGTTGCCGTAGTCCTGCGGCGATGCATCGCCCGCCTCGTAGCAGCGGCACGCCTGCTCAACATCGCGAAGCTGTTCGTGAGTGCGGCCGAGATTGTACCGGGCCGCTGAAATCCACGGACTGTCGTCTCCCGCCTGCAGCGTGCGGCGATCAAACCACTCGATGGCCGCATCGAGTTTGTCCGTGTCATACTGAGCAAGACCGAGCCAATAGGTCGCGTGCTGCTTGGCCTGCGTCATCATGATCTGGGCGGACTGCAGCCGGCCTTTCCAGAAGCTTTCCCGTTCCCCCTGTTCGCGTTCAAACCCCAGCGACCTCTGCACCTCCTCGGACGTGGCAAACACGTTGAGCTGCTCGCGCGGCAGTCGGGTATCCAGGTACAGACTCTTGGCGCCGACGGTTTCGCCCTGGCTGTCCAGAAGACCGCGGAAGTGGAGATAGCGCCCGCGGACGAGCGTATTGCGCATCGTGAACACGCCGAACTGCCGGTAGAATTCCGCGGCGGCCTGCGGGTTCTTCTCGATGAGCTGCATGAGAGCCCGCTGATACCAGGCTGCCTCGAACGGAACGCTCCAGATCCGGGAATCCGAGATGCCCCGACACGCCATGAGTCGCTCCCTGATGCTGCTCGGCGATGTCGTCAGCACAACCCGGTTCTGTCCGGACAACTGCCGCTCGAGCAGGTTCATCCGACGCGACAACGCTGCGGCGGACGCATCCTGCAGCGCCAGGATCTCCCCGAGATCGGAGATTTCCAGCGGATAGCGGCGTTGTTCGTCGAGATTCAGAGCATCGAGCAGCGAGTGATCGGCGAGCACCTGCTCGAGGGTCGCGATCCCCTGCCCCTGGGAGCCGAAAACCGGCAGCCCCAGCCGGGTGTCGAACAGGAACAGTTGCTTGCCGATCAGCACGGCGACCAGCCACGGACGCGGACGCGGCGTGGTCGTTTTTCCAGGGAAGGCCAGCATGACCGCGTCGACTCCCTCCTGCCGGCAGAGCAGGATGAACAGCCGCGCACGCTGCCAGGCGTCTCCTCGCCCGTAAAGCAGGACCTGCCACGGATGGAACTGGTAGCCGGGCCCGGGGACTCCCCGCTGCGGGGCCGGCACAATTGTCGGCGTTACCTTGCCCGGTTCAGGCGTCGGCTGCGCGGCGACATCCGCCGGATAGGGCAGCAGTTCGTCGAGTCGGATATTGCGGATGGTCCAGTCGAACAGGCGGCTCGCGACAAGAAGCTGCTCGGCCTCGACGGCGTCCTTTCCCCCGAGAGTCTGCTTGATCCAGTCCTCAAGCGCCGAGTCCGCGACGCGCGGCGACACCCATTTTGAGATCTGCTTCAGCCAGACGGCCTCCTGCAGAGCCTTCGAGTCTTCCACGGCAAAGCGAAGCCGCCCCAGATCGGCCACGTCGCGGCTGTTGCGAATATCGCGGGGCATTTTGGCGACCAACGCATCGGCTTCCCACGCGGCGGAGGCAGTCTGGGTTTCCAGCCAGCGATTCAAGTGGTATGCAACCTGCGAACTTGCCTGCGACTCTTCGAACTCATCCGCCCGCTGCAGGTAATCCATGGCGGCGTCGAGATGCTCGCGATCCGACCGCCCTGCTGCCATCCCCACCGAGCGATGCGATCCGGGCACAGGACGCGACGGCTTACAACCGGCGACGACACAAGACGTGATGCAGAGAAAAAGTAAGATGCGATTCATCCGGCAAAGCTTTCCACGGTCTCGCGTAATTTCAGAATTCGCCGCAACATGGGGCCGAACTGGTCCAAAGGTACCATATTCGGACCGTCACTCAGCGCCGTCTCGGGGGACGGATGCGTTTCAAAAAACAGCCCGTCGACCCCGATGGCAACAGCCGCGCGCGCCAACGGCTCCACCATATTTCGCCGACCTCCGGTCGTGCCACCCAGCCCGCCAGGCTCCTGGACACTGTGAGTTGCATCGAAGACCACAGGCGGCCCCAGTTCCTTCATCTGCAGGATCGACGTCATGTCGTTAACCAGACGCCCGTAACCGAAGAACGTTCCGCGTTCGCAGAGCAGCATGTTGCAGCAACCCGCAGACTCCAACTTGCTGACCACATGCCGCATGTCCCACGGAGCCAGAAACTGACCTTTTTTGACGTGCACAGCCCTGCCGGTGCGAGCCGCCGCGACCAGCAGATCCGTCTGCCGGGCAAGAAAAGCGGGAATCTGAAGTAACTCGCACACTTCAGCCGCTCGCACCGCCTGCCCGGGCTCGTGAATATCCGTCGTTACCGGCACACCCGTTTCGTCGCGGACTCTGCGCAGTATCCGCATTCCGGCATCGAGCCCCGGCCCGCGATACGACTCGATGCTCGTCCTGTTCGCTTTGTCGAAAGAGGCCTTGAACACAAACTGAACCGGCAGTCCCTCTGTGAGCCCCCGAAGGGCAGCCGCAATTCGGAGCGTCAGATCCTCGTCCTCGATCACACAGGGACCGGCGATCAGGAGCAACGGCGAGCCTTTTCCGCAATGATACGGGCCGATGGCAGCAGGATTGTGAATCACAACGTCCCTCATCCAGCCGATTCGATATGGTCAGTTCAATTCGGCCAACCCGTCCTTCAGCTGTCCCGTTCCTTCACAAACCGGCCCAGCAAACAAGTCGCTGGACCAGTTTGTGCCGTGCCGCAAAACGAGTCCATCCAGCTACGAGCCCAACCGACGCCAGCCCCGCTCAACTCAGGGCACCACCACCGTCAACCTCAGCGGCAGTACTTCGATCTCCACCGGAAGATAGCCGCCTGGATCGCCGTCCAGCTGGTACGGCACCGGCACATCCGACTCAATCCGGACTCGTCGGACGCGGCTCAGAGCAAAATCAGACCAGCCGACGTGACAGCCCAACGCAACACCGGTGAGATACCGAAGTCCATGCCACAACGATCCACGCCCGAAAGTGCCAACATCCAAAAGACCATCGTCGCCCCGAGCCTCCGGAGCGATGCGAAGCCCCATCGCATAACGGGGCAGGTTCACCGCGAAGACCCACTTGGCAGTCAAACAGACCGGACCTCCGCAACCGGGTCGCGATTCCTCGTCGCAATCCGACGTCGCTGCGGGCGACTCGCAATATACCCGCAGGTCCGGGTAATCGTAATTACGTATCGATTGGAGAATCGGTTTGACGTAGGAAAGATGATGGATGTGACCACTGCGCGAGGCGTGCAGCCTTCGGACGACGTCCGCATCGAAACCGCAACCCACCATCAGCAGGAACAGGCGCCCCTGGACCCGGCCTGCGTCAAGCCGCCGCGTCTTTCCTCGCAGTATGGCATTGCAGACCGTCGCCGCGTCGGCCGAAATGCCGAGCTGACGGGCCAGCAGGTTCTCTGTGCCGAGCGGGAGGATTGCGATCGCGACTCCCGGCGATGTCCGATGGGCAATCAGGCCCACGGTGCCGTCGCCGCCAGCCGCAACGACCGCTCGCAACTGCCCTGAACGGTGCAAGAGCTCAGCTTCTTCGGCAAACCGATCGATCTCGGTAAGTACCCGAACGACAAGCCCTGCTTCGCGCAGCAACCCCGCCAGACGCTCCACTACCGATGTTCGACATCGCCTCCCCGCGTGGGGGTTCCTGGCAATCAGTACGTGCTGAGCTGAGAGGTCCGATATGCCCACAGGACTTTCTCCAGCGAGAGCGCAGGTTCCGCACACCGCGTCGGGCCGCGTCGCCAACGGAAGAACTTCACACCGATTCTATACACAAGAGCCCGCGGCAGTGTCCGCGAGTGGCAGCACAGGACTGCCGGCAAACGTGGCAGTGTTGAAAACCAATACAGCACGCCGCTCAATAATGTAGCGATTCACCCCACCCCGGATACGCAGTTAACCCCGTCGTCCATCGTGTACGCCGGGAAATCCGACCGCGCAAACAAAAATGCAACCTGTTTCTGGAAAACAGGTTGCATTCTAATGCAACAACGGCCGCAAGGCATTGGCACGCTGCGTGCTTCTTCCATTCCATCGCCTGGACTCGCATGTGTTGATCAATCGCACGGTTCGTCGATCGTGCACCGATCGGCGAACTGGCTTTGACCTGCGACGAAGGGCGATTTCGATTGTCTGGCCCGTGGAACCTCTGGTGTTTGTCAGCAGGATGGTTGCCTTGCCCCTGGCCATCCAGTTTGCCAATGCGTCTTTGGCACACCAGAGGTTCCTTTTTTTCAGTATACTCGGCGAAACCCGAGTCGCCAGCAAATTTGACTGGCGGTTGGCGACTTGCCGCTTCCGTCGCCGATACTGTCTCCTTTCGCGAGGCGTTGATTTCCGCCCCCCCTGCCGTTACACTCCCGCCACCTGCTAACTGTCACCCGACTCTGTGCTAGACTTGCCACTATTGACGCATGGCACGTGTTTCTTTAACGTAATTCGTTTCGCGTGCCGCGATTATGTCTGAGCGCCAGCGTAGCTTCAATCGGCAGAGCACCGCATTCGTAATGCGGGGGTTGTGGGTTCGACTCCCACCGCTGGCTTTATTGTCTCTCGCCGCTTTGTGAATTGGAGCCAATCGCATGTCACAAGTTGTTGGGATGGATGTCGATATTAAGGACATCGTCTTATCGAACAACTCCTTCGGGCCGGCGGAGATACAGCGTCTATCAAAGGCCATTACAAAGGATTTCACCCAGTTCGCTGTCTTGCGGGATGCCGTGGGCGAACTTGAATCGCGCGAAGACCACACGCCTGCTTCGGCCGTGCGATTGGGTGTGTGCTATTACCTCCTCGGGCGATTCGGCAAGGCGGTCGCAACGCTTTCGGCCGCGGATGGTGGTGCCGTCGCTCAGTTTTATCTGGGCAAGTCGCACTACACGGCCGGCAATTTCGCTCAGGCGATCGAATGCTACCAGGCCGCAAAGGTCGCGGGATACAACGGCGACCAGTGCGCGTTGGCCATTAGTGAGGCCATGCGAAATTCCGGAAACGCCAGCGGCGCCCTGAATGTTCTCGACCAGCTGTTCGGTCCGATCGAACAGACGGCCGAGTACCTGTACCAGCGAGGCGCCACGGTCGCAGCGCTGGGCGGCAACCCGAACGAGGTTTGTGCGCTTTACGAGCGTGCGGTTGAAACGCACGAGAAGCATCCGGGCGCACTTTTCGGCCTCGCGTTGGAGAACGACCGCCGCGGCAACGACGATTCGGCCATGGACCTGTATCGACAAGCGGCCGATTGTTTTCCGACACACGTGGGGATCCTGCTCAACCTCGGGTTGATGTACGAAGACTCGCAGAAATACGAGCGGGCCCAGTTCTGCTACCAGCGGATTCTGGACGTTTTTCCGGATCACCTGCGGGCCCGGCTGTTCCTGAAGGACTCCGCCGCATCGCGGGACATGTTCTACGACGAAGAAGCCCAGAAGCGCAGCGACCGCATGTCGCAGATCCTCAGCGTGCCGGTCACGGACTTCGAGTTGTCCGTGCGCAGCCGGAACTGCCTGCAGAAGATGGGCATTCGCACTTTGGGCGACCTGACGCGGACGACCGAGCAGGAACTGCTCTCCAGCAAGAATTTCGGCGAAACATCCTTGAGCGAAATCCGCGACATGCTGACCGCCAAGGGCCTCCAGCTCGGGCAGTTCGCTCACGAGCGATCCGAGGTGGAACCGACATACGATCTGGCCAACATGTCGCCCGATGAACAGGCGCTGCTCGAACGTCCTATTTCGGACTTGAACCTGTCGGTGCGTGCCCGCAAGTGCATGGTCCGGCTGGGACTGACGTCTCTGGGCGAATTGATCCGCAAGACTGGCGACGACCTGCTCGAATGCAAGAACTTCGGCGTCACCAGCCTCAACGAGGTGCGGGACAAACTGACCCAGTTGAACCTGAAGCTGCGCGGCGATTGACCCATCGGATAGCGCGTGACTTCTTCGACGGGGCACCTCAAGTCAACCCTGCCGGGCCACGATGACCGCGCGCGATTTTTCATTCCGGTGCCTGAACGTGGATGCCTCGTGCTCCGCGCGCAGGTCGGTTCTTCAAACGCATCATGGGTCGGTGGATCTGCCCGCTTTCATGCCGGTGGGCACTTGCGGCACCGTCAAGGGTCTGACGACTCAAATGGTGCTGGCTACCGGAGCCCAGATGATCCTGGGCAACACGTATCATCTGGCGCTCCGTCCCGGTGCTGAGATTGTCGCCGACCTCGGGGGCCTGCACGGATTCTCGGGTTGGGCAGGGCCCATTCTGACGGACAGCGGCGGGTTTCAGATATTCAGCCTGGCGCAGAATGCGAAAATCAATGAACAGGCCGCGACCTTCCGCTCGCACATCGACGGCCGGCTGTTTGAATTGTCTCCTGAACGGGCGATCGAGATCCAGGAACTCCTGGGCAGCGACATCGCGATGGTGCTGGATCACGTGGTGCCGCTGCCGGCGCCCGCGGCCCTGGTGCAGGAGGCCTGCCAGCGAACCGTTCGATGGGCTGAACGATGCCGCAAGGCAAACCGACTCGCAACCCAGGCCCAGTTTGCGATTGTGCAGGGCGGGCTGGACCCCGACCAGCGATTGGCCTGTGCCGATCAATTGGTGCGACTGGATTTCGAGGGATACGCCATCGGCGGGTTGAGTGTCGGCGAGTCGGCGGACGAGCGCAACCGAACGCTGGACGTGACCTGTCCCGCCCTGCCTGCCGACAAACCCCGCTACCTGATGGGCGTGGGCACGCCGAGCGACATCCTTGAGGCGATCAGCCGAGGCGTGGATCTGTTCGACTGCGTCATGCCGACTCGCAACGGCAGAAATGCGATGGCATTCACCGACGGCGGCCCCGTTCGGCTTCGCAACGCGGCGCACCAGCGCGATCCGCGGCCGCTGGAAGAGCACTGTCCCTGTCCGGCGTGCCGCCACAGCCGAGCTTACCTTCGTCATCTGTTTCAGTCCGGCGAGATGCTCGGCCCGATCCTGCTGACGGCACACAATCTCACGTATTACCAGCGACTTCTGGCGGAATCGCGTCTGGCGATCGCTGCAGGACGGTTCGCGGCATTCGCGGCCGAGAAGCTCGCAGGCTGGGCTCGGGGGGGCGAAACGCCAGAGGACCCGGCGTGAGCGTCGCTGCACCGCCACGGTCGGGGGGCTGACCGGCAGCTCCCCCGACCCAACGAAGCGGACAGGACGGCCTTGCCCGTTGTGGCGCAAGATTTTATGATTGCGGCTTAAATTTGTCTGGCAGGCTCCGTCGTTCTGCCAACCCGCATCGGGATGCCTGTGGTGCGTCCCTTCGTTTGCCCCATGGCCTAGCTAATGATCACAACGGGTTCCTTCAACGTTTTGGTTTCGGCGACCATTCTCGCGGAAGGCCAGCCCCAGGCGGATAACCCGCTGCAGTTGCTGCTCGGCCCATGGTTCCCGTTTATCGTGATCGGGGTGCTGTTCTACTTTCTCCTCATTCGGCCGGAGCGTCGCAAACGCAGCGAAACGGCGCAGATGCTGGACAATCTCAAGAAGAACGACCACGTGGTCACGATCGGCGGCATCTACGGGGTGGTGTTGAACGCGCAGCAAGGTTCGGAGGACGTGGTCATCCGCGTCGACGAGGGCAACAACACGAAGCTTCGCGTGCTGCGCTCGGCGATCTCGCGAGTGATCTCCGCCGCCGAGGGCGAGGAAAAGAAGGAATCGTCTTGAAAGCGTAAGGAGATTGGTCAACTCGCCCCGCACTCGGGCGAAATACACGGCCGAGCCCGTCTATTGAATTTGGTCTGGTCATCGTGAAGTGCGATTGCGATGCACGTTGGGACGCACGGTACGTTGCTGAACGCTGGACGTTGAGAAACGCTGTGCGTCGACGCGAAGTGCCGCGATCGCAAAGTTCCCGTGGCTGCGCTGCGATAGGCCCACATTAACGAGCGTTAGGAATTCTGTTCCATGTTTTTTCAGCTTCTTCGTCAGGTCGTGTCCTCGAATTCACAGTCGTTCAGCGTTCTGTATTTCTTCACCGTGATCCTGCTGGGCATTGTGGCCCCGTTCGTCATTGGACGAATGATCGCCGGGCGGATCCGGATGGCGGACTACGGTTGGAGAATCGGCCTGATTCTCATGACCCTGCTGCTGTCGTTCGAAATGGTCGGACGGACCTGGAACCCGAAATCCCACGCCTTTGACATCAAGCTGGGTGTCGACCTGCAGGGTGGTGTGATCCTGATCTACGAGGTCGAGGAGGGCGTCACTGTCGTCTCCGATGAAAAGGGGAAACCGCAACAGCAGGCTGCGGGGGCCGGCGATACGTCTTTCAGCATGGGCGCACTGATCGAAGCCCTGTCGCGACGTATCAACCCGACCGGAACGAAGGAAATCGTGATCCGCCCCTACGGTGAGCGGCAAGTGGAAATCATCGTGCCTGAAGTGGATCAGCGCGAAGTCGATCAGATCAAGAAAACGATCAGCACGGCCGGCGTGCTGCAGTTCCGCATCGTGGCCAATACGCGTGACCACGACGACATCATCGATCTGGCCGTGACGATGTCCAAAGACCCGGTTGCCAAGCGAGGCCGGATCATTCGGGACGATAAAGGCAAGAGCGTCGGCGTCTGGGCCAGGGTGGCGCGCGAACAGAAGGTACTGCGGGGCGTGCATCCATTCAAGCTGGACGTTACGCAGTTCACGCTCCGCAATTCGAGCACCGGCGATATCCTGACCGTTCCGGCCACCGCCGTCACGGGGCGCGAAGAAGACGAGCGGCGGATCGAGCTGGCTGAATTCGTCAAGAAAGAGGGAATCCACGAAATTGACGTGCTGATGGCCACCGATGACGGCTACGACGTCAATGGATCGCACCTGGGAACGGTCGCTCGCGGCTACGACGAGGTGCTCAACCCCTGCATCCATTTCAATCTGAAAGGCATCGGCGTCGGTTTGTTCTCGGATCTGACCGGCGACAATGCGCCGGACGGTCAATTCAAACGGCAACTCGGCATCGTCCTCGACAACGAACTGCTGTCGGCTCCGAATATCCAGGAACGCATCACGGGCCAGGGCCGGATCACAGGACGGTTTACGCAGGAAGAAGTGGATTTCCTGGTCAATATCCTCCAGGCGGGCAGTCTGCCCGTCGTGCTGAACAAAGTCCCGATCGCCGAGAACTCCATCAACCCGCTGCTGGGCAAAGAGACCGTAGAGAGCAGCCAGATCGCAATGACCGTCTCGTTGCTCCTGGTCTTTGCGGTGGTGTGCTGGTATTACCGATATTCGGGGTTCATCGCTTCGGTAGCCATGACGGCCAACCTGCTGTACATCCTCGCGGCGATGATTCTGATCAAGGCGGCCTTGACCCTTCCGGGTATCGCCGGACTTGTGTTGACGGTGGGTATGTCGATCGACGCCAACGTGCTCATTTACGAGCGCATGCGTGAGGAGATGGCCAAGGGCTCCACGCTCCGCATGGCGATCCGAAACGGGTTCGCTCGAGCCACCGTCACGATTATCGACTCGAACTTGACGACGATCATCACGGCCGTGGTGCTCTACGCCATCGGAACGGACCAGATTCGCGGCTTCGCCGTGACCCTGATCCTCGGCATCCTTGTCAGCATGTTCACCGCAATTTTCTGTGCACGCGTTGTTTTCGACATTTCCGAACGAACCCGTTTCATGACCAAGTTGAACATGAGACAGCTTTTCGCCAACCCCAACTACGACTTTGTCGGCAAGCAGTACATCTGCCTGGGTGTTTCGGTGGCGCTGATTATCGTGGGCATGATCTGTGTGGCTCTGCGGGGGCGCGAGATTTTCGACATCGACTTCAACGGCGGCACGTCCGTCCACATGCTCCTGCAGCAACCGACCGAAACCGAGGTTGTGCGAGGGGTCCTGGACACGAAGTTCCGGGAAATCAACGCTCAGTACACGCTGACCGGCATGAGCAAGGTCGGCGCCGGATCGGCCAGCACCATCTTCAAAGTCGACTCATCGATCGAACAGGTGGAGGACCTGCAAAAGGCCGTCGAGGACGCATGCCGAAAGTCGGGCGGCAAGGTATCCCTGGCAACTTATTCGCTGAAGCGAGGTCCCTTGCGGCATGTTACTGCGGCCGCTCCGGCTTCAACTCCGAAGCAGCCCGAAGAATCGAAGCCTGCGGCGGCCCCCGCCGCGAAGGACTCGGCAGTTCCGCCTGCGGCACCGGCAGCAGTTCCCGCGGAAAAGCCGGCAGCAGAGAGCCCGGCCCCGGCCAAACCCGAGGCGGCCCCCGCACCGGAGACCAAGCCGCAGAGTTCGATCGACCGCAAGCGGGCCGATAACCTCGTCGCTTGGGCCGGTGACATGGATAACCTGCTCGCCTATGCAGACGACGCAGCGCCGAAAGAGCCTGCAGCTCCGGCAGAAAAGCCCGCCACTCCCCCAGCAGCGGCGCCGGCGGCCGGCGAGAAAGCTGCGGGCGGCGACGCCAAGGCTCCCGCGGTCGAACAGCCGAAGGCACCTGCCAACGCGGCGCGAACGGAAATCGAAGTGCCGCTGACCTTCGCCTACGACATCAATTTCGACACGCTGCGGGGTGAGATCAACGACGCAGCCAGGGCGGCCGATGTGCCCCTCTCGTACTTCGATCTGCTCAATCCGGAATATCAGGGCGGCAGCAACGCCTTCAAGAATTGGACGCTGAGAATTGCCACGGATGAGACGCAGACCAACAAGCTGCTGGACCAACTCGCCAAGCAGTTCTCTGATAATCCCGTGTGGCCGTCGTCCAGCAAGATCGGAAGCCAGGTCGCAGGCAAGATGCAGAACAAGGCCCTGGTGGCGCTGGTCGTCAGCTGGATCGCCATCATCATTTACATCTGGATCCGGTTCCAGCATATCACCTACGGTCTTGGTGCGGTGATCGCGCTGATTCACGACGTGATGATCACCATCGGTGCCCTGGCGGCCACCGCGTGGCTCGCTCCTTTCCTCGGTTTCCTGGGGATCGAAGAGTTCAAGATCAATCTGACGGTTGTGGCCGCGATCTTGACGATCATCGGTTATTCGGTGAACGACACGATCGTGGTTTTTGACCGGATCCGCGAAGTCCGCGGCAAGAGTCCGAGGCTGACCTATGACATGGTGAACCTGAGCCTGAACCAGACACTCAGCCGCACGCTGCTGACCGGTTCCACGACGATGATCGTACTCGTCGTGCTCTACGGGTGGGGCGGCGAAGGAATTCATGCGTTCTGCTTCACGCTGCTGGTCGGCGTTATCATCGGAACATTCAGCTCGCTTTATGTGGCGACACCGGTCGTACTCTGGATCACGGGCGTTCGCGAAGGCGGCAGCAGCAAATCCACGCGGTAACGCACGACCGGGGCGGCAAACGCTTGCGGGTTGAAGGAAAATCGGACGGCGGTCGAAGAAAAGCGGCTGCCGTCCGTTTTTGTTGCGCACCGTTTCGCCAAACGGAAAAGTCTGCCGCTGCGCTCAATCCGTCCTGATGAGTGCGTCCGGACGGATTCTCGGGAAAAGTGCGAGGTCGAAGCGATTCGACTTCTACGCGCGCATCGGCAACGCGGTAGGATGAAAAGCGCGGGGCAACGTGCGTTGCTTCGCGTCATCGTTTGAGCGTGACCGAGACAAAGCCCAACATGACCGATCAATCGTGCCGCTGGCTTGCCTTCGGCGTTTTCGCGCTGGGCACTTGCGCAGCAGCTCCATTCTTCAAGAAGGCCCCGCCGGCCATGCCGCCCGCTTCCGCGGAGCCGGCACGGCAGTTCGTCTCGCATGAATCGGGCGATATCACGTTACAAGTTTCGTCGGCACCGGAGTCATCGAGAATTGAGCCGGCATTCTCGAACAACGCAATCTCGCCGCCATCGGCACAGGCGTCACGTTCCGGCAGCTTGCGTTCAGTGCCTTCGCTCGACTCCACTTCGCTTCCCTCACTCCCGGCGAAATACGCGTGCGTAATGCCCGAGTCCTTCGCAGCGCCGCTGAAGGACCCGGAGCAAAGCTCGGTGGAAAGAGCCTCGGCCGTGACGCGAGAGATGACGACGGCCGCCCCTCACGTCGTCAACAAAGAGCCGGTTCGCGGCCCTGAAGACTCCGATCGTGACGGCGACTCGCCGCCGGTTGCAAGGCGGCCGGACGTTGCGCAGCCGAATCGCGAAGCCGGCGACAAAACGCCGGCGGCGATCGTGCGTCTTCCCCAAGTCGACGAAACCCCTTCCATCGTTCGTCACCGTGTGGTGGACGGCGACAGTCTCGAGGCATTGGCGGAACGATACCTCGGCGCGGCGCAGCGAGCGGATGAGATTTACCAGGCAAATCGCGAACGGCTCACATCGCCCGAATTGCTTCCGATCGGAGCCGAGCTGTCCATCAGGGTCTCGCCAAACGCGTCAATCGCTTCCGAAAAAGCAGCGAGCCCCGAGGGACCGGCGACCGCCCCGGTTGCCCCGGCCGCAGCGCTCGTTCCCCTGACCGCCGATGAAATCGCCCAGTTGCGACGCGAGCGGAATTAGCGGCGGACCGGGCCGCGGACCGGCAAGGCCGACCACGCGTCAATTCACTCTTCGGCAACCCGCGTCCGGAATCGTCTCGCGATTCAACGATCCGGCGCCGTGAGCGGGTGCTTTCTGGCCGTCCAGGGATAGTCTCCCTTTTTGGTTGTCAGCCGCCCGTGAATGTAGCCGACCAGGTCCTGGTTGACGGTCAGTCCGCGCGGCGTGAGGAGTTGGGTCCCGCTCAGACTGGTCGGAGGCTCAAGCAGCAGCAGATCGCGGCGGGCGTTCCGGTCCTTTGCGTTAGCCCCCGGTTCGGCCCGATACTTGGCCAGCCGATCGTAGATTGCCTTGGCATCCTTCGCGTTTTTCGAGTCCTCTTGGCCGTGGACGATCAACACTCCGAGCGACCTGCTGACAACCGGGTGCTGCAATGCCTGAGTCACCGTAACGCCCTTGAACGACTGCACAGGTGAAAGCAGGACGATCGCCTTGACGTCGTTTCCCTGCTTGAAAGCCGGCAGCTGCTGGCGGCTCCAGTCGACGGAAGCCCAGTTGATGGCCAGAGCCGCGCCGAAGTCCGCCCCGACGACACAGAGCATCTCGAGGTTCAATTCCTGCGCGTCGTTTTTCTCCAGCAGGAACTTCCTGACGGCCTCGATGTCGTAGATCATCGATTCGACGCCCGCGCGGCCCATTCGATCCCGGTTGTATGTGACGGGACGTCCGCCGACTTTCTGCGTCAGACTCTCGCCGTGGCCGCGCAAGTCCGGTACGACCACCGCATGCCCGAACTGCTGCAGCACTCGTGCGGTGTAGTCGTATTCCGTCCGTTTGCCATTCCACCCGTGCAGCATGATGACGGGCACGACCTCCTTGCCGCTTATCGCCGTAACCTCTTTTGTCTTGAGGTTCTGGACGAATCCCCCCTTGTAATATGAGCAGGCGAGCGCAACGCCGTCGGCCGTTTCGAGAGTCATGTTCTGCGGCTCGGGAATGTGCAGCGCGTTTTCAGCCGCGGAGCACTGCAGCGCCCCGATCACCGCCAGGGATGCCGCAAATCCCGCTGCCAACGGGACCGATCGCAACACGCGAGCAAACATGGATGATCTCCCAGAAGAGACGAGCGAGTCGAGCACACATTACGAGATCGGACCAGCGCGTAACGCGCACACGCCCCAGTGGGTGCCCATCCACATCCTAAGTGGCAGCGGATAACGCGTCAACGAAGGGACGCTGCGGCCGGCGACGCGAACGACATGCGTTCCCGGCGAGAGACGATCAGTCGATCGACGCGGGATCCGAGCTGTACTCGTCCCACGGGTCGTGGTCGTAGAATAGAAGCGAGACCTGGTCGGCCAGGTTCTTCAGAAAGGCGGCTCGGAACTTGGCCTCGCTCGAATCCGTCGTCGAGTACCCGCCGCTCGTCGGATACGTTATTTCGTTCAGCTTTCGGCTGAAGACTTCATGGCCGCCGGCCTTGATATCCAGCACGCGCACCTTCACGTTAGCTCGCCCGCGATACAGCGTCTGACCTTCGTAAAGACTGAACGACGTGAGTTCGACGGCGACGACAAAATCCGCGGAAACCCCTCGCCCGACTTCGGCAAAATCCACCTCATTCCAGTCGTGGCGGTCGATCCAGTCCGCGATTTCGTCGGGCCGAACGACCTTGATTTCCTTCACGTTTTCCTTGAGGGTGCCGGCGACCATGCGAGCCAGCTGCAGCGAGTCGGTGCCCAGCCCGAACGACGAAGAATCCGACACGCAGATTACCGCCACCCGCTTTTTTTCCAGCCCGCCGAACGCGGCTTTCAGCTTCCCGGCTCCTGACCAGTACAGCATCTGAGCCATCAGTCCCACGCAGCCCGACATCGGCACAAGCAGGCACAAGGCAAACAAGGTCAACCCGCGATAAGTCCGAACGAGCGACGACGCGTTCATGCTATTTCCCCAGTTCGATGACCAGGCGGCTGACCCAATCGACCAATGTCACGACCATCGTTGCGACGCAGATCCCCAAAAGCACCCAATCATTCGGACTAACGCCCCGCCAGCGACCGGCGACTCCCGACAACAGGGCCCAGGGCGCTGCCATTGCCGCGAGGAAAGCCAGTAAGACCCCGCCTACGTTCGCCCGCAGGGCCCGATCGATCCGCCCACGCATTACCCACGCCCAGGAAGTCGTCATTCCGCAGGAGGGACACCGAATACCCACCAGTGCTTTCAGGGTGCATGGCGGAAGCCCCAACTGTTCGTGCGTTCCGAACCCGTGCGGATCCGGCTCCAGCGAACGTGCTGTTGCCAGCAGCGCAAGCAAGCCAAGACCGAACCCGATGAGAACTGACCGCTTAAACCACGGCATCTTCACGGCGCGAGAAGAGCGTTGTCGGCCCCGATCGTGCAGGGACGGGCGGGGAGGATACAGGTTCTCGGGCGGCCTCACAAGAGAGGTTTCCGCTCGCGAAGCGTCGCCTCGGTCCACTGCTTCACCTGCTCATCCGTAACGCAAAGCCGCTGAATCGAGGTTGCCTTTCCGCTGTCGGGATCGACGTCCACGATGGTTCCGCATAACCGAACATCATCCGTAGCGACGTGAAACGGCGTCGGACGAAAGCTGATCGTGGTTTCGAGGACTCGTTCGATCTTCCTCCCCAGGATGCTGTCAAACGGACCGGTCATTCCCACATCGCACTGAAAGGCCGTGCCGTTGGGAAGCAACTGTTCATCCGCTGTGGCGACATGCGTGTGTGTCCCGAGCACGGCGCTAACTCGTCCGTCGAGATAGCGTCCCAGCAGTTGCTTGTCGCTGGTCGCCTCGGCGTGCACTTCCACGATTCTTACCTTGACTTCGGCATCCATGCGCTGAAGGACTCGATCTGACGCAGCAAATGGGCAGTCCACCGGCCGCATATAGACTCGACCGAGCACGGAAAACACGCCGACTCGCGCGCCGGACTGCGTCTGGACCACGGCCCACTCCCGCCCCGGCGCCGATTCGGGGAAGTTAGCCGGCTTCACGACGTTTTCCTGCGTCATCAGAACCGGAATGATCTCCGAGCGCCGATAGATGTGATCGCCCAGAGTCAGGCAATCCACGCCGGCCCGAACCAGTCGTTCAAAAATGGGTGGCGTGATCCCGGAACCATCGGCGACATTCTCGGCATTGGCAATGACACAGTCCAGACGCTCGCGTTTGCGCAGATGGGGGAGTGATTCGCATACGATGCGGCACCCCGGCTTACCCACGATATCACCGATCAAGAGGATCCGCACTGCAGTGGTTCCTGAGCCGTACCGTTTTCAGCGAGCAGTTTCGGAGAACCGGGACTCGCGGACCACCGTCACTTTGATTTCGCCCGGGTAAGTGAGTTGCTCCTGGAAGGCCTTGGCGATATCGCGGCAGATGCGAGCCGCGCGGCAGTCGTCGGCCTCTTTGGCATTGACCATGACCCGCAATTCACGACCGGCCTGGATGGCGTACGCCTGCTCGACTCCGGGGAACGAACCGGCGATGGACTCCAGTTCCTCCATCCTCTTGATGTACCGTTCCAGAGATTCGCGGCGTGCGCCGGGGCGTGAAGCGCTGCACGCATCCGCGGTGGCCACGAGCATGGTGTACGGGTACTCGGTGACGATTTCGTCGTGATGCCCCAGCGCCGCATGCACGACCTCGGCGATCTCGCCATGGCGTTTCAGCAGGTCGGCCCCGATCTTGGGATGTCCGCCCTCGAGTTCGTGGTCGGCGGCCTTGCCAATGTCGTGCAGCAGACCACAGCGCCGCCCGACCTCGCCGTTCAAGCCGACCATCTCGGCCAGCATGCCGGACAGGAACGCGACTTCGACGCTGTGGCGCAGAACATTCTGACTGTAGCTCGTACGGAAATGGAGCCGTCCGAGCATGTTCAGAACGCGGCGGTGGATCCCCTGCACATTGACCTCTTGTGCCGCTTCCTCGCCCTTGCGTTGAATAAAGGCCTCCATCTCCTTCGAGGTCTCCTCGACGAGTTCCTCGATGCGTGAAGGATGAATTCGGCCGTCGGCAATCAGCTTGTTCAACGACTGCCGGGCGATCTCCCGCCGCACCGGATCGAAACCGCTGACGATCACCACGCCGGGAGTGTCGTCGATGATGACATCCACGCCCGTCGCTTTTTCGAACGCGCGGATGTTGCGGCCTTCCCGCCCGATGATGCGCCCCTTCATTTCGTCGTTCGGGATATCCACCGTGCTTGTCGTGGTTTCCGCGGTGTGCACCGCGGCGTAGCGTTGCAGGGACGTCAGCAGAATGTCCCGCGACTTCTGCTCGCAGACCTCCTGCAGTCGCCGTTCGTGGCGCATGATCATCGTGCCGCATTCCTGCGACAGTTCCTCCTGCAACTCGTCGAGCAGCCGCTTCACCGCTTCGTCGCGGGGCAAACCGCTGAGTTCATGCAGCGTCTGACGCTGCAGATCGAGCAGTTTCGTCAATTCGTCGTTGCGGCGATTGGCGTCTTCGATCCGCTCGCTCAAACGGCGTTGAGTGCTCTCAACAATCCGCTCCTGCTTGCGCACATCTTCGCCCTGCTGTTCGAGAAACTCCTGGCGCTTTTCCAGCGCCCGCTCCCGGTCTCGCAGCTCGTCGCGAATCCGCGAGATTTCCCGCTCCGCTTCGGCCCGCTCGCGAATGGTGCGTTCCTTGATTTCGAGGTCGGCCTCCCGGATGCGCGTGGCCGCGTCGCGCTGGGCCTGCTCCAGGATGGCCTTGGCCTGCGATTCCGCGTCGCGTTTCTTGCGGCGATCGATGGAACGGACAAAGAAGACGGCCGCACCCGCTGCGATGGCGGCCGTGAAAATGACGATGAGCAGTGTATTGGCGTCGAAAGGCACCGGAAATGTCCCTTTTGAGTCGTGCGTCCCGCACGGCCTGTCCGGTACCGATTGGCACAGCTCAGTCAGATACCACTGAGCCTCTGCCATGCGATGCTGCAAAGAAGCGTGCGATTATCGCCGCAACACACGAAGCGATCGACCGGGCAACTCCTGCGTGGCGAGTCGCCCACTCAACGCTACCGCCTTATCCCCGCCCGCGACTTGTCGGCGCGCACGCCAAGACAAGCACTCGGACGTCGAAACTTGCCGCCATTCACCTGGAAAAACTCGCAGATTCCGCACTCACACCATGAACTGCCTTCCAGCATGGCGATCACAAGCTGCTTTCCACGTGCCACCACGCCCCGCGATGAATTCGTGTCAATCCGGCCGCTCGTCGTCCGACCGTCGCTCCGCGCGAACACCGGTTGCAGGCGATCCGAATCGCGCAACCATGGTCGAACCAGGAACTGCAAAATCACGAGTAGCCAACTCATCGAAGGACCTGCACTAGGGGGGGACCAGTTCCCTTCAGGGATTCGTTGTTGACGCAATCTGAACGCTCTCTCACAGCCCGCACCTACCTCAGGCACGCTGCAAGACGGATCAATTTGGTCTGAAAACTACGTCGCGCCGTCGCCAACGCTTGGCCTTCACGACGCTTTCACAGTATGTTAACACACGGCGATCTCCGGCTGCAACTAGCGATGCCCCAATAACATGGACGAATTCCCCCAAGACAACGCAGGTGCGCGATTCCTCTTGCGTTTCCGCCAAAACTGGCCCCCGCCTCATTGGCAGGACGTGACGATCGTAGCGGCTGTGTCCGGCGGGGCGGACAGCATGGCAATGCTGCGAGCCATCGTCGCCATCCACCCCAATCCATCAACCCACTTGGTGGTGGCCCACATTAACCACCGTCTCCGCGGCGAAGAATCCGATGCGGACGAAGCATTCGTGCGAAGCGCCTGCGAGCGACTATCCATTCCCTGCAATGTCGCACGACTGGCTTCCGGAACATGCAGCCAGCCAAAAGGACGCGGATTCGAGGCTACCGCACGTCAAGCCAGATATGAACGCCTGTCCAAAATCGCAGAATCTCTCGGAGCGAGATACATTGCCACCGCTCATACGGCGGACGATCAGGTCGAAACCGTGCTGCATCGCATCCTTCGCGGTACAGGCCTGCACGGCCTGGCAGGAATTCCCCGAGTGCGTGCACTAACTCCGTTTATGAGTCTCATCCGCCCGATGCTGTCCTTCAAGCGATCCGAACTCCGGGAGTTTCTCGCCGAACTGGAACAGGATTTCCGGGAAGATTCATCAAATCGCAGTCGCCGTTTCACCCGCAACCGCTTGCGCCACGAGTTGATTCCCCATTTGATCAAGCGATACAACCCGCGAGTGGATCAGGCTCTGCTTCGCCTCTCGGGCCTGGCCAGCGAAACGCAGGCAGTCCTTGACCAACTCGTCGAGGAACTGGCACTGGCCTGCGTGGTCCAGGTTGCACCGAACCGCATCCAGATTGACTGCGAGCGATTGGGACGCTCCAGGCCTCTGTTGATACGGAACTTGCTGATCAATCTCTGGACCACCCAGGGCTGGCCACTCCGCGACATGGGCTTACCGCAGTGGCAGCAACTGTCCGAAATGACGCAATTCCCTCCTCCACCAAGGACGTCGATCACATTTCCCGGGGGAATCCAAGTCGAGCGGCGCGGAAACCTACTGCTGCTGCAGACGACTCCGCAGGTTTGAAAGCCAGCAATGCCAGCAATGCTCGGGCAGGCAAGCCGCGCTGCCGCGTTCTGATCACCGAATCGGGCTATTCGAGCAGCTAGCAGGCGAGCTTCCTTCGCCAACTGCGTCAACCGCGCGAGGTTCGCAGTTTGTCTTGACCCTGATCGCCGGAAATGAATACCATGCCACACTTTTTGATGGCGGGATGGTGGACATCCCGCCGGTGATTTGACGAAGCAATCTGGCATCGCAACGGATTTTCGCGGGTGAACTTACCGTCCGACAGTAACGGTCCCATATCGGGCCTGCGCAATTCTCCCTCGGCGCAAGTGGTCAGCCGTACGAGCATCACGTTATTGATTCTCGTGACTGCGCTGACCGTTCGCCTTGCCGCGGCCTATTGGTGGCAGGCGAGACTCGGCGCGGAGAAGCGATTCGCCTTTGGCGACAGCGAAAGTTATTGGCGGCTAGGTCAATCGATAGCACGAGGCGAGTCGTACGAATACGGAACCGGGATGCGGGTATTCCGCACGCCGGGGTACCCGATCGCTTTGGCGAGCTTGTTCACGGCACTGCAAAACGACGATCCGCCCGTGCTGTACGCCCGGTTTCTCGGCGCTGTCTTCGGCACGTTGACTGTCGCCTTGATCATGTGGCTGGCTCGCGAGCTATTCGATCCGGCCACGGCGGCGATTGCGGGAACTTTGGCGGCGGTTTATCCCGGCGCGATCAGCCTCAGCATCTTCGTGTTGAGTGAAGCTCTGTTTTGCCCGCTGATGGTGCTGCAACTGGCCGCGTGGATTATGGCGGACCGCACGCATGGAAGAACATCGCTGTGTCTTTCGTCGGCGGCGGGCGTGGCTGGCGGCCTGGCGGCACTGGCGCGGCCGAGTTGGCTGTTGTTTGCTCCGTTGGCGATGGCTACCTCGGTCTTCAACAGGGACTCGCGGCTGCATCGTCTGCGCATCGGAGCGGTCGTATTGCTCACGATGGCCGCGACGCTGGCGCCGTGGTGGATCCGAAACTACACCATCACCGGGCGTTTCGTCGTGACGACGCTGCAGGTGGGCGCGAGCCTGTACGATGGATTGAACCCTGCGGCAAGCGGGGCAAGCGACATGGGATTCGTCACGCGGTTTGTAGAAGAACAGACAGAAGCGGACCGGCAACCGTCGGCAAGGTGCGAGGGGACTTTTGAGCAGCGATTGGATCGGCGACTCCGCGAAGCGGCCGTCGCCTGGGCAAGGCAGAACCCGGGTCAAGCGCTGCGGCTTGCGGGCGTCAAGTTCCTGCGCATGTGGAGTCCCTGGCCCAATGCGGCGGAAATGCAGAGCGTGCTTTTCCGGCTCCTCATTCTTCTTGGATACACGCCTCTGCTTCTGCTGGGATTGTGGGGCCTTGCGGTCCGCTGGCGGCAGGGATGGCCTTTCCGGATGCTCGCCTTGCCCGCCGCGTATTTCACAGCATTGCACGTCGTATTTGTGAGTTCAATTCGGTATCGGGAACCCGCGATGCTCGTTTGGATCGTTCTTGCCGGAAGTGTTCTGGCGAGCGGAACGAGAGCCGTCACCACGCCTGGACACAATCGCGATGCCTGAAGCCAACGCCATCCAGGCCGGTCCTGCACGCCGCGGCGCATTCGCCGGGCTGTGGGACTTCCTGCGCTGGTTTGCGTTCATCGTGCTGGTGAGTGGCATCCTGGCGGGCATGGGCTTTTTCTGCGTCCAGTCGCGGCTCGACGACGAAATCCGCCGTTATGTGGAAAACAAGTTCCGCAGCCACTACACGAATCTGCACGTGACGGTCGAGTCGGCTCGGAGGATACCGGGAGTGGGCATCGAAATCCGCGGGATTCGGATCAGCGAACCGGACGCCGCGGGCCAAGGCGTCTCGACGGACAGCCTTGCTTACGTCGACGAGATGCTGGTCCGCTGCAGCACAGAGCTGGGCGATCTCGTGGGCGGGCAAGCCGACTGCCGGCAGGTCATTGTCCGGCGTCCGCACATCAAGGCCCGTCGCGAGCGGGACGGCCGGTGGAATACTCTGAACCTGGTGCCACTGCCGCGTTTCGGGTCGGGCAGTCCGGACGTGACGATCGAGAATGCGACCGTCGAGGTGCAGTCGCGGCGCGAGGCGGCATCCAGCCTGCGTCTCGACAACATCAATATGACCATCGTGCCGGTCCTTGACGAAAGCGGCGGCCAGTTGCCCGAATCGGCCGCCGGGGCGCGCCGGTTTCAGGGCCAACTGCGGGGCAATCTGTTCAGTTCCGCGGAGCTTGAGGGCCAATTCGACCTGAACAGTCATTGCTGGACCGCGCAGGGCACTGTCCAGGGTCTTGAGACATCCGCGGAATCGCTGGCCTATCTTCCCGAGGACATGGCGTCGCGGCTCGGCCCGCTCGCGTCGTACCGCGGGCAGACGCAACTGAGCTTTCGCTGCCAGAGTGCGGAAGCCGGCGCAGCTCAGACGCGTTTTGCCTGTTCCGGCACGAGCCGGGGTCGCATCGAGGATGCGCGTCTTCCGCAACCGCTGACGGACGTCGAGGTTTCATTTTCGACCAGCAACGACGAACTGCATGTCGAGCGGGCTCATGCTCAGGCGGGCGAGACTCGCATCGAAGTGTCGGGCCAGTGGAACGGAATGCGGTCCGGCGGACCGCTGCAATTCAGGGCCGTGGCGCAGCGGCTGATGCTCAGCAACGCTTTGGCCGGCAGCCTTCCGGCGAACTGGCGCGACGGATGGCAGCAGCTTTCGCCGCGGGGTGTGGTGAACGCAACGGCGGATATCTCCTTCGACGGCCGGCAGTGGGCGCAGGATGTCACGATCGATTGCGTCGACGTTTCGATGACGTACGCTCGTTTCCCCTATCCGGTCGACAAGATCCGCGGGCGCGTGCGGTATCATAATGGCAGCCTGGAACTGCAGGACTTGTGGGCATCCGTCAACGGCAGGCCGCTGCGTCTCCAGGGTGCTTTTTCCGCAGCAAGCCAGGGCGGCGCAGGCTGGCTTGAATTCCTCGTAAGAGACCCGGTCCCCCTGGATGAGCAGCTTATGGCCTCGCTGCAGGGACCTGCCCAGTCGGTCGTTCGTTCCCTTGAGCCGCACGGTTTCGTGAGCGTCTGGGGGCGATACGAGCGAACGGCGAACGATCCTGCAGGTTTCCACAAGCGTCTGGAGATCGGTCTGACCGACTGCTCCATCAATTACGAAAAATTCCGTTATCCGCTTTACCGCATCCGCGGCACGCTCAGCATGACCGACGATCGCTGGACCTTCCGCGATCTCGAGGGATACAACGACAGCGGATGGGTGACGTGCAGCGGGCGATGGGAACCCGTGGCCGCGGGCGGCACGGAACTGGCGCTGGACTTCCATGCGATGGACGTGCCGCTGGAAGACGAATTGAAAAATGCGTTGAAGCCGCAGGCCCAGCAGATCTGGAACAACCTCTGCCCGCGCGGCAGTATCGATGACTTGAAAGTTGCGGTTCGCTACGCATCGCGGGCCGAGGACCTTGCCGTCGATGTGCTGGCCGTAAAGCGTCCGCCGGACCAGAACGTCGAAGGCCGCAGCATCAGCGTCAAGCCGACGTGGTTTCCCTATCCGTGGGACGACGTGGCGGGCAGCGTCCACTTCAACAACGGCGTTGTCGAATTGAAGGAAATTCGCGCGGTTCACGGCGACACCGAACTCGAATTCAGCGGGCGGATCGACACATCGCCCGAAGGCCTGTGGCAACTGCAGATGTCGCCGCTGAACATCGACCGATTCGACGCCTCGCGGGAGTTCGTCATGGCATTGCCTCCGCGACTCGGGCACGCTCTCAGCCGACTGAACGTATCCGGACTGATTTCGCTGAGCGGCTCGATGGCCGTGTCGGGCAATAGCAGAAATCCGGCCCCGCCCGCGGCGGCCTGGAAGTTGAACATCGACCTCGAAGACGGCGGCATCGACTGCGGCGCGCGATTTGAACACGTCCGGGGCGGATTGCTCAGTGAAGGCGAATTCAACGGCAACGCCGCAGTCGGCACCGCTGAATTGAATCTGGATTCGCTGATGTGCAAAGGCGTTCAGCTGACGCGGATCAGCGGCCCGGTCCAGATGGAAGATTCGCTGCTGAGGTTCGGTGAACGTATTCCGGAACCGCGGCGGCGCGGCACGCCGAGGCCCGTGACAGCCAATGCCTGGGGCGGGACACTCTCCGGCAGCGGCGAAGTTCAACTGGGTGAACCGTCGCTGTTCGATCTGCAGATCGGCCTGGCGGAGGGCGATCTGGCGGCCATCAGCGAGGAGGCGACGGACCGCAAACGCCACGTCTCGGGAAGGACGTTTGCCAACGTCCGTCTCAACGGCAGCAGCGCGGGCGTGCACACGCTGCGGGGAGTGGGCCGCGTCCTGCTGCGTGAAGCCGATCTTTACGAACTGCCCGTCATGGTCGCGATGCTGAAACTGCTGACCATCAAATCCCCCGACCTGACGGCGTTCACGTCCAGCGACGTCGATTTCCGCATCGAAGCCGATCGCATCTATTTTGATCGCATCGATTTTGACGGTGACGCAATCAGTCTCGATGGACGGGGCGAGATGAGCCTCGACCGGCAGATCCACCTCACCTTTGGCACGACCGTGGGACGGGACGATTATTATGCCGCACTGCTGCGGCCGATCTTGAAAGAGGCGGGACGCCGCCTGATGGTGATTGAGGTGGTTGGAACGCTGGACAACCCCGAATTGCGTCGCGAATTTGTGCCGGAGCTGAGTGAGCGGTTTCAGCAGCTGTTCCCCAGTTCCGGACGTGAAGGCCCGCAGACGGCCGGCCTACCGGTTCCGTTCACGACCCGTTAACAGAAACGCCCCAGCCGTGAGAGTCTCGGAGAACTTCCATGAGCATGGGAATAATTGGGAGCGTGGCGGGCCTGCCGCTGCAGCAATCGAGAGGTTCCGATCTGGAAGCGAACCAGCAGAACGCAGCGATCCAGGCGCGCCGCATCAGCGCTGCGCGGCAGGCCGAAGCGGCCGCCGGCGTGGGAGAGACCGAGCAGGACCATGAGGCCGGCGAACGGGACGCGGATGGACGCCGGCTTTGGGAACTCAGTCCCCGTCTTTCGGCGGAAGCCGGCCGACCGTCAGCCGGCGATGAAACAACCGCATCTTCACGCGATGCGTCGGGCGAAAGCGGCGCGAACCTGGACCTCAGCGGCTGAGCGCCGCTGACGTTGGACGCCGACGCTGCCTTCGCTACAATCACCGTCCTGTTTCACGACGGTCGCGGCAGTCCGCCGTCGGTCTTCGTGCGGCCGATCCCCATCAACCGATTTTGAAGAATTCGTGGCGTATGCGCTTCACCAAAATGCACGGGGCGGGCAACGACTACGTTTATCTCGATGGATTCCATCAGCCTGTCCCCCCTTCCCTTCCCGAACTGGCCCGGCGCATTTCGCACCGGCATTTCGGAGTCGGCAGCGACGGACTGATCCTGATTCTTCCGTCGTCCGTGGCCGACGCCCGGATGCAGATGTTCAATTCCGACGGCTCGGAGTCCGAGATGTGCGGCAACGGCATCCGCTGTGTCGCCAAGTACGTCTTCGATCACGGCATCTGCAGCCGCGAGCAGCTGCGCATCGAGACAAAAGCCGGCATATTGTCCGTGTCGCTCGAAACGTCGGGCGGCAAGGCAAACCGCGTCCGCGTCGACATGGGCGAACCGATCCTCGCCGCCCCTCGAATTCCGACCACCTTGCCGGGGGATCCCGTCGTGGATGTCCCGCTGGCAATTGCCGACCGCACGCTGCCGGTGACCTGTGTGTCGATGGGCAATCCCCACTGCGTGGTCTTTGTCGAGAAAGCAACGGACGAGCTGGTGTGCGGCCTGGGTCCCCGGATCGAGACGGACCCGCGGTTTCCGGCTCGGGTCAACGTCGAGTTCGTCGAGATTCTCTCGCCCGCGGAAGTACGCCAGCGCACATGGGAGCGAGGTGCGGGCGAAACCTGGGCGTGCGGCACGGGAGCCAGCGCGGTGTGCGTCGCGGGCGCACTTTCCGGACGCACGCAGCGGCGGATCGTAAATCACCTGTTGGGGGGCGACCTCGAACTGGAATGGAATGCTTCCGACAACCACGTCTATATGACCGGGCCGGCGACGGAAGTTTTCTCCGGCGAATGGCCCGGATGACGTCGCAAAGCGCAGGCACAGCCATCTGTTCTCTGACAAAAAACTGACGAGGCAAGTGAAACCGACGAGGCAAGGAAGCTCGCAAGTGCAACGGTTCAAGACTGCGGATCGACTTCGGGGACTGGCGGTCGCCGCCATAACGCATGCCTGGATGGGCACGCTGGATTACCACGCGGCGGATTATGACGATACCACGGACCCGGTGCTGCCGAATTTTCACGGTCCGAACCTGTACCTGTTCTGGCACGAGTACCTGCCGTTCATGTTTTATCTGCGCGGACACTGTGACGTGGCGTTCCTCGTGGGGCTGCACCGGGACGCCGAGTGGATCGCGCAGGCGGCTCGTTACATGGGCTTCCAGACCGTCCGCGGATCGAGCACGCGGGGCGGGATGAAAGCGCTGCGAACCGTGATCAAGAGCGGCGGCATGAACCTGGCAATCACGCCGGACGGGCCGCGCGGCCCGCGGCGACACCTGGAAACGGGGGCCGTCTATCTCGCATCGCGGCTGGGGATCCCGCTGGTGCCCGTCGGGCTCGGCTACTCGTCCCCCTGGCGCGTGCGACGCGCGTGGGATCAGTTCGCCGTCCCGAAGCCGTACAGTCGAGCCCGCGCCGTATTCGGGCCGCGATTCCACGTGGCGCCCGACCTGGACCGCGACGGGCTCGCGCGAGTCGGCGAGAACCTGCGGCTTGCGCTGGAATGCGTCACTGCGACAGCCGAGCAGTGGGCCAATTCAAATGCCCGGATGGCACGGCAGCGGCCGCTGCGCCGGGAAGGGGTATTCAGGACTCGTAAGATCGGCCGCGCAGCTTGACGGCCCGCCCTGCCTGCATTCTCCCCTGCCCTTTCGCGATACTTCGCAAAGCGTTAGTTTCTCGGAATCGTTCGCGCGGTATTGTCGTCCCTTGCAGCACCGCTCTCCCTTCAGAGCTACCTGAAAAACGTGGCACGCATGAACGAATTTCCGACACGACCCTTTGATCTTTCGGGCGGCGATCTTCCGTCAGGCGGTAATGATCCTGCGGCCGATCCGCCCGTATTCAGCGTCTCGCAACTGACCGGTCTTATCAAGGAGACGCTGGAGTCGACCTTTCCCGCGGTTTGGGTCAACGGCGAATTGTCGGACATCTCGCGTCCGCAGTCGGGACACGTCTACTTCACGCTGAAAGACGCCAACGCCCAGATCCGCGGCGTCATGTGGCGCAGCGCGGCCAGTCGCCTCCGCTTTCAGCTCGAGGACGGCATGGAAGTGGTCTGCTGCGGCAACCTGGACGTGTACCCGCCGCGAGGCAGCTATCAACTTGTGGTGCGGCAGATCGAGCCGCAGGGCGTCGGTGCCCTGCAATTGGCGCTGCGGCAACTGCAGCAGCGACTGGCAGCCGAGGGGCTGTTCGACGCCTGCCACAAGAAACCCCTGCCGCGATTCCCGAAACGCATTGCTCTGGTCACCAGCCCGACGGGTGCCGCGATCCGCGATTTTCTGGAAGTGCTGCGCCGCCGTTGGAAGAGCGTGGACGTGCTCGTGATTCCCGTTCGAGTGCAGGGTGAAGGCGCGGCAGACGAGATCGCCGACGGCATCCGCACCGCGAACCGGCTGCATCCCAGACCCGATGTATTGGTTGTCGGACGCGGCGGCGGAAGCGTCGAGGATCTGTGGTGCTTCAACGAAGAGCCGGTGGTGCGTGCAATCTTCCAATCGGAAATCCCCGTCGTTTCGGCGGTTGGCCACGAGATCGATGTCACGTTGTCGGACCTGGTCGCCGATGTCCGCGCGCTGACGCCGAGCGAGGCGGCGGAGCGTGTTGTCCCGTCCGCGGACGAAATCGAATCGCGTCTCCGGCAGTTGCGGCAGCGCATGGCCGCTTCGCTGCGGTCCCGGGCGGCAGCAGCGCGTTCCCGATTGGAATCGATCGAGCAGCGGCGCGTGATGAGGCGCCCCTTCGACAGGCTGCACGATCTGGCCAGGCTGCTCGATGAACTGGATGCACGGTCCCGCCAGGCTCTGAGCCGTCATGTTCGGCATGCGAGGGAGCGATTGAACTGGCTGGCCGCCCGAACGGAAAGCGTCAGCCCTCTGGCCGTGCTGTCTCGCGGCTACAGCATCACGGAACACGCCGCGGACGGTGTCCCCGTACGCAGTGCCGGCAGCCTGCAGGTCGGAGCACTGATCATCACGCGATACAGCTCAGGCCGGACGACCAGTCGAGTGGAACAGGTCTCGACGGCGGACCACGACCTGCCGGCAAACGAAACAGAAATGCGGAAATCACCCAAGGAGCATCGCCGTGACTAAGCCGGAACCGCGACAGCCATCCGCCGAAACAGAAAGCGTCTGTTTCGAGACGGCGTTTGCCCGTCTGGAGAACATCGTGCGGACGCTGGAGGACGGCCAGCTGGGATTGGGAGATTCGCTCGCCCAATACGAGGCGGCCGTGGGGTGTCTGAAGCAGTGCCACGAGGCGCTGGCGCAGGCGGAACGCAGGATCATGGTCCTCACGGGCGTCGATGCGGACGGAAATCCGGTCACTGAGCCGCTCGAAGACGCGTCGCTGACGCTGGAACAGAAGCAGGAACGGAGGGCGCGACGGCGTTCGTCCGCCTCCGGCCCGAGCGACAAGCCGTCACGCAAGGAGACCACCGGCGAGGTGGACAATCCGCGGGGGCTGTTCTAGAATTCTGCCTTTGCTCGGAACCACCCGACTTCTCGGCGTGTCCGCGAAGATAAGTTCATCCTTGACGCCTCGGCCGAGATCTTCATGGTGCAGACGCCCGCTGCGATCTTCGTCGAATATGCGAATCAGGTCCGCTCCGAAATCGAGTCCGCGCTGACCCGATACACCGAATACGATGCGGACTGCCCGTCTCGGCTGCGCGAAGCGATGCGGCACAGCCTCCTGGCACCGGGCAAGCGACTGCGTGCACTGCTCGTGTTAATGGCGGCGGAGGCCTGCGGTTGTACCAGAGAGGCGGCGATGCCTGCGGCGGCAGCGGTCGAGATGGTGCACACGTATTCGCTGATCCACGACGACCTGCCGGCCATGGACGACGACGCACTGCGCCGCGGACTGCCGACCTGTCATATCGTGTTCGGAGAGGCGCTCGCCATACTCGCCGGCGATGCGCTGCTGGCCAGGGCATTCGAGGTATTGGCCTCGGGAATCCAGCCGGCATCGGTGGCTGCCCGCTGCTGCGCGGAATTGGGATGCGCCGCCGGCGCCAGCGGTCTGGTGGGCGGACAATCGGATGATCTGGCCTCGCAATTCGCGGCCGGCGACCTGCGTTTGTTGGAGCAGATCCACCGCCGCAAGACCGGGGCCCTGATCGGCGTTTCGTTGAAGCTGGGCGCCCTGGCGGCTCAGGCCGCAACGGCAGATATCGAATGCCTGGATGTCTACGGGCAGAAGCTGGGCCTGGCATTCCAGATCGTGGACGATCTGCTGGACATACACGGAAACGAGTCGGACGTGGGAAAACGCACCGGCAAGGATCGCGATCACGGTAAACTGACGTTTCCTTCGCTGCTGGGCATCGCCGAGAGCAAAGAACGCGCCCGGCAGCTGGTCAGCGAGGCGTGCGAGGCCATCGATTCGTTCGCCGCCCGCGGGAACCGACTCGCAGCGCTGGCGCACTTCGTTGTGGAAAGAGACCGTTAAGCCATGCACGAATTGCTTTCGCGAATCGAGTCGCCGCAGCAGCTGCGGCAAATGAGCGTTGCGCAACTTAAGCAACTGGCTGACGAAATCCGGGACGTGTTGTGCCATCTGCTGAGTGCCCGCTCGGCGCACTTCGCATCGAACCTCGGTGTCGTCGAACTGTGCCTCGCGCTGCACAGCGTATTCGATTTCCGAACGGACCGTTTGATCTGGGATACCGGGCACCAGATCTATCCGCACAAGCTGGTAACCGGCCGTTACCGGCAATTCGGCGCAATCCGCACTCGCGGCGGGCTGATGGGGTACCCGAATCCCGCAGAAAGCGAATATGACCTGTTCATGACCGGGCACGCCGGATCGAGCATCTCCACGGTGCTCGGCCTTCGCTGCGGCGACGATCTCATGGGCAACACCGACCGCCACGCCGTGGCGGTGATCGGCGACGGCGCCCTGCCATCGGGCATCGCGTTTGAGGCCATGAATAACGCCGGGGGGCTGGAGAAGAACCTGCTGGTCGTGCTCAACGACAACAAGATGTCGATCTGTCCCCGCGTGGGAGGTTTGGCTCAATATCTCGACCGTCTGCGCACGAACCCGTTCTACACGGGACTCAAGCTGGAAGTCGTCAGGGCTCTGAACATGGTGCCTTTGTTCGGCGACCCCGCCGAACGGTTCCTGGCCCAGATGAAAGAAGCCTTCAAGGCGGGTCTGCACGGCGGCATGCTCTTCGAGGAACTGGGATTCCGGTATCTCGGCCCCGTCGACGGCCACAACATCGCCGTTCTGCGCAAGTACCTGCAGATGGTCAAAACGCTCAAGGGCCCGATTCTGCTGCACGTGGTCACCGAAAAAGGCCATGGATTCCAGCCGGCCGCCGAAGACCCGGTGTTCTTTCACACTCCGCCCGCCTTTGAAACGGACAACGGCAAGGCGATTCCCAAGGGGGTTTCGCAGGAGAGGGCTTACACCGATTGTGCCAGCGAAGCGATCCGGTCCCAAATGGCCCGCAACCCGCGAGTCGCCGTGCTGACCGCAGCGATGTGCCAGGGGAACAAGCTGGAAGCCGTGCGGGAACAGTTTCCCGACCGGTTCTTCGATACGGGCATCTGCGAATCGCACGCCGTGGCTTTCGCGGCAGGCATGGCAAAAGCCGGGCTTCGGCCGATCGTCGATATCTACAGCACCTTTCTGCAGCGGAGTTTCGATCAGGTCTTCCAGGAAGCATCACTGCAAAATCTGCCCGTCGTGTTCATGATGGACCGCGCCGGCCTGACGGGACCCGACGGTCCGACACACCACGGCGTCTACGATCTGGCGTACATGCGGATCTTCCCCAATATCGTCGTCATGGCGCCCGGCGATTCGTACGATCTCGACGCCATGCTGGACTTCGCACTCGAGCACAACGGACCCTGCGCCATTCGCTATCCGAAATGCACAGCCCAGACGCTGAGCGGGCCGCGGTCTCCCGTCGAGATCGGCCGCAGCGAGGTGCTTCGATGGGGCCGCGACGGCGTGATCCTCGCGTGCGGCACACTGGTATCCGCCGCGCTGCGCGCCGCCGAGCAACTGCAACTCGAAGGATTGGATGTCGGCGTGGTAAATGCAAGGTTCATCAAGCCGCTCGACGTCGAAATGCTCGAGAGAGCATGCCGCGAGTGTGCGTTCATCCTGACCGTCGAGGAAGGTTCCTTGCCCGGCGGCTTCGGCAGCGCAGTGCTTGAAGCCGCCTGCGAAGCCCGCTTGGATCTGCGGCGAATCCACCGGGTCGGCCTCCCCGACCGCTTCGTGGAACACGGTGATCGAAGCGAATTGCTGACGGATCTCGGCCTCTCCGCCGACGGCATCGCTCAAGCCTGCAGGCAGCTGGCGGCAACCTGCAGCGGCCGAGACTCGCGAGAACAGCAAGTCGAAGGTTCCAGGACCTGAAGCGGAATGCGCTCGCAGCAGCATCGAGTGGCGCAGTAGAATCGGCAATCCGGGATTCGGCGAACCGTCGTTCGCTCGGCATCGCGGAGTTTCGGATCACACAGATTTCCGGATCACACGTTTTACCGGGCCGCTCGGATTCCCGTGCACTTGAGACTCGCAAGGCCAACGGAATCAGAAGCCATGGGGCGTCGCCATGAGTTCATTACCATCCCCCCCAGGTCGGCCGAGTTGGGTCGATCAAGGTCGATTTCCCCGTGTAATGCTGCTGGCCAGCGGCGAACGGCCCCATGTGCGCGAAGCGGCGGCCCGATTGCTGCCGATCATCGCACAGTATGCGGAAATCTCGCTCGTAGATATCGAGTTGCAGCAATCATTGAGAGCGGCTGATTGCGATATGGCCATCGTGCTGGGCGGCGACGGCACAATACTGAGGGCGGCCCGCCACATGGGAAGCCATCAGGTCCCGGTACTCGGCGTTAACCTCGGCAAACTGGGGTTTCTGGCTGCCCTGCCCCCTGATGATCTGGTGGCCTGCCTGCCTGAAATCTGTCGGGGCGAAGTAACCATTGTGGACCACCTGATGTTCCGCTGTCAGGTACATCGAGGCGAACGGGTCCTGTTCGATGAACTCGGACTCAACGAAACGGCCGTTCTGGGCGGTCCTCCCTTCTCGATTCTGACCATTGATCTTTACGTTGACTCAGAATTGGCAACTACTTATAGTTGCGACGGCCTGATCATCAGCACCCCGGTGGGATCGACAGCCCATAGCCTTTCAGCAGGCGGCCCGATCCTGCGCAAGAGCATGCAGGCATTTGTCGTATCGCCGATCAGCCCGCACACGTTGACGGTGCGACCGGTGGTTGATACGGCCGATAGGCGGTTCGAGTTGATTGTCCGCGAACCGCAAGAGAACACTTCGGCGGTTGTCGACGGACGAACGGTCTGCCGGTTGGTTGCGGGCGATCGGGTCTGTGTCGAACGGGCTGAGGCGACTTTCAAGTTAGTGGAGGTCAAAGGGCACAACTACTTTCGCACTTTGCGCGAAAAACTCGGCTGGGGCGGAGGAATCGGAAGACGAGACGATTACGCAGGGAGCAGCTATCCGTGACTCCCGCTTGGCATTAGCTGGACCCCGTGTCGAAATCCAGTCTCCATGGCAAGGATGCAAACATGAAGCGGAATCTGCTGGTATTGTCTGTGTTGTTTTCGTTGCCGGTCCTTATCTCGTCGGCTCGCGGAGCGGAGACGGCGGCCCCCGCCACACCCGAAACGGATGCTCCGACCCAGCCTGCCAAGCCGTCCGAAGAGTACCTGCTGAGGTACAAGTTCGCTACGGATGAGACGATCCGCTGGAAAGTCACGCACCTGGGCACCACGGAAACCAAGATCAGCGGCAATACACAGTCCTCGAAATCGCGCAGTGTTTCGACCAAACTGTGGCAGGTCAAGGAAGTTGACCCGCAGGGCAAGTTCACGTTTACCCACTCGGTCGAGAATGTGGACATGTGGCAGCAGGTCTCCGACCGTCCGGAGGTCGCCTACAACAGTCAGAGTGGCGCTGAGGCGCCGCCGGAATACCAGCAGGTCGCCAAGACCGTGGGCAAGCCGCTGACGAGCGCCACGATCACCGACAGCGGCCAGATCCTGGAAAAAGGGGGCGAATCCTCGAAATTCAATCTGGGCCTGGGCGACATCATCATGCTGCTGCCGCCCAAACCGGTGCATGCGGGCAGCTCGTGGTACGAGCCATCCGAGTTGCAGGTGCGTCAGCCCGATGGCCGAGTCGATCACATCAAGATCCGCAAGCGATACACGCTGGAAAAAGTGCAGACCGGATTGGCCACCATTCAGGTGAAGACTGAAGTTCTCACGCCGGTCGACGATCCGCGTATCCAGGCGCAGCTGGTCCAGCAGTTGACTAACGGCACGATCAAGTTCGATGTGGATGCCGGCCGGATCGTTGCCAAGCAGATGGACTGGGATGAAGTGGTCGTCGGCTTTCGAGGCCCGGACAGCGAAATGAAATACCTGGCGAGATTCACGGAAGAACTGGTCTCCGACGATACCGCCACGGCAAGTTCGCAGCCGGCGGTGCCCCGCCGATAACTTCCGTTTGGCTATCGGCGACACGCGAAGCGGGATTCCGCACGTCTCCGGCCGCGCGAGAGTACGCACATGCTGCAGTTCCGCCGGAAACCGGCTGTTCTGGCCGCGACAATCCTGGTTTGTTTCGCGATCGGCCTGTGCGCAGCATGCGTTCTGGACCCGCGGGGCGAGTCACTGTTGCGCAACACTTTCCTGCTGTCAGCAGGCGTCTCGGCCATCGCCCTGCCGATTGGAATTCTATCGGCCTGGATTCTCGTCAGGACGACCTCGCCCGGGTCAGGACTGTGCTGGTCCGTGGCCATTGCGATGCTGTTCATGCCGCTGTATCTGCAGGCCGCCGGCTGGGACGCGGCCCTTGGACGACAAGGCTGGCTGGCTTCCTGGAGTTCTCCCTCTTTCTGGAACTTCAATGCGGAACAACTCGCGCTGACCGGCTGGCCGGCGGCGATCTGGGTCCACGCGATGGCCGCCGTGCCGTGGGTCATCATGATTGCGGGATGCGGGCTGCAATTTGTAGAAACCGAACTCGAAGAAACAGCCCTGCTGGACGGACGGTTGATTCGCGTCGCGCTGCACGTCACGTGCGTTCGTGCGCTGCCGTCCTTCGTCATCGCCGGGCTCGCCGTCTTCGTATTCACTTCCGGTGAAATCGCAGTGACCGACCTTTACCAGATCCGGACATACGCCGAGGAAATCTACACCTACGGCCCAACGGCGGCCAACGTACCAACAGGCTGCGGGCAGACGGTCTCGGCGTTTTCCGCCGGGAGTGCGGCGTGGTTTGCGCTGATCTTCGGGGCGGTCACGCTCTCAGTCCATCTGGGCATGCCCTCCCGTGAGATTTCGTGTGCCCATCCCCCGAGATACGGCCTGGGCGTTTGGCGGTGGCCGGCCGCGGTCTGGGTGGGGCTCCTCTGCGTGACGATGGCGGGAGCACCGTTGGCCAGCCTCCTGGTGCAATTGGGTCTGACGGTCCAGCGAAGCGGAGACGAGTGGATTCGATCCTGGTCTGCCGCCAAGGCCGTGCAACTGCTGCTCCGCTCGGCAGCCGAGTTTCGGTACGAGTATTTCTGGAGCCTGGCCATCGGATTGCCGGCGGCAACTGCGGCGTCGGCCGCAGGACTGATGCTCGGACGACTGGCCCGGCGATTTCGCGCGGGACGACTGGCTGCCTCGGCGGTCATCGCTGCGGGTTTCGCAATCCCCGGACCCGCCGTGGGGTTGGCTGTCCTCTGGCTGTTCAATCGCTGGAACAACGCGACGGTGGCCTGGCTCTATGAAGACACGATCCTGGCTCCGGTGCTCGCACAGACGCTGAAAGCCCTGCCGGTAACGGTCTGGATGAGTTGGTACGCGTTGCGAACGATCCCTGCGCAGATCCTGGAAGCCGCGCGGCTTGACGGCGCCTCGTCCTGGCAGAGTCTGTGGTGCGTTGAACTGCCCATGCGATGGCAGGTTGCGGCCGCAACCTGGCTCGCGGCGTTCACGCTGTGCATCGGAGATCTGGCGGCCACCAGCCTGACAGCGCCACCCGGCCTCGGGACGATTCCCGGGCGGGTATTCGGTCTGATGCACGCGGGAGTGGACGACGTGGCCGCGGCAATCTGCCTGGTTGTGGTCGCCGTCACGTTCGCGGCAAGCATGCTGGTCCTTCGCTTGTGGTCGGCTGACAACGGCGGGTTCGGCGCGGAACGAAATCCCTGCCGACAGGAGGCCGGTTGAACCGTTGGTGTTTTCGGGACTTCGACGCTCGCACTGCCATTTCAGGGTATACTGTGCTCATGAAACGCATACTGCTGGCGGCAATCGCTGCCGCATTTACGCTACCGACCCAGGCCGGTTTTGCAGTCGACCAGATATCATTTCGGCGCGACGGCCAATCCCGGCAGGCTGTGGGCAAGATCGTAGTGGAAAGCCAGGACGGCGGCGTGCTGCTTGAAGATCGCGCCGGTGCTCTCTGGGCGATTCAACCCGGGGAGATCATCGAGCGTCACAGCGACGACAAGCCCTTCAAGCGATGGGACGCCGCTGAGATCGCAACCCAGCTCAACGCCGAATTGCCCGGCTTTCGCATCCACAACACCTCGCATTACGTGATTGCCTACAACACGTCCCAGGATTACGCGCGCTGGTGCGGTTCACTGTTCGAGCGGCTTTTCCTGGCATTCTCGACGTTCTGGAAACAGCGGGGCCTGGCGCTCGATGAACCGCCCGGCCCGATGCTGGCCGTCGTGTTCGACACGAAACAGAACTTTGCCCGTTATGCGCAGGACGAACTGAAGGAAGCGACACCCAGTATTGTGGGGTATTACAGTCTGCGCACCAACCGCATCACGATGTACGACCTGACGGGACTCGAGTCCTTGCCGAAAACAGGACGGGGAACATCCGCGGAGCACATCAACCGTCTCCTGTCGCTTCCGCAGGCGGAACGCACGGTGGCCACGATCATTCACGAAGCCACCCATCAGCTCGCGTTCAACGGCGGACTGCAAACGCGATATGCCGACATTCCGCTCTGGGTGAGCGAGGGCATCGCGGTCTACTTCGAGGCGCCCGATCTGCAGAGCCGCCGGGGCTGGCGATCCGTCGACAACGTGAATCGCGTGAGGCTGGCGGACTTCCAGCAGTACTCGGCGCGCCGCCCCGCGGATTCGCTGGAGTCGCTCGTCGCCAAGGATGACCGTTTCCGCAATACGGGGGCGGCGCCGCACGCCTATTCGGAAGCCTGGGCCTTCAACTACTTCCTGCTTCACAAACGCCAGGAGGACTACGTCAAGTACCTCAAGGTCCTCTCGGCCAAACTGCCCCTCCGCAACGACGAGCCGCAGGAACGCCTTGACGAGTTTCGCCGCGCATTCGGAGAAGATCTGCAGAAACTCGATACGGAGTTCATGCGATACATGGGTACTGTTCGATGAAATCGCAGGCATGATTTGCTTGCAGGGACGGTCTCGACACGGCTATCATGTCGCGATCGGCCGAGAGTTGCGGGCCGGATTTCCCGCCTGATGTTTTCCTGCCTGGCCTGCTGCAGGAGCGGCGCAACATGGCCGCGTTTTTCCCGACGTTCACCAAGGGTATTAGCGGAACCGTCTGACCTCAAGGAGCATTTTCATGTCGGAGCACGAGACCTCCCCCCGCCCCAGTCGGCGACAGTTTCTTCAGACTTCCACGGGTGCACTCGTCGGAGGTTCACTCGCCGCCAGTCTCGGCATGGCCCGTTCCGTGCACGCCGCGGGAAGCGACATACTGAAGGTCGGACTCATCGGCTGCGGCGGTCGAGGCAACGGTGCCGCCGTCAACGCGATGAACGCCGAAGACAATGTGCGGCTGACCGCCATGGCCGACGTGTTTCCGGATCGTCTGGCCGACGCCCGCAAGGTGCTTCAAGGGCAGCTTCAGGGAAAATACACCGTCGATGACGATCACGCGTTTCACGGTTTTGACGCGTACAAGAAAGTCATCGACAGCGGCGTCGATGTGGTGCTGCTCTGCGAACCGCCCCACTTCCGTCCGGCCCACCTGCGTGCCGCGATCGAGGCGGGCAAGCACGTGTTCTGCGAGAAGCCGGTGGCCGTGGACGCCACGGGCGTGCGGAGCGTGCTCGAAACGACCGAGATGGCCCGACAGAAGGACCTCAGCATCGTTTCCGGACTCTGCTGGCGCTACGACTACGGGGTCAAAGAGACCATTAAGCGAATCCAGGACGGGGCGATCGGCGACATCACGGGCATCCAGGAAAACTACCTGACCGGCACGCTGTGGCATCGCGGCCGGCAACCCGAATGGAGTGAAATGGAGTACCAGATGCGCAACTGGTACTACTTCACGTGGCTGTCGGGCGACCACATCGTGGAACAACACATCCACAGTCTCGACAAGGCCTTGTGGCTCATGGGCGACAAGACGCCGGCAAGCTGCTTCGGCCTCGGAGGCCGCCAGGTCAGAACCGACCCGAAATTCGGCCATATCTACGACCACTTCGCCGTCTGCTACGAATGGCCCAACGGCGTCCGCACGTTCTCGTACACGCGCCAGATGGCCGGCTGCTACGGCGATGTCGACGACTATGTATTCGGCTCCAAAGGACAGGCCAAGATCTTGAAGAACGAGGTCAATGGCGCCGAAAAGTGGAGATTCACGGGCGAGAAGCCGAGCATGTACGACCTTGAGCACAAGGCACTCTTCGCCGGCATCCGCTCGGGAAAACACATCAACAACGGCACCTATATGTGCTACAGCACGCTGATGGCCATCATGGGCCGCGAAGCGTGCTACACGGGCCAGAACATCACCTGGGAACAGGCTCTTGAATCGAAACAGGACCTGAGCCCCAAGGCGTATGAATGGGGCAACATCGAGACCCCGCAAGTCGCCATGCCCGGAACCGGCAAACTGGCCTGAAGACCAACCGCACCCGCTGCCTAGCGTCATAGCGCGGAGCCCCGGAGAACGAACCCGGAGGCTCCGCTTTTTTTCGGCTCCTCCAGATCAACGCCGCCCGACAGCGACTCAAAAGCGGTGCGGACGAACGGCCGCAGTGCGGACTGACGGCCGGCACCTGGAAATCGACGCGCCGACACAAGAGCGGGTTCGAGCTCGCGAGACTCGTTCCGGGCATCGGGGTGCGAATCAACCGGCACGCAGCTGCGACTCAACCCGTCGAATCGCTTCCTCGATCCGGCATTCACTCAGGCCGAGTTGCACCGTCGCGCCTTTGGCCATCCAGCCGTTGACTTTCTTTTCGGCGGAAATCACGGTGCTGTGGCTGCGGCGGCCGAAATATTCGCCGATCTCGGAGAATGCGGCCCGTGTGTACTTGCGGGCCAGCCACATCGCCAGCATCCGCGGCTGGCTGACCGTCTTCGACTTTCCGCTCTCGCGAAGCGATCGGCCGTCAACTCCGAAGATCTCGCACACCGCACGCTCGATGTCCACAAGATGCACGAATCGCTGCGTGGCGCGGAAAATGTCGTCAAGCGACCTGATCGCAAACTCAAAGGTGATCGGCTGCTGCATCGCTTCGCTGGCGGCATGCAGACGGTTGAGTGCACCCGATATCTGACGGGCGTCCTCCTGGAGTTTCCCGGCCAGTAACTCCAGCACATCGTCGGGGACATCGATCTCCAGGCTTCGCGTCATCTGCCGCGCGATCCCCAGCCGCGTACCGAAATCGGGCGGCTCGACACCGCACACGAGTCCCCCCGTGAGTCGCCCGAGGAATTCCGGTCCGAGACCCTTCAGCAATTGCGGTGAACGATCCGCTGCCAAAACCACCTGACGCCCCTGGCGAAGCAGCGATTCAACCGTGTTCTGCAGCTCGATGATCGTCGCACGTTTGCCTGAAAAGAACTGCAGGTCGTCGATCAGCAGGACGTCGAGATCACGCACCTTCCGGCGGAAATTCGGCAGGCCACTGCCGCGCAGCGCTTCCAGAAAATGCGTCGTAAACTGCTCCGCAGCCAGCATCAGCACCTTGTTCAATCCTGCGCGACTGCGATACTCGGACCAGATCCCCTCGAGCAACTGGGTCTTTCCACAGCCCGTCGGACCGTAGAGAAACAGCGGAGATACCGCCCCCGGTCGCTGCACGATTGATCGCGATGCAGTGAAGGCCACCCGATTGCCGTCACCGACGACGAAATCGCTCAGCTTGGCAAACCGCGAGGTGAATACCGACTTTGCCGCGGGCGCTTCAGAATTTCCCGCAACGCGGACCTCCGGTTGCCTGATAACAGGTGCCTCGGGAATCGATGCTTCGTCCGGATCCGGAACCGAGGGGGGGATGACGACGAACTCGACGGAGGCCGGAGTTCCAAGTACCTGAGATCCGACATCCTGTACGTCGCGACTGAATTGTCGCCGCAAGCGGTCCAGCAGGAACTGGTCGGGGGCAGCGATCGTGACCAAGCCGTCGGCGCAGACGACCCGAACGCCCTCATGGAACCAGAGGCCGTATCGTTCGTGACCGATCCTTTCGGACAGTCCGTGTCGTATTGCGGAAACGACGTCCATCTCGTCCCTGGTCACTTCCTGAATGCGTCCCCAGCACGGGCCACCCGATTGGCCGCAGTGCATCCTGAAACCAGAATCGCCCCTCAACAATCGGGGGCGACTTTCCCCATGAACGCCAGACCGCCGCTGATTGTACGTCTGCTAGCACCCCTGTCAAACAGATCGGACAAGAAGTCGGCTGTGTCCACGCGACTCAGATCCTAACCATTGAAACTGCCCGAGAAAATCGCTTCGAGGCTGACTCCGCAGTCCCGAACCCCCGTCCCAGCCGGTCGTGGAAAACTTGTTCCTTTCCGAACCCGGCCGGCTTGGTCCTTTAAGTTCCCGCACGACCGAAGTCGTTGACTCACAGCAACCTCTGAACGGCAGCGTAACTCCGAAGATACACTTCGCGACGATCCCACTCGGAGAATCCAAGGCGGAAGTACAGTGAAATAGCCGGTGAGTTTTGTGCGTCGACCGCGAGTACAAGCCGATTTCGGCCCAACGTCTCGGATGCACGGTCCTGTGCAAATCGTGCGACCCTTTCCCCCCACCGTCTCCCTCGGAATTTCGGGACGATCCCCATATAGACCAGCTCAACCTGGTCATAGAGCGCATGGTCCGCAAGCAACAGACATCCCACATCCTCGTCTTGGTTGGTCAGGATGAACCAATGCCGGTTCTCGTCGGCGATGCTCAGGCAATATCCATCGAGCACGTCGTCGATACTGCGCAGGCCATTCATCGCCGGAATGTCCAGCGTTTCGATGTAGGTTTGTTCGATAATGAGAGCCAGCCGGCGGCGGGATGCCGGAGAATACGGTTCGACGACGAATCCTCCCAACCGGCTGCCGGAGGCTGTGTCGTCGCTGGAAGCAGTGTGGACACGGGGAATAGGCGTCCCTCGGCACCAGACAAGATAGAGAAGGTCTGCTGCTTTGGAAAAACCGTTCCGCTCCAGGACTTCCGCGTCGCGGAGACAGCCGGGAGACGGCAATGCCTGGGCAAGGTGCACCTGCTCGCGATGCAGGAAATGATCCAACCACTTGAGCAGTCCATCGGCCGTGCAGGCATCTTCATTGTCAATCAGTCGGGGGGGCCAGACATTCGCCATATGCCCAGGCAGGACTTCGGCCCAGGCGGCACCGACCAGTTGTTTTGCCCGACGGGCCTCCAGCAGTCCGCGCAACGACTCGGTTCGCTCTGCGCCCCTAAGAAGAACCGATGTCAGCCAGTCGCGTCTGGTCTCCGGTGACTCGCGCGACCAGAGCAGCCAGAGCGATTCGGCGCGGCAATGCGCGGGCGCACGCCGGAACCGGAGAGAGGCATCGTTTGGCTGGCTGTTCATGTGCGGAATTTTACAGCCGCAAGTCCGCGCTCTGAAGCAGTCGTTACAGACCGCACCTCGCGCCGACACGGTTCCCTGAAACCGTTCTGCGTCCCGCGGCTCACCAGCGATTTGTGCCTCGATCTTCCAACAACATCGCCTGCACTTCGTTGCTCAACGAGAACGCCGCATCGGGCCTGTTGATTTCGAGAAGGATCTGCAGGCGGTCGTGGGGGCGATCGTTGCGAATCACCGGAGCGTAGCTCACTCGCAGGACGCTCGAGGGTATGGCATTCCATCGAGCCACGTACATTCCGGCTCCCAGGGCCGGCTCAGGATTGAGGCCGAATGTCTTGGTGACCAGATCGACCAATCCCTGTTCATCGCCGGTTCTTCCCTGCAGGCTGATGCGCTGAACCTGGTTGACCTTGTCGAAGTAATAGGTCAGCGAACCTGCGATATCTCCCGTTCCCGTTCCGCTGACGAAGGGAACTCTTAAGGCCTGCATGTCGTGTTCAGCGCGCACGATCGACACGCGAGGCCACCGTGCGACGACCCAGTCCGGATTGATATCAAATCGCAGAACTTCAGCGAGGTAGGTTGAATTGCACGCTCCCGGCTTGGCCGCCGCACCTCCTGGTTCGGGCGTCGTGGCCACGCTCGAGCCCGCGCCGGCGGATGCCGGGGCTTCGCCCGGATTCGAAGCGGAGGTCATCGCTGAAAAGTGACTGCTGAACGCACTGTTCGCTGTCGGCTGAGGTTTGCTTTCCGTCTTCAGCCACTTGCTCAGGTCCTCGTTGAACCACAAATACGGGATGCCGACCGACGCAAGCAACGTCAGCACCACGCGTGTCGGCTTGCCAGGCATTGCATCGACTCCACGACCCGGGTTTACCTCCTTTGAAAATCGACCCGGATCTCAGACCGAGTTCAATGCCTTCAAGTCAACTCGCACCGAATGCCTCAGGTCTGCCCTCAGCATCGCAATCACGAGCAGTTCCGCTGAATTCGTTACGTCAGGGATTTTCGCCAGGGCCGAACTGTTCGAGCGCCGTAAACGGCACCCTCAGCAGCGATGACGCGTATTCTTCATCGGAGAAGTACGTCGCCCGTTCACACCCTCTCTCAATCCCCAGAGTCACGAGCATTCTTTCCGCCCGCTCGTCTGGATACCGGCGGTAGAGATGTCGCAAGAAGTGCGCAAAATCAGCGTCGGCCAACGCCTCCGAGAGAGTCGGCCACCGTCCCAGCAGGTGCTGCGGATTGTGCTGCAGCACGCGATGTCGACAGCAGGCCGCGATGCGCGTAAGCTTGTTCTCGGCCGCTATTACGCCGGCCAGAATCAGCAAGCGGTCGCGCACGTGCAACCGGCCCCTGAGCTGGCTTGCGTGCGCGAGGTGCAAGTAAATCGAAAGTCGTTCGACCGCGTCAGACATGCCATCATCATCGCCGCCCAGGTACACCGATCAAGTGGTCTCAAGTGAATTGGAGGACTGCGCCTGGCTCGTGAGTCCTGCGGGTCAGAGCCAGTTGGAGTTGGCGGCGGACCGCTCTCCGCTTCCACCCGCGGCGATCCGGTCACTCCGGCAGAAGATCGGAACCAACCGCACCCATCTTGTTCTGGAGCAATTGGAACTTCGTCGGCGGGCGAGGCCGAAGTTCTCGCAGGCACAACGCATGTTCTTTTCCGAGCGGCTCCTGGAACAATCCACGGAAGACCTCATCGCGGATTACAAGGCCAGGAGATTTCCAGCCGGGGCGCGCATCGCCGATCTGTGCACGGGTATCGGCGGTGACCTGATGGGGCTGGCTCGACGAGGATGGACGGTCGCCATCGATCGCAATCCTCTTGCGATTCGCCTCGCGCGGGCCAATTGCGAAGCCGTCGGAGTGGCCGCCGCCGGCTTTGTCATGGCCGACGCGACCCAAACCAACCTGTCGCGTTTCGACGCCTGGCACATTGATCCCGATCGTCGGTCGGGCGGCGGACGAAGTTCGCGGCCGGAACTGAGCGACCCCGGCACCGATGCCCTGGAGAAACTGCTCGAACAGCAGCCTTCGGCAGCCATGAAGCTCGCGCCGGCCGCCGTCCTGCCTGAACAATGGAGACAGCTCGCGGAGCTCGAATGGGTGGGTACGCGTCGGGAATGTCGCCAGCAGATTGCGTTTTTCGGCTCGCTGGCACGAACTCCGGGCCGGCACACGGCGACCGTGCTCGACCATGCTGGAGTTGCCTTCAGTTTCACAGGCACGCCTGACCAAGAGCCGGAAGTCGACGAAACTGCCGGCTCTTTTGTCTATGAGCCGCATGCAGCACTGCTTGCATCTCACTTGGCCGGTCATTTCGCGATGGAGCACGGACTGCGTGCACTCGCTCGCCGCGTGGCCTATTACACTTCGAACCGTCGAATCTCCACTCCATTGGCAGCCGGTTTCGAGGTGATCGATGTGCTTCCGCTCGATCGCAGGCGGCTGAAACAGACCCTCCGCTCAAAGGGCATCGGCCAGCTTGAGGTCAAAGTGCGCGGAGTTCCCATCGATCCGCAGGTTCTGGCAAAGCAACTGCGAGGGCCTGGCAGTGAGTCGGCGACCGTGCTCATTGCGAGCCTGAAACGGGGAGTCACCGCCGTGCTCGCCAAACGATTGGGTGAGGTCACGCCCGTGAGCTAGGCACTCGCGATTTGCGGCAAGCGTGCCGACCAACGCGACCTAGAAGAGCTGACGCAAACGCTGCGCCATCGAGGGCGATTCGGGCGGAGGCGGATTGCGACCGGCCACGAACTCGCGCCAACTGGCAACACTGACACCGAAGTCGCGGCCGCTGCACGACTTGAGAGACTGCATTGCCTGATACTGCAACGCAGGGTCGTTTTCCTCCAGCGCGGATCCCAACGCTACGACGGCAGCCTGATCCTTGAACTGGCCAAGTTCTTTGGCTGCGCAGATCTTGACATCGATGTTCTCATCCTTGGAGACGCGTTCCGCCAGCGACTGCAGGCCCTCTGCCCCCCCGACCTTCCCCCAGGCTCGACAGGCCGCGATTCGCACACTCGGCTCTTCGTCGGTCAGCGCCTGGCGCAGCGGGGGAATAATTGCCTGATTCGGGAACAACGCCAGCGTCCTCACAACCTCCGCGCGAATGACCGGATTGCTGTCTGACCGGATGAGCACCGCGAGCTGGTTGATGTAGGCCGCCTGATCTTCCGGGGATAGTCTGGATGCCTGCGACTGCAGCGAACGAAGTTCAGCGAACCGCTTATGAAAGGTCGGCCCCTTGGCTTCGTCTTTCTGCCATTGCTTGGTGTACCAGGGATTCCATTCGGCCATTCGGGAAAACGGACCGTCTACGCATCCCGGCAGTGCGCAAAATACGAGTGCCAGCAGGGCAATCGCCGCTCGTCCGAACCCGTTGAAGTAGTTCATTAAAGACAAGGCGTGCTCCGGTCCCGCGCCGTAAGGATGATGCCATTCATGCAGACAGGGCGGCGGTTTATATCAGACCGACTCAACTGTGGCCATAGCGAAACAGATGCTCCGGAACCGATGCAAACCAGCCCACCCCCCCATTTAGCCAATCTTGCGTTACCCGTACATGGCGCAGCCGGATAAACATCTACGATCGCCATAACCGATCCTAGGAATCAGGATCGCAAAACCAAAGCGGAGACACCCTAGAGGTGGGTTGAAAAAGGGAAAACGGACTCATGAACTACGAGCGATGCCTCCAGAGTGCGATCTTGCGGGCTTTGGTGCCCTTGTCTTCGCTGTTTCTTCTTACGGACCTGACCGCTGGCCCGGCGAATGGTCAGGTTACGGCATTTCGCCTTCCTCTTTCGGGGTTCGTTGCGCGAGAATCGTTGAGCGACCAGGACGCAAGCGAAGATAATTCACCGGCCGAGTCGGCGGACGAGTCTGATGACGAACCGGCGGACAATACTCCGCCAGACACGGAAGCCGGTCGGCATGAGGAGGCCGCGCCTCGCAGCATCGCAGGCCCCGCTGTCTCACCGATCGAAGCGGATGACATTCGCACCACGGCCGAGTTCCTGCAGCGGCGCGAACGGATCCGCGAATGCCTGAGACTTCACTTCGCCCGCCCTGAAGACTCGACAGTCCGCAGTCCGTGGGGCCTGATGCACGGCATGCTGGCATTCGGAATCGACACCGAGGTTATTGTCCAAGGCCACCGGGTCAACGCCGTGAACTGGCTTTGCCGCAATGGCAAGGGCCAGGACCTGCAGATTCTGGAGGTGCGACGGGGAAAGCTGCAACCCACGTCGGGTCCCGGCGTGCAGGGACATGACGCGCAACTGCTGTTCATGCTGGCCCAGTGCAAGGTGCCGATCGACCACCCGATCGTGGTTGACCGGTACCATTTCACGGTGGCGGATCTGGTCGAGTTTGAAAAGAGCACGTGCGAATCCGGACTGGAACTCAATTTCAAACTCGTCGGCCTGATTCACTACCTCGATTCGGATGCTTCCTGGACGACCCGAAAAAGAGAGCGGTGGGACATCCCCCGCATCATTCGCGAGGAGCTGACGCAGCCGATTGTCGGCGCATGCTGCGGCGGCACGCACCGGCTGATGGGCTTCAGCTACGCGGTCCGCAAACGGGAGCAACGGGGCGAACCGGTGGTCGGGCAATGGCTGCGGGCGAAGACGTTTATCGAGGACTACCAACGTTACGCGTTCAAGCTGCAGTATCCGGACGGCAGTTTCAGTACCGACTGGTTCCGATCTCGCCAGAAATCCGATGACATGAACCGCGCCCTCGAGACAACCGGGCACATGTTTGAATGGCTGGCGTTTTCGCTTCCCGATGAGGAGTTGACCGAACCTCACGTGGTGAAGACGGTGGATTATCTCTGCGGGCAGTTCCTGGAAAATCGCGACCACGAATGGGGAGTCGGTCCGAAGGGCCACGCCCTGCACTCCCTGGCACTCTATGACGAGCGGGTTTTCGGCAGCAAGCCCGGGAACCGCCCCTTCCTGACCGCGCGTCAATAGCGGCACTCTTCTTCGGTGCATCGGCCGCGGCGTCCCCCGTCGGCAGCGAGCCTGTCGGCGCAGCGCGATGAACTCCCGCGAAGCGGACGGCAGCCACAGCGGATCAGCTGCGATTGGGCGATCCGCAATCGCGAAAAGACGTTGCCCTGCTGCCGGAAACTTCTTACGATGCGGACGAAGCTACATTGCATTCCGTCCCGCGGTAGCTTTCAGGACATCCCCGCTCGGAAGTCTCTGGGGGGAACACAGCCGGCAGGCATCATCCGCGACACACACCCACGGCGCTACTGCGCACTACCCCCGAGCATGAAGACGCAGAAATCCATCACGCAGTTCTCGACGATTCTGGATCTGGCGGTGCGATTGCGCGAGGCTTCGGAGTCGGACGCCTTGCTCATCATGCTCGACGAGATGACGGACTGGAACGACCTGAAGTCGCGGGCCGGCAACGACAAGGTGCTGATCGCAGCAAGCTCGAAAGAAGTCATCGAAGCAGCGAAACAGGCTGGAATGACGACGGTGCTTCTGGAAATGCACGATGCGCCCGTGTTCGATCGTCTCGAGCAGGCGATGCTCGAGAGTATCGCCGACGAAATCCTCGAACCCGGTGCGACCGTGGTCGCCGTCTACGCCGGCTTTGAGGCCGATCTGATTGACACGATCAGCTGCATTCGGCTCGACGAACATCTCGGACGATTGACCGCACGGGACCTGCGTCAGATCGAGACGAGCGTACCGCTGGACACGCTGAAGTCCGTCGTGGATCTGGCCGTGGAGATCGGCCGTGAAGGCCGCGAGGGGAAACCGGTCGGAACACTGCTCGTGGTCGGGGACACGAAACGAGTCCTGAACCACTCGCACCCGGCCGGATTCGACGCGGTCAAAGGATACAGCCGCAAGGAGCGGAACGTGCACGACTCCCGCGCCCGCGAATCGATCAAGGAAGTCGCCCAATTGGACGGCGCTTTCATCGTCTCGCCGGACGGCGTCGTGGAGAAGGCCTGCCAGATCATCAACGCGCCGTACGAGCACCTCACACTCTCCAAAGGGCTCGGCGCAAGGCATTGGGCGGCAGCCGCGATCAGCAAGGCAACCAATGCGATCGCCGTGGTCGTGAGCCAGTCGACGGGAACCGTCCGCATATTCAAGGGCGGCGAAGTCATTCTCCGCGTGGAGCCGCTGGGGCGGGCCATGAAGTGGAAGGACTTTGTTTATGAACCGCCTTCGCCGCCTCCGGAGCCTTCGTCGCGTCCTCGGGCCGAATCCTAGGCCGTCGCGGCGTTATCGGTCAGGCCCTGCCGAGTGCCCTCTCCCGCCGGGACGGGCCGACGCATCCACACCCTGATCCAGCATCTCGTGCAAGAGCTTGCGGGGAATGCCGATGTCCAGCACGTGCACCTGCCCCAAAAAAGGCCCGGCGGACTCGGTCAGAAACCCGACCTTGGAAGCGACAAATGTACAGGTGTGATCGGCGCGGAACGTCGCATCGGCGGCGAATCCCGTGTCGCAATCCAATCCGCTCGGCAGATCGACTGCCAGTTTTCTGCACGCAACCGCATTCATGGCCGCAATCACGCTGTTCAGGGGAGGGCGCGGCACTCCCCGCGACCCGGTGCCCAGAAGCGCATCCACCAGCCAGTCCGCCTCCGCCAACTGACGGGAAACGGCAACTTCGTTCACCTCGCCGCCGCAGATCTCGATCTCCACATCGGACTTCGCCAGGATCCGGTAATTTGCCGCCGCATCGTCCCGCAGAGAATCCGGTTCGCCCCACAACAGGACTTTCACCCGATGCCCCCGAAGATCGAGGTGCCGCGCCATCACAAAGCCGTCGCCGGCGTTGTTTCCCCGTCCGCAGCAAATCAGAACCGGCCCGCTGACTCCGAGGCCGCACAGCACGTCCGCACATCCGCGTCCGGCATTTTCCATGAGAACCAGTCCCGACATCCCGTAACTGCCGATCGCCCGCTCGTCCACATTCCGCGACTGGGCACAGGTGAGAAACCTCGCGGCAGGAGGTTGTTCGTTGGGCTGTTGACTCATGGCGTCTGCTCCTTGAATATCGCGAGGGCGAACCTCTCAGCCGCCCGGCCGGCAGGTCTCGCTCGAACGCGGACCGACGTTCCCAGCGAAACGGGCATTGCGTAGAATCGCTGTGGGAGTCCAGCGGACAACTGGGCCAGTCTATTGCGGAACCGGCACTCCTTCAGCATTGCGGAATCACCGAGCCATGCCAATCTACGAATACACCTGTCAGAAATGCGAGAACCACTTCGAGGCACTTGTGCGCAGCGACGGTGATCAGCCCGCCTGCCCGCAGTGTGGCGGAAAACGCCTGCAGAAGCAATTCAGCGTCGCGGCCGCCCACACGGCTCAGAGCCGTCAACTGCCCGCCTGCCCCGCCATGACGGGCGGATGCGGCGGACCGCAATGCGGGTCCGGCCAGTGTCCGCTTGGCTGATCGGTTCGCCCGGCCCGCCCAAGAATGCGAGAACGGCGAGACGAAGATCGTCTCGCCGTTCCTTCCAATCGCTCCCAGATACCTAGACGACGCACTGATCGGTGACGATCAGGGAATGATGAACACTCCACCCACATAGGCGCCGGCAGCCATCAAGCCGCCACGCAGGCTGAGCGGGATCGGCGGCACGAGCCAGGGGGCGCAGCTGCCCGGACGGTAGTAGCCCAACGGGTACCTGCACTCGGTCGGAGGGTGAATCCCCATGCTGTACGGCAAAGCGGCAATGCTGCCGAAGAAATGCGCCGTCGAAAGCACGGGCTGGACAAACGGACCCGCCGAATGCCCGTAGCGTTCCAACTGGACTTCCTCAAAGTAGAGCGGCTTGCTGCATACGGCCGATGCTTTCCAGGCCAATGTCGTATCGGTCCACTGCCGTCCATCGTAGCCCGAGTCATCCAGCGCGCATTCGGTGGGAATGCTCCACCAGGATGTGACGAAACACGCGTCTTCTTCGCTCAGATCGGCAAACGGAATCTTCATTGACTTGCCGGACGGATCTTCGATCAGGACCCGTCCGTGGCGGAAGTCCCGCATGCGGCCCTCGGCAATGACTCGGCCCTGGCGGTCGCGGAACTCGCGACTGGGAACTCGCTCCATGTTCTGCTCGACCTGCTGCTCGTAAGCCTGATCCCAAGAGCCGTCGAGTTTGGCCAGCGTGTGGCCCGGAGTGATGTCGAGGGAGATCTTGCGAATCGAAGCCGCCTTGACGAAATCGCGAGCCACCTGGCACCCGTTCAACTCGTCATTGCAGTCTCGACCGTTATACCGGGTGTTCTTCGGCCGTTCCTCAAAGGGCATCGGCCTGGATGACGAACCGTTCTCGCGAGGAGCCGACGACGCGTCCGCCGGCGGTACGCTCGGCGTCGCAGGAGAAGCCGGAGGAATCGGAGCAAGAACCGGCGGAGCCGGTGTGACCTTTGGAGGAACGACTTCAGGAGCCTCGCTCATCGGCGGCGCCAACCGAGGAGCAGCCCCATCAGGAACAACCGGCGCAGGCGCCGCCAGCGGCGGAGCAGGCGAATTGGACGGTGATGCCAGATTATCCGAAACCGCCGAGGTGAAAGCCGGCGTTACTCGATCCTTGCTCTTGTCTCCGAAGGGATCCTCCAGCGGATCCACGGGACGATTTTCCGAGGCGGTCCGCACAAGGGATCCGAGCGAGGCTGAGCTGGAGACCGTCGCGTTCAAAACACGACCGGCCGAAGAACCGTCCGCGAAAGCCCCGGAACCTGCAGACGTCCGACGCGGGGCGCCGCCTTTTTCTCGCCAGACTTCGCCACCGCCCAGCCGTCTCGTCTTGGTCTGAGACCACTGCGCCTTCACCTGGGACCCGACCCGACCCGCCGGGGCGGTAACCGTCTCGCTGGCCGAAATCTCCCGGGCATCAACCGGAACATTCAGGGGAGCCGGCGGGGCCAGGTCGGCAGCCGAAGACGCTGCGCCGACCAGAACCGCCACGCTCAACCAACCCGTGCCAGCCAATAGCCGGCCCAACGCGGCACGGTACAAATAAAGAGAGCCACTCTCAATTCGTGTTGCCTTTGGCTGTGTATTCGGGGCTGTAGTTCGGTGCTTCCTGCGTAATCGCGATGTCATGAGGATGACTCTCTCTTACACTCGCTGGTGAGACCTGTATGAACCGCGTGTCCGTTCGCAACTGTTCAATCGTGCGCGTGCCGCAATAACCCATGCCGGCACGCAGTCCCCCCACCAACTGGTACACGAAATCGCTGAGCGGGCCCTTGAACGGCACTCGCCCCTCGACACCTTCCGGCACCAGCTTGCCCGAACCGGCGTCAACACTTCCCTGCCGATATCGTTCGCTCGACCCTTTGACCATCGCCCCCAAGGACCCCATCCCTCGGTACACTTTGAAAGTGCGACCCTGGTAAAGGATGGTCTTGCCAGGACTCTCGGCCAGACCAGCGAACAACCCTCCGATCATTACCGCATTCGCGCCGGCCGCGATGGCCTTTGTCAAATCACCCGAGTACCTGATCCCGCCGTCGGCGATGATCTTGACTTCCGTGCCCCGGGCTGCCTTCGCGGCGCTGTAAATGGCTGAAATCTGAGGTACGCCCACTCCCGAAATCACACGCGTCGTGCAAATCGATCCGGGCCCGATCCCCACTTTCACCACATCCGCGCCGGCTCGAATCAAATCGCGGCAACCTTCCTCCGTCGCCACATTCCCGGCAATGACCTCTATATCCCATTTACTCTTGATTTCTCGAACTGTCTGAATGACGTTGGCCGAGTGTCCGTGGGCGCTGTCAACCACCAGCACATCCACTCCGCTTTCAATCAGGCTGCTAGCTCGCTCGTAGTCGAAAACTCCGATTGCCGCGCCAACCCGCAACCTACCTTGCCTATCCTTACAAGCGCTCGGGAAGCGCTTCATCATGTCGATGTCTTTGATCGTGATCAGTCCGGTCAGGATGTATGATTCGTCAACCAGCAAAAGTTTCTCCACTTTTTTCGCCGTTAAAATCTTCTCAGCTTCCTCAAGCGTTACTTCCCCCGTAGCCGTTACAAGGTTCTCCTTCGTCATAACACTGGAGATGGGAAGATCACTCTGCTCGAGAAACTTCAGATCACGGCGCGTCAAAATCCCCGCAAGCCTCCCATTTTGACTAGTTATCGGGATGCCGGAGACGTTGTGCTGCTCCATCAGCTTCTTGGCTTCGGAAACTGGTACATCTGGTGACAGCGTGACTGGGTCAACGATGATGCCATTCGCACTTCGCTTGACCTTATAGACTTCCTCACGCTGTGCCTGAACCGACATGTTCTTATGGATGATACCCAGCCCCCCCTCTTTAGCCAGAGCGATGGCCAGTTCGCTCTCGGTAACCGTGTCCATGGGGGAGCTGAGCAGCGGAATATTCAAGGAGATTCGCTGAGTCAATTGCGTGCGCACATCAACTTCAGCCGGGACGACATCGCTGTAACGGGGGGAGAGCAGAACGTCGTCAAAAGTAATCGCCGCGTACGCGATTTTGTCTTCCATGGAGCACCCAAGTAAGGGAACGGGTCAGGGGGTTACCAAACGGTCCGCGCGCATTATCTGGTGAATTGACCCGGTTGACAACGACCACTCTGAGTACCATTCGGCGGACGCGCCAATCAGCGGGAATCTCCGTCGGCACACGGTGCAAGAAAGCAGAAGCAGTGGCCACGCGCGTGCGAACGTGCCCGGCACGCTTGTTCGCTGATGCAGGCACGCAAATCGCTGCACCGCCCCCCTTCAGAGGTTACTGGCGGCGATTGCGGGAATGGCGGAAAAACCGCCGGCGCGGCTCATCTTTCTTGGGAATGACCGAGGTTTGAACGGGCCGGGCGATATCATAGTCGACTAGGTCGAGTGTGCTGCGACGAACGAGTCGACCTGTCGCGTCGAATTCCTGTGAACTGTGCGACACGACTGCCCCGGGAACATCCACGCATTGCACCTCGATCGTGGATAAGGCAACTGCGTTCTTCTGCATCTGGATCGTGCGAACGAAAGCAGCGGGCTTGATTTCGGTCAGCACTTTGTACGGCATGTCGATCGCCAGCACTTCAACCGAGCATTCGACGGCCGACGGCCCGCCTGATGCATCTCCGACCGCTCTGGTTTCTCGCTTGAGTACGTAGGGAGCCGTGTCCTTGGAAAAATGCAGCAGCGTGATTCGGTTCCCGTCCTTGTTGTTGACGGTGACCTCCTGAAGTTGCGTCGGAAAACGGCGACCGCACACAACTACCTCTCCAGAACCAACCACCTTCAGGTCGGAAGCCTGTCCGGGCTGTTCGCCATAAAAGCCTTGCCTGACGATTTTGGGTTCGGTCTGAAAACGACGGCCGGCCACTTCCACCGTCGCCTCGACCTTCAGCGAGTACGAGGTATCGTCGAAGGCCGTCAACGTGGTGCGGGTGTCCGTGGTGCTGACACTCTCGACCTTTCCGTCAACCCCGAGCGTTTCAGTAACGACCCGCACCTTCTTCCAACTGCCGACTTCGAAGAGCGCCCAAGGATGATATTCCTCGGCTGCGCAGGCGCATTCCCCGATTGCAAGCGAGGAAAGACCGACAGCGATGAACATCAATGCACGAAGCATTCGACCTGCCACCCGCGAATACTGCATTGAAAAAACGGCGGAAAACGGCTCTTGCTGCAAACTCAAAGACAACCATCATGGAGGCAATCCGCCGTATCGGAACGGTCTCACTTCAGCAGCCTCCAAGTACGCTGCCTATTCTCGATCGAGCGAGCGAGAATAGAAATAACCCCTCAGAGGGGTGCCTCTCGGCGGCGATCGATGATTGTATCCGCCGGCTCGCGATGAACGGCCTCCGCTCCGCCGGACGGCGGATGCCGGATCGGGATTTGTTTCGTTCCGGACTCCGGACGCCGGCCTTCTTCCCACACTGCCATCGACCGCTCTCAGGACTCTTTCGTCTCGGTTTTTGCCGGTGGCGTGGCGGCAGGCTGCAGCTTGTCCCCGAGCGTCTCGATCGCTTGAACCAGCGCAATGTCCTGGGCGGGAAACACGGTCCGCAGGTCAAGCAATACCCGGTCCTTCTGCACTCGGCTGAAAATCGCCGGTTCGCAGGTCCTCAGCCGGTTCGAGAGATCCGCAACGCTCCCTGCTTTCGGAGCCAGTGCGATGCCCCATGTGCCGATTTCCTGGGCGGGCACAGCACCTCCGCCGAGGAAACTCGTCGTTTCGACCGGATCGGCCGAGGCGATGGCCGGGCACAGGGCAATCTGCGGAGCAAGTCGCTCCACGCGGTTTTTGAGGTTGGCCATGGGTGTGGCCAGCAGTTGGAAGATCGGGACACACCGTTCGAGTGACTGGGGATCCCGATAGAGGCGAAGCGTTGCGGCCAGAGCGGCGAGCGTGCACTTGTCGACTCGCATTGCTCTCATCATCGGGTGGGAGGTGATTTTCTGCACCATCGACTGGCTGCCCACGATGACGCCGCACTGGGGCCCGCCGAGAAGCTTGTCGCCGCTGAACAGGACAAGGTCCGCGCCGCAGCGAACGCTCTCGGAAACCACCGGTTCGTCGTGAATCCCGTAAGCCGCGAGGCTGATCAAAGCCCCCGACCCCACATCATCGATCACCGGCAGTTGCCGCCGGCGGCCGAGCCGAACGAGTTCGTCGATGGGCACTTCTTCGGTGAACCCCACGACGCGGAAGTTGCTCGTGTGCACTCGCAGGATCGCAGCCGTTTCGGAATTGATGGCTGCTTCGTAGTCGGAGAGTCGAGTCTTATTGGTAGTCCCCACTTCGCGCAGCCTGGCGCCGCTGGCAGTCATGACATCGGGCAAACGGTAGCTTCCGCCAATTTCGATCAACTGGCCCCGCGAAACGATAACCTCTCGTCCTGCGGCAACCGCCGTGAGCGTCAGCAGCGTCGCGGCCGCATTGTTGTTCACGACGGTGGCCGATTCGGCCCGCGTCAACTCGGTCAGCAGCCTGGCAACGCCGAGCGTGCGCTGCGACCGCTCTCCGGTCGTCGGATCAACTTCCAGAGTCGCGTAGCCGGAGGCCACTTCCGCAACAGCTTGGACCGCGTCGGCCGCAAGAGGCGCACGGCCGAGACCCGTGTGCAATATGATCCCGGTCGCATTGATTACCGGCCGGAGCGTGGGCCGCTCCTCGTGGACAATCCAATCCGCAATTTTCTCCGCGAGTTCGCCCACGGCCGGCATCTTCATCTCGGCGGCGGCAGACTGCACATCGCGGCGCAGGTTGTCCAGAAACGTTCGCACGCCGCCGACAACGACGTTGTGGCTGACACGGTCAACCAGTCGCCGCAGCGGAGGGCTTTCCAGCAGTTCACTGACGGACGGTATCGATCGCAGTACGGGGTTGTTCATGGAAATACCTTTGCGTGGCGCGGGCCGGTACCGAGTGGTCTCACGATACAGGGCCGGCTTCAGGACGGAAAAGGGCATTCAGGATCCGCAAATCACCTCGGCGCTCCGTGAATCCGATCCGGTCGAAATACTCACACAGCGGGACAGCGTACTTTCGAGTCGTATTCAGCATCTCTCGAATCTGGCTCAGCGTCAGCCCCTCGCTGCCAGCCAGCTGCCGGGTCAATTGTTCGCGCACGGCTCGCAAGGATTCGGCATGCAGGTAATAGCCTTGTGCGATTTCCACCAGATCCTGATTTTCGACAGCCAGCGCCAGCAGTTGAGGCAGCGACGCCTGACTTCGAGGAATCAACCGCTGGCACTCCTCCACGCTCGGCGTGGAGATTCCGTGGTTGCGGAAAACCTCGATCAGTTGCTGGAGCGACTTCCGTTCATTCTGAGAAAGTCGCGGCCCGTGACCTACCAGAGCGACCCCTCTGTCCGACAGCACTACCCGCCCCTGGCTTTTCAGGAACTGCAGTGCGGCTGCCAGCACGGCGTCCTCTCCTGCGTACCTCAGGCCTTGAAACAAGGCAATTCGGTCGTGCGTGGTCCGCAGCGGGTGGCGTTCGTGCAATCGCCCCAGCGCAGCCTCCAATCGCTGGCAAAGCCGCTCGAATGCACGCTGGTGAACTCGAAAGGTGCGCGTCGGAGATACGACGATTTCCCGCAGTTCGCCTTGTTGCCTTAAGACCGAAGCCACGCGGTCCGGTTCTTCAATGCCTGCTGTGCGAGACAGGTCGAGCGGAACCCAATCTCGCAGGCCCGCGAAGTACAGAGCCGCCGAGGCGCGGACGGATTCATCGGTTGAACGCAGTCGTTCCACCCAGGACAGAGTCTCCTCGTCAGCCAAACGGATGCGCTCGGCATTCGGATCGAGGACGATTCCGCCGCCAATCGTCACCGACGGCGACTCCGCCCGCACGACAAACGGCTGCCCCCACACCGTGACTGCTGGCCGGCTGAGGAAGAACTGAGCCAGACCGTTTTCCCCGGCCTGCAGGCGATCGCGACCCAGCAGTCTCAGAGTGGCCGTCAATTCCGCCGTGCCGACATGCAGCCGGACGCGGGTCCGATCGCGGCACGGCCGGCTCATCGAGTTCAGCATCGCCAGGCTTGCGGTCAGAACGCGACTGGGCACCAGGTGGCCCGGTGAACACAGTTCCTGGCCGCGCATCAGATCATCGTGATGAACTCCGGCCAGGTTGATCGCGGCCCGCTGCCCCCGGTGCACATCGTTGACCGCCCGGTCGTGATTGTGCAGCCCTCGCACCCGCACTCGCCTCCCCCCCGGCTCGATGGACAACTCGTCGCCGACGGAGGCCCCGCCGCTGCTCACACTGCCGGTCACAACCGTTCCGTGTCCGGCGATCGTGAACATGCGATCAATTGCCATGCGGAACGGCGAGCGGCCGGCCAGCGACATTCGCCTGGCAGCGGCGCGCGAAGCCGCCTTGGCCAACTCGTCCCTCAGAGTATCCAGCCCCTGTCCGGTCACCGTGCTCGTGCGAACGAGCGGCGATTGACTGAGGAAGGAGCCGGAAACGAGTTCGCGGACTTCGTCCTCGACGAGACTCAGCCAGCCGGGTTCCACAAGATCACATTTCGTGATCACAATGACACCGGCCCGCAAGTCGAGGAGGCGGAGGATCTCGAAGTGTTCGCGGGTCTGGGGTTTCACCGAGTCGTCGGCAGCGACCACGAGCATGGCCAGATCCATGCCCGTCGCGCCGGCGAGCATGTTGCGCACGAACCGCTCGTGCCCGGGAACGTCGACGATTCCCAGCCGGAAATCGCCCACCAGCAGTTCGGCAAAACCAAGCTCGATCGTGATGCCGCGGCGTTTCTCCTCGGGAAGCCGATCCGTGTCGACCCCCGTGAGAGCGCGGACGAGCGCGGTTTTGCCGTGATCGATGTGCCCAGCGGTTCCGAGTATCAAGTCCGTTGTCATAACGGACTATTCTACTCGTCCGGACGTTCCGGCACATGATGCCGCATCTGCTGACTCAGTCGGCTGAATCCGACACTGCGAGCCTGAATACAGCGTGCCGGCGAGTCGATGCGCCGCCGGCAGACCGACCGGCGCAGCGACCGAGCACACTGTGCGGAAACTATATCACTGCGGCTTCGGAAGCTTGAGGAAGTCGTTCACCGAATTGATCTTCTCTTCCTCGGGTTCGGGACTCATCCACGACGAAAAGACGCCCTTCTCGTTGCTCTTTCCGCGAGGCTTCGTCGCGGAGACGTTGGTCTTGCGTGAAGCCCCGGATCCTTTCGAACTTGCCGAATCCTTGGAATCGTCAGCCCACGGATTCAGACTGTTGAAGAAGTTCTTGGTCCCGGTGGTAACCTTATCCCAAGTACCCGGCTCTTTCGATTTCTTGGAGCGGGCACCGCTGGTCAGTGAAGTCTTCGTCCCGCTGTCGCGCGACGCCGGGCTTTTCGAGCTGCTGCTCGTCGACTTTCCACCGATGTTGAGCGGATTCCACCACGAACCCGAACTCGAGTCCGCGGCCAGTGAGGGCGCCGCCAGCAACAAAGCAACTACGACCGCCAGTCCCGCGGGCATCCCGCGCCGCAGTACAACCTGCATGATCCACCTCCATAGGTAGGGCGAAGTCGGCGTTCGCTTTCCATACGAATGCTCGACTCCGAAGGGTGGGCGAGTGTCCCAGAAACCCAAAAGCGGGTCCAGTTCATTGTCGGACAATTTCGCAGGCGGCAACTCAAACGCCCCGGTCCCCCAACGCCTGGAATCTGACCTGACAGCACTGTCCGCCGCCTCTGACGGCAGCTGCGGCCGCGTTGTGTCGCTCCCCTGTTTGCCGTAGCATAAGTACCTTTAAGCAACGCGTTTGTTTCCCTTGGTCACAAGCCATATGTCGCACCAGCGAATCGGTTTTATCGGGACGGGCCAGATGGCGAGAGCCCTCGCTCAGGGGATCGCGAAGTCAGCTGGCGTTACGGAAATTGTCGGGCACGATCCGGTGCCTGCGGCAGCCGAGCAGTTCCAGAACGACGTCCCGGCGAGCCGACTCCTCGCCGACAATCGGTCGGTGGTCGACCAGTCCGACATCATCGTGCTGGCAATAAAACCGCAGAGTCTCCGGAACGTGGCCGAGGATCTGGGAGCGATCGGCAGCCCGGACAAACTGCTCGTATCGTTGCTGGCTGGAGTGCCGATTCGCGTGCTGGCCGAGTCGTTCGAGCATACACGCGTCATCCGAGTCATGCCGAACACTCCGTGCCTGATCGGCTTCGGCGCTTCGGCCTTTGCAGTTGGGCCCGGCGCCTCGGCGGAGGATTCCAGACAGGTTGAGATCCTGCTTCGCACAGTCGGTTCAGCCTGGAAGCTGGAGGAGAAACATCTGGACGCGGTAACGGGGCTGTCGGGGTCGGGTCCCGCCTATGTCTATACTTTCATCGAAGCGTTGAGCGACGGGGGCGTTCGCGTCGGCCTGCCGCGAGATGTGGCAACGGCGCTGGCGGCCCAGACCGTGCTTGGCGCCGCCCAGATGGTATTGTCGACCGGCGAACATACGGCCGTGCTGCGGGACCGCGTCACCAGCCCGGCCGGAACGACCATTGCCGGCCTGCAAGTCATCGAACGATGCGGCCTGCGTTCGGCGGTTATCGACGCAGTGGAGGCAGCCACGCGCCGGTCCGCAGAACTCGGAAACGTGCACGGGTGAGGTCAGACGTGGGATCGATATTCTGCAAGATCGACGACAAGCACGTGCCGCTTTATCGCGTCCTCTGGATCTCGGACCTGCCGCATTTCTGCGGCGATGACGAGTGTGTCCGCGAAGGCCAATACGAGATCCGACTGGAAGTCGAGGAGTCCGTCTGGGCGAATCGCGAGGAACGAGACCGACTTCTCGCAGCAATTGAATTCTGGCAGACAGGCAAGAACCCGGATCAGGAACAAAGGTGATCGCATGTCGCTCTTTGGAGACGATAGGTACCAGTGGCGTGAAACCTACTTCGTGCTGTTTCGCGAACGGGATCGGCCGAGTGCTGACGACGCGGTGCGTTCCATCGTGGGGGACGACAACCGGTTCGACGTGACGGACGTGCGAGCCGACCGGAAGGGACATCTGGATTCGCTGACGCTCACGTCCCCTGACGATTTCGCAGCCATGGATATTTCCTACGTTTCGGGCGATGAGGTCACGGAACAGGTCGCCGAACTGACCCAGGAAGTCTCCCGGAGTTCCATGACGGGTGACGATCGCGAGAAACTGAAACACTTGTCGCAATGCGACGCGCGATTCGATATCTTCCATTTCGAGCAGCGAATGGCCGATGGAGAAGAAGAGGACGAATTCCTGGATCCGGCCGCCTTGCTGATCGTTTTAGACCGGTTATCCCGCGCCTGTTCGGGGGTCGCCATTGATCCTCAGTCCGGATCGTTCATGTAATCGGCAATGTTTCACTCAACGTGCTTCCTGGCGACCGGCACGTCGAGCCCTAGGAACGAGATCCCATGCAAGCCAAAGAAATCAAGCCGGGAGCCGTGCTGAACTACCAGGGCGCTCCCATTCTGATCGAGTCCGTTAATGTGCAGTCTCCGTCGGCTCGGGGAGCAGCCACGATCTACAAGTTCCGCGGCCGGAATCTCGTGACGAAACAAAAGACCGACATCACGCTCCGCAGCGGAGAGAGCATGGACCAAGCCGACTTCGGACGCAGATCGGTCAAGTTCATGTACGCGGACCCCACCTCGATGTACTTCCTGGATCAGACCGACTACAACGAGTGGGCGGTCAGCCTCGAGCACCTGGGAGACGCCCGCTACTACATTACCGAGGACCTCGAGGGCATGCTGGCGATGATCTACAACGACGAGTGCGTCGGCATTCAACTGCCGACCGCTGTCGAACTGACCGTCACTGAATGCGAACCGGGCGTGCGCGGCAATTCCGCCACGGGCCGCAACAAACCGGCCACTCTCCAGACAGGTCTGGTCGTCCAGGTGCCCGAGTACATCAGCCAGGGTGAACGCGTGAAGATCGATACGAGAACCGGGGAATTCCTGTCCCGCGCCTGAAGCCGGCGGTGCCTGAACAAGAAACTCCTGCAGCAGGCCCCGGTCTCAAGCAGGCCCGGGTCTCCAACAGGCCCTGCTTCAAGCGGACTCGACTTGCACGCAGACTGGCGTCACAAGCGGGACTTCAGTTCGCTGACGATGGCTTTTTCGTCGGGGAACTGGCCGGTCTTGAGTTTCGAGTAGACCAGTTCGGTGTCGAAGCTGACCTCGAAACACCCACCCTGGGAAGGCTGCAGAGTCAGGCCCTTGATCTTCTGCTTGAACTGGTTCAGCAAAGCGGCCGCCAAACTGACGGCTTTGGGCTCATACCCTCAGGCAGAGCAGTAACGAATACACACGTTCACGGCGTTGCTCCTTTACCTCGCACGGATTCACGCCTCGCGCTGGTTCATTTCGCATACCGAACCTCGCGAAGCCGGCCGACTCGTTCGGCGGGGAACTGCGTGCATGGCCGGCGGAACGACCTTCCTGTCTCTTGATTATCGCAAACCCTGCGCCGGGTCAAGCCGAGGCGGGTCTCTCGGGTTCGAGTCGACCAATCGCGCCGGATCAGCGGGACAGTCGCTTGTAGCGGAACCTCTGCGGCGCGCTGTCATCGATTCCGAGCCGCTCGCGACGCTGCTGCTCGTAGGACTGGAAGTTCCCTTCACACCAGTGCACATAGCCTTCGCCCTCGAAGGCGAGAATGTGCGTGGCAATGCGATCCAGGAACCAGCGATCGTGGCTGATCACAACCACGCACCCGGCGTAGTTGAGTATGGCTTCCTCCAGCGCACGCAGCGTGTCGACATCGAGGTCGTTGGTCGGTTCGTCGAGCAGCAGCAGGTTCGAGCCGCGACGCAGGAGTTTGGCCAGATGAACTCGGTTGCGTTCCCCGCCTGACAGATCGCCGACTTTCTTCTCCTGGTCCGGCCCGCGAAAGTTGAAGCGGGATACATAGGCTCGCGAGTTGACGCTTCGCCCGCCCATCAGCAGCGTGTCGTGTCCTCCCGAGATCTCTTCGTATACAGTCTTCTCGGGAATCAGCGCGTCGCGATTCTGATCGACGTAGCCCATCTCCACGGAGGAACCGACCCGGAGCGATCCGGCATCGGGAGTTTCCTGGCCGATCAGCATGCGGAAGAGCGTCGTCTTGCCGGCGCCGTTGGGCCCGATCACTCCGACGATCCCTCCCGCGGGCAGTCGGAAATTCAGCGAGTCGATCAGCACCCGGTCCCCGAAGCCTTTGGTGAGATTGCTCGCCTCGACTACCAGGTCGCCGAGATGTTTGCCGGGCGGAATCTGAATCTCGAACTCGTCCAACCGCTCCTCGAACCGCTCCGAGGCCATCTGTTCGTACGCCTTGATGCGGGCCTTGCTCTTTGCCTGCCTGGCGCGGGGCGCCATGCGGATCCAGTCGAGTTCTCGGTCGAGCGTTTTGCGGCGGGCGACGGACTGCTTTTCCTCACGTTCCAATCGGTCCCGTTTCTGCTCGAGCCACGACGAGTAGTTCCCCTCCCAGGGAATTCCACGGCCGCGGTCCAGTTCGAGAATCCACTGAGCCACGTTGTCCAGAAAGTACCGGTCGTGCGTTACCGCGACCACGGTTCCCGCATATTCCGCCAGGTGCCGCTCCAGCCAGGCCACGGCCTCGGCGTCCAAGTGGTTCGTCGGCTCGTCGAGCAGCAACAGGTCCGGACGCTCCAGCAGCAGTTTGCAGAGAGCAACGCGTCGCCGCTCGCCCCCCGACAGCGTCGACACCTCGGCATCGCGGTCCGGCAGATTCATCACGTCGAACGCGATCTCGATTTCGCGGTCAAGTTCCCAGGTATGCGTCGCCTCGATCTGATCCTGGAGTCTCGCCATCTCGTCGCAGAGCTTCTGCATGGCGTTGTCGTCCATCGGCTCGCTCAACTGGGCGCTGATCGCATGATACCGATCCAGCATAGCGCGTCGCGGCGCCACGGCCTGCTCGACGTTGCCCCAGACGTTTTTGTCGGGGTCCAGCTGCGGTTCCTGCGACAGGTACCCCGCGCGAAAGCCGCTGGTCAACCTCGCTTCGCCGTCGAATTCACGGTCGACGCCTGCCATGATGCGCAGGAGCGAACTCTTTCCCGCGCCGTTGCGACCCAGCACGCCGATTTTCGCGCCCGGATAAAAAGCCAGCCAGATGTTCTTGAGAACCTCGCGCTGCCCGTGCTTCTTCGTGAGATTCTCGATCGTATAGATGTATTGGCGATTCATGCAGAAATCACTCACTGCCGTGCGGAGTTGAAAAGACCGCGTGCCCTTCGTGCCGCGATCGCACCGTCTGTTCCGTGCAGAGGCCGTGGACGCTGCGAACTGGCGAATGCGCTATTCCCATTCAATCGTCGCGGGCGGCTTCGTGCTGATGTCATAGCAGACGCGATTGACGCCCTTGACCTCGTTGATGACCCGCGTGGAGATCCGCGCCAGGAGATCATAGGGAAGCCGCGTCCAATCCGCCGTCATGAAGTCATCCGTATTGACGCACCGGAGAACGATGGTGTTCTCGTACGTGCGGGCATCCCCCATGACGCCGACGCTGGATACCGGCAGCAGCACTGCGAAGGCCTGGGCCGTCTGTCGATAGAGGCCGGCTGCCTTGATCTCGCTCACCGAAATCGCATCGGCCTCGCGGAGCACATCCAGCCGGTGACGGTTCACAGGACCGAGGCACCGCACAGCCAATCCGGGGCCGGGGAAGGGATGCCGCCAGACAATGTCTTCAGGCAGCCCCAACTCCACCCCCAACTTCCGCACCTCGTCTTTAAAAAGATCCCGAAGCGGCTCGATCAATTCAAAGCCGAGCTTGTCGGGCAATCCGCCGACGTTGTGGTGCAACTTGATCGTGGCGGCAGGCCCGTCCGGAGCGGCGCCGCTTTCGATCACGTCCGGATACAGGGTGCCCTGAGCAAGAAAGCCGGCCCCTTCGATGCGATTGGCTTCCTGCGTGAAACACTCGATAAACGCATGGCCGATCCGGCGGCGTTTCTCCTGGGGATCCACGATCCCATCGAGGCGGGACAGGAAAAGCGATTCGGCCTCGACGACGTGCAGGTCCGTGCGAAAGTGACTGGTGAATTCGGAAATAATCGCTTCCTTCTCGTCCTTGCGCAGAAGGCCATTATCCACGAGGATGCACGACAAACGCGGGCCGATCGCCTGATACAGCAGCGCGGCCGTGACGGCCGAATCGACGCCCCCCGACAGACCGCAGATCACGCGTCCGCGCTCTCCGACTCTCTTGCGCACATCCTCCACCGTCTCCCGCGCGAAATCGCCGAGATGCCAAGTTCCCGTACAGCCGCACACCAGCCTCAGGAAGTTGTTCAGAATCTTCCCGCCCAGCGGCGTGTGGGTCACTTCCGGGTGGAACTGCAGTCCGTAGACGGGCAGTTGAGAGTGCCGCACAGCCGCAATCGGACACGTATTGGTGCGGGCCAACGGCACAAAATCGCCATGGACCTGGGATACCTGATCCCCATGACTCATCCACACGTCGATGTCCGTCGGCAGTCCGGCGAATAGTTCCGATTCGTGCGAGACCTCACAGCGGGCACGCCCGTACTCGCGAGCCGGCGTGTGCTCGACCTGCCCGCCCAGCGAATAGCAGGCCAGCTGCATCCCGTAGCAGATCCCGAGCACGGGCAAGCCCATCTCAAAGAGTTTCGGGTCGCACTTCGGCGAACCGGCCTCGTAGACGCTGGAGGGCCCGCCGGAAAGAATCAGGCCACGGGGATTGTGACGACGGACCTGCTCCGCCGTGATGCTGTGCCGGACAATCTCGCAGTAGACATTCTGTTCGCGAACGCGCCGAGCAATCAGTTGGGCGTACTGCGAACCGAAATCCAGCACCAGAATGCGTTCGTCCGAAACATGACCCGCGGGACGGAAGGCCGTTTGTTCAGCAGTCATAGTGCCTGTCACCACCAACAAAAAAACCCGCACACGAGCGGGGAACGCCTGGATGGCGAGCCGATTATAGCGCCCACGTGACGCAACGACCAGTGGTACAGCGATTCCCGCCCTTTGCCAGTCAGTATCGTATCGGAAACGCCGCACCACCGATTGTAGATCAATGCGAAGGCAATTAAGATATGGCCCGTGATTGCACGGAAGTCTTCGCGGCGTAGTCATTTGCGATTATTGTGCTGATCCTGCTAACCAACGACGATGGGATTTATGCTCCGGGCCTGATGGCCATGGAGCGGGCCTTGCGCCAACTGGGCCAGGTCTACGTCGTGGCTCCTGCAACGGAACAGAGCGGCGTTGGACACTCAATCACCTTTCTTCGGCCGCTCGTGTGCAAGGAAATCTACGACGGCAACGTCCGTCGAGGCTGGGCTGTCGAAGGCAGTCCGGCTGACTGCGTGAAACTGGGCGTGTTTGAAATCTGCCCGCAGCGGCCGGATCTGGTCGTCAGCGGCGTCAACGGCGGCCTGAACGCAGGAATCAACGTGCTTTATTCCGGAACGGTCGCCGCCGCCATAGAAGGTGCGTTCTTCGGAATCACCAGCATCGCCGTTTCGCTCGAGTACGACGAGCACGCGCAATTCGACAAGGCAGCCGGCCTGGCGGCTCGACTCATCGCACAGATCCTCGAACTCAAAGGCAGCGAAGCCCAGCTATACAACCTGAATATGCCGACCTCAGCCATGAACACCAAGCCTGAGGTGCGAGTCGTGCCGATGGACGTAGTCCGCTTCGGTGAACACTTCATCAAACGCAAGGACCCGAAAGGCCGCAACTACTACTGGGCCGCCAGTGATCCTGTGACCCCCGTGCGGGATCGCGAGACCGACCTCACCGCGCTTGCTCAGGGATATGTGACGCTGACTCCGCTGCAGTATGACATGACTAAGCAGCAGATGATGTCGGCGATGAAACAGTGGGATCTGCGGACTTGACCCGGTGGACCGGGCATCGGCCAGACGAGAATTCGGAATCAGCCGGCCGACCGACGGGCCGGACGACGTCAAATCGGACAACATTGCTTGCAGAAAAGTCAGTAACGGACTTCTTCAGCCACGGGATTGATGTGCAGGAGGGCGGGGCCATGCGTAAGACTTCATTTTTCGTTGCACTGATGTTGCTCGCGGGAATTTGCGCCGGCTGCATGCCGTCCGTTCCCGAGGCGACTCCCAAGTCTCCGCAGCAGAACCCGCCCCCGCCAACCGCCACGGCCCCGCCCGCGATACTGCCGCCATCGGACCAGGGCGTCCCGGGCGGCGTGGTTGCCCCGGGCATGCCCGGCGGTATCGTCACCTCAGGCCTGCCCGAAGGCGTCGCCCGCCCCGGCAACGTCCTGCCGCAACCGCCCCAACAGGCGCCTGCATTGAACGCGCCGACGAATATGCCTCAGAACCCGGCCTATCCCGTCGCGGATGCGGTACCCGCCGGAGTTGGAGTCGGCGCGAAAGGACGCAGCCTCGACAACGAGTCGGGAGTCATGGTGGAAGCAGCGAAGACGTTCTTCAATGTCCGCGAACGAGTCGTATTTGAGGCGGCCATCCCGCATGCAATCAGCCTATTCGAAGCCACCGAAGGCCGGAAACCCAAGTCCCACGACGAGTTCATGACGCGCATCGTCGCCGAAAACAACATTCAACTGCCGCAACTGCCGCCCGATCGCCAGTACGTTTACGATCCGCAACGAGGCGAACTCATGGTTGTGCGGCAACCGAGCAAGTAGAGAACGTCACGCGGCGGCGACCGGACTCCGGGGATTGGCGGCCACCCACCTCGACAACTTGTCGATCGTCGGTTCGCGGAGGCTCAAAAGCCAACGCGACAACGCAGCCTGGAGATCCGACTAACCCGGTGCTGCCGCGAGATCGCACGCACGCGTCATTGGCGTTGCCGGAAGCCTTCAAAAGGTTCCTGGTGCTCGTAGCCCACCACGCGCCAGTCCCGGCCTTCCTTCTCGAACTTTACGGTCACAAACCGGGGAACCCGACTGTCGCTGAACAGCCCCTGCTTGTCGCTCGCTACAACTACCGCATTGAATTTTGCGGTGGCTGTCGGGGGATCGGCTTTGGGCGAGATTTCGACCACGATGTTGGGCTTAATCCGCACTTCGCGGAAGTCGTAACGCGGCAATTCGGCGGCAGCTTGACGTCGAATCCACTCGGCGCGGGAATGCGTGTAGCGAAGAGCCGCCTGAACATCGTTGCGTTCGACGACTCGGGCGATCTCGTGGAGCGTCGCAATAATCCGTTCGCGATCGGTCTGAACCCAGCGTTCCACCAACAGCAGGCCCGCCGTGGCGCCCAGCGCGGCCAGAAAAGCGTAGAGAGCACTTTTCCGTCCCGTCTGAGTCCACAATCCGCCGAGAACGACTGCGGTAAGCACTCCCATAATGAGAATGAACAGCGGCTTCTCAAAGAGCCAGTCCATCGGAGATCATGCCCCGCAGAAGTAATCAGAACAAATCGGGCCCGCAGCGCGGGGCAGTCGATCCGAATGCCCCGCACCGCCGGCCCTCCAGAATATCAATACTCACCCGGTCGGCACTACCACTTGGGGAACAGCGGTCCGCCGTAAAGGGCGCCCGAATCGAGTTCTTCCTCGATTCGCAGCAACTGGTTGTACTTGGCCATGCGGTCCGTTCGGGAGGCGGATCCGGTCTTGATCTGGCCCGTTCCCAGCGCGACGGCAAGGTCCGCGATCGTCGCATCCTCGGTTTCGCCGCTGCGGTGACTGGAAATCGAACTGTAGCCGTGCCGCGCCGCCATCTTGATTGCGGCAATCGTCTCGGTCAGCGTGCCGATCTGATTCACCTTGATGAGAATGCTGTTGGCTACGCCGTCCTTGATGCCTCGTTCCAGCCGTTCCGTGTTCGTCACGAACAGGTCGTCACCGACCAACTGGACGCGATCTCCCAGCCGCTGCGTCAGCAGCTTCCAGCCGTCCCAATCGTCCTCGCTGCAGCCATCCTCGATCGAGCAGATCGGGTATTTCGCCGCCCAATTCGCGAGGAAGTCCACCACCGCGGCGGAGTCCATGCCTTTTCCGTCGATCGTATAGAGCTTGGTCTTTGCATCGAACAACTCGGTGGCCGCGACGTCCAGCGCAATGCGAACCTGAGTGCCCGGCTTGTACCCGGCCTTCTCGATGGCTTCCATGATCAGGTCGAGGGCTTCGACATTGCTGCGCAGGTCCGGCGCGAACCCTCCCTCATCGCCGACCGACGTATTGAGCTTCTTGCTCTTGAGCACTTTCTTCAGGCTGTGGAAAATCTCGCAGCCGCAGCGCAGCGCATCGCTGAAACGCTGGAAACCGAGCGGCATCACCATGAACTCCTGGACGTCCACCGAATTGTCGGCGTGCTGTCCGCCGTTGACGATGTTCATCATCGGTGCCGGCAGGAGATTCGCCCCCGCCCCGCCCAGATAACGGTAGAGCGGCTGCTGAGTGAACTGCGCGGCGGCTTTGGCAACGGCCAGCGAAACGCCCAGTATCGCATTGGCTCCCAGCCGCTTTTTGTTCGGCGTAGCGTCCAACTCGATCATCCGCTGGTCAATGGCGATCTGCTCGGTAGCATCCCAACCGGCGAGCGCATCGGCGATCTCGGTGTTGACGTGGTGGACGGCTTTCATCACGCCCTTGCCGAGATACACGGCCGGATCACCGTCGCGAAGCTCCCAAGCTTCGTGGGCGCCGGTGCTTGCGCCGCTGGGAACTGCTGCGCGACCGAACGACCCGTCCGACAACGTGACATCCACCTCGACGGTCGGATTACCGCGACTGTCAAGAATTTGTCGGGCGTGAATGGATGCGATGTAACTCATGGCACTGCCTCTATTCATCGAGAGATTTGTTTAAAATCCGCCAAGATCCTCCTCAGCTTTGCCGACATTTTGCACGATCGCGGCCGACTTGACCACCCCTGGAGCCCCCCCTCCCCTGCCTCGGGTCTGGTCTTCGTGTCGCTTGCGGGAGCGGGGCTGCGGCTCTAAACTCCCGTTTGTGCAGCGGTACCGATGTCGGCGAGGGGAGGAATTGCGGAGATGTTCACGGGTCTTGTCGAGGGTATGGGGCGAATCGCGAGGATTCTTGATCAGCCTCCTGGCAAAAAATTCACGGTCGCACTCGGCAACCTTGCACAGGGCCTCAAGGTCGGAGACAGCGTCGCAATCAACGGCTGCTGCCTGACGGCAGTCGACGTCGCGGGGGACGAATTGTCGTTCGAGGCGGGCAGCGAAACGCTCAGCCGCACGAATCTGGGACGACTCGTGGTTGGCAGTCGGGTCAACATCGAGCGGTCGTTGAAACTGGGCGACAGCCTGGGCGGCCACCTCGTGACGGGACACATCGACGGCCTGGGCGAACTGACCGTCCGCAAAGACGACAAAGACTGGTCGTTCCTCTGGTTTCGGGCGTCGCAACGCCTCATGCGGCAGATGGCCAGCAAGGGTTCCATCACCGTGGACGGTGTCAGCCTGACACTGGTGGAAGTGGATAACGACCAGTTCAGCGTCGCACTGATTCCCCACACGCTCACAGTCACAACCCTGGGCCAACTCCGAGAGGGCGATTGCGCCAACCTGGAAACCGATATTCTGGCCAAGTACGTCGAGCGTCAGCTCACGTGGACCGAGAACTCGCCGGCATCCGAATGATCAGCCGATGCTTGTGTGCGGATGAGTAATTGCGAAGGCTGATTGCGCGGATTGGTAACGAGGTACCATGGGAAGTCGCCAGACAACCAGTTTCCTGATGCGGCGTTTTGAATCGGCCGGCATTCGTCCGGACCACCGTCGCGGCCAGAATTTTCTCACCGACCTGAATCTGCTGGCACTTCTGGCCGATTCCGCTGAAATCGACCGCCAGGACCTGGTGCTGGAAATCGGCACGGGCCTTGGATCGCTGACGGCCCTCCTCGCCCGAAGAGCTGCGGGAGTCGTAACCGTCGAGGTCGATCAGCGGTTGCACCAGTTGGCCGCCGAACAACTGCTCGAACAAACGAACGTCACGTTGCTGCTGCACGACGCCCTGCGAAACAAGAACAACCTCGATGCTCGCATCATGGACGAAGTGCGAGCGGCGATGGAGCGGCACGGCGCAACGCGTTTCAAGCTGGTCGCCAACCTGCCGTACAACATTGCCACTCCCGTCGTCTCGAACCTGCTTTCCGTAACTCCGATCCCTGCCTCGATGACGGTCACGATCCAGAAGGAGCTTGCCGACCGGATGGTCGCATCGCCGGGTTCGAAGGATTACAGCGCGCTCAGCATCTGGCTGCAGTGCCAGTGCCGCACGTCGATCATCCGCATCATGCCGCCGAGCGTGTTCTGGCCGCGTCCCAAGGTCCATTCGGCGATCGTGCAGATCGTTCCGGTTCCGGAAATGCGGGCCGAGGTCGGTGACCTGCCGTTTTTCCACGGTTTCGTCCGGTCAGTTTTCATCCACCGGCGGAAGTTCCTCCGCGCTTCGCTGGTCAGTGCCTACGGCCGCGAAATGAGCAAGCAAGACGTGGATACGTTGCTGGAAGACCAGGGGCTGAAACATCAGATCCGGGCCGAGGAGCTGGAAGTTGCCGCACTGCTCAAGCTGTCCCGCGCCGTGCAGCAGCGACTCGCCGCCAAGTGATCATCTGCCGCCCGATCTCGCCGGCAGGACTATGCAGGCCGGTGCACGCTGCCCGGCGAGTCCGCCCGTCGTGCCAAGTTCCCACGGAACGGGCCACTTATTACACTGGTTCTCGTTCGGCCCGGCGCCAGCGGGCCGGAAGTCGTCCAACAAATCAGCAACCGGTGACAGCAGATGAAATTCATTGAAATGACGGGCAAGACGCTGTCGACGATTCTATCGACCGATGAACTGCGTCCTCACGACCTCGAATCCGTTGGCGTATTCGACGACACGATTGTGCGCGTCAATGAACACGGGGACATCGAGGTGCGGAGAACGGACCGCTGGGACGTGATCGGGGGGCTTCTCGGCAACTACGAGGTCCGCATCAAGGAGCGTACCGGCATGGAATGGGCCTGACCGGCCCGATTCGGAAGTGCGTGCCTGCCTGGTGGCGGCCGCGGTCTTCAAAATCGTCGGACCGTACGCTAACCGTGCGGTCGGTGGGTTCGATTCCCATGCACTTCCGTTGTTGTAACTCGTTTACCTGAGCCAACTTGCGCAAAATCTCGCAAACCGTCGCAAGCATCAGAACTTGCGTCCTGCGCGTGCGAAACATCGCGAAGATCCGCGCGCGGTTGCTGCACCGCGTTTTGCACTTCCCGTGCACCGGATTTTGCACCGGGTTGGCGGCATTCGCGTGACGCTCTCCGAAAATCGTCGTCCGTCGTCTGCAGGTAGTGCCGCAACGCCACGCTCGGCGTGTTTCCCATCCAGTCCGTCACGGCCTTGATCGAGTACGTCTGCGCAAGTTCCGTCTCACGGCTGCTGCGGAGGTTCTGAAAGATCTTCGGCCACGGTTTCACCCCAGCCCGCAGGATGATCTTCTCGAATCGCTGACGATAGTTGCACTCGCGTCCGTCCTCCCGCTTCCCCGCCGGCTTTCGATGCTTCGTGATGAAGTAAACCGTTCCCGGCGCGGCGGCATCCCGGACATCCCGGAGATACGGCTCCAGTTCGGGATACAGGGGGATGATCCGCGACGGCTTGCCCTTCCGTTCGGTCTTGGGCGACGTGACCTTGATCTTCCGCTGGTCCCAGTCCACGTCGTTCAACTTGAGAGTGAGGACCTCCGATGGCACGCGAAGCCCGCCATAGCGAGCCAGGGCGACGATCAGTCGCCATTCGGCATCCGGGCAGGCTTTCAGGACCTTCTCGATCTCGTGACGCGTGACGAAGCGGACCCGCTCCTCGGGAAGCACCCCGGCCTGCTTCACGTCGTCAAACGGGTTCTCGCTGATGAGGCCGTACCGCTTAGCCACACCGAAAAAGTGGCGGGCAAAGGCAAGACGCTTCGCGACAGTCGTGGACGCCAGCCCCCGGCTATTCAGCTCGGCTCTCCAGTCTTCAGCCTGTTCGATCGAGATGTCTCGCAGATCACGATCAGCGCCGAAGAAATCCACTAGACTCTGGCGAACCTGCGCCCAGACACCCAGCGTCGTCGGCTTCACGTCGTTGCGCCGGGCGAAATATCGTTCCAGAAAGCTGTCCAGCGCGGACGTAGCTCGTTCTGGAATCAACCCAACGGCCGACAGCTTTTTTAACATCACAGCATCGCGTTCGGTCAGCCAGACGGCGGTCTCATCAGGCAGGCCGTGTCCCGTCATGGCCGCTGTTGCCAGGTTCTCGACGTGCACCTTAACGCCTTCGGCAGTGCGCTGGGAAACCTTGCCTAGTCGGATGCTCCGCCGCTTGCCGTCGGCCGCCACGAATTGAATGGTTCGCCGGCCGTTGGGTTCCTTAGAGATACTCGCCATCGTTCATTACCTCTCTTCCGTGCCCGCGTATGGTTGAATCCGCGTCAAAGTGCACCGCATGACAGTCGTTCACCTTGATCGACACGAACGTTTTACAGATTGCGACAACGCGGCTTCCGTGTGGTCGATATCCTCCCGATGCCGACCCCGTAACATCCGCCCTCCGCACGAACCCGGCGTCATTCGCTGGAGACCTGCCAGATGTCGCGGATCCCCGTCAATCGTATGCGACACCCGTGGCAGCGGAAAGTTATCGCGTGAACGCGGGACGGATGTCATTTCTGCCGCTCCTGCGATTCGACCCAAGCCCTGAGCGTCGCAACGCTGTAGCGTTTCCCTCCTTTGCCGACCCGAATTTCCGGAATGACTCCGTCGTGGTTGAGTTGCCACATGGTACGCGGCGAAACACCGAGAAGCCTGGCCGCTTCTCGTTCATCAACTAACAGCGGCGGGATGTTGATCATGACCTGACCTCCTTGTACTAAAGAACTGCTCATCGTGTGTGCTTAGTGAAAATGCTGAAGCCGAGACAACATGCCATCTGCTTCGCCGGACTTCGGGAAATTCGCCCGAGCCGCGACGGCCACTGGCTCCGAAACCATGCTGGCCGCGTGCCGTCCTTTCGGTGGCCGCGTGTTTCAGGAGTTAGTCGCGACACTGCTCTTGCCAGCAACCCACTGCTTTAGTTCGTCGGGATCAAACAGTACGCGGCCGGCGATGGAAACGAAGGGAATCTCGTTCTTCCGCTTGAGTTTTTCCAGCAGCGACTTGCTGATTCCCAGGGTCGTCGCGGCATCCCGATAGCTGAGCAGCAGCGGCGTCACGACTGCGGCAGTTGGGACGTCCGGGCGGAGCCCACGAAAAGCGGTGGGCTCATCCTTTTCCGGCTTTCCGTTGTTCGAGCTGGCGGTGCGTACATCGGTACGCGTGCGTTTCTGCGGACTGTTTGCATACATGAGGTCGGGTCTCAACTTTCAAGGGGCCGGGTCGCCGTGAAAGATAGGGTCGATCCGCAGGCCGCCTGGGATCTTCTCTCACGCTGCTGTAGTGGCTCTCGGTCGGGCAGGATAAGGCAGCGTGCGTCACGGTGACGCGGCGTGTGGTAGTGTTGAACCTACGAAAAGCCGTCCACCCGACCTAGAGAAAATATCGGCTCGCTCGTTTTTTTCTGACGACGCGGCAGCAGGGGACCGCGAAGCACCGACGCCTGCCTGTTTCATCACAGATACCCGATCAGTAACGGACTGCGGGCTCGTGATCTGGGCCGCTCGCCGCTCAGAACGGAAGCTCGAATTCTGTTGCCGTCGGGTGCTGCGACGCCGCGGAATCTCGCAGTTGCCGTGCCGCCTGCTGCATTTGCCGCCAGTGCCGGCCGTCCTGGCTAGCTTTAACCACCACATCAACCCCAACCAACAACAGCAATTGCATGAATCGCAGCCCAAACCCGCGCAGCTTGCCTACGATGCCGCACAGTACCGTGCGGCGG
>CAIPEB010000010.1 GCA_903863885.1 uncultured Planctomycetaceae bacterium | reverse complement strand
TGTAGTTACATTGCGTAACGGATCGTGCATGCAAGCCAGATATTGGTCCAATTTCGACGGAGCGGAGTAACCGAGATCGGCCACTCGCCGCAAATGAAAAACTAGTCCGACTTGCCCCCCCCGCGTAGAATGAACGCGTTGCAGCACTAACGGCGGATGAGCGATACCGAACTGGGCTGATTTTACGGGCTGATTTTGAGTTACGGCGGCCTGCAGAGGAGTCATACCGAATTGGTCGACTGACTGAATGCTCGACATCATTTTACTGCTGGACAACCTGGCTGCTCGACCAACTTGCTGGTTGCCTGAAGGTCGGTATTGGAACACTTGGAATTCGGTTGGGGATTGTCGGATGACTGTCTCGAAACCGTCCCGCGTCCGGCCGATTTCCACAGCGGCGCGGAAACTCATGGTGTTTCCCGCCTCGCAGGTTCCGCATTTTCGGGTGCCGACCGGGCGTGAGCCCCGTTCGCGGGTGCTGGGTGTCCCACGGCTGGTGTCTGGTGCCGGGTAGCAGGTGTTGGCCAAACGGATGGAAGAACGCCCACGCGGAGACAAGACGGAAACGGCCGTGCGGCCCAGCCGCGGTGCCGGCCCAAGGAAGATGCCCAGCCGGTTCATTCAGCCAGAGCGGCAGACATTTTTTGAAGCCCAACTGAAACCAAGGGCTTGATAGACAGAGTTTGGAAAGAACCTGAGCGGCAAAAGCACAGCGTGCACGGAAGTTTGAAGCCGCGGAAAGAGGCAGATAGGACGATTTCTCGGGAGCGGTGCCGGACAGGCGCCAGGTGGTTGAAACATGTCGATTACTTTTGACGCGAGCACCCAGTACTCCGACGATGACTTGGTCAGTTGGCAGGGGTCGCTCGAAGCGGAACTCGAAGTCAGCGAAACGCCGGAGTTGGAATTCGAGGAACTCTCCTCGTCGCCGGGGAACGAGTTGGATAAGTCGGCTTCCGAGGATGAGGAAGAGGACGATGACGACCTGGAAGAGGCGGCGGGCACGGCCGGTGCCGACGACCCGGTGCGTCTCTATCTCTGCCAGATCGGTCAGTTTCCGCTGCTGACTCGCAAGCAGGAAACGGACCTGGCGCGTAAAGTCGAAATGACGCGCCGCCGCTTTCGTCGCGGGCTGTTGCAGTGCGATTTTGCCTTGCGTGCCGCCGTCGATTTGCTCGACCGTGTGCATCGCGGCAAATTGCCCTTCGATCGAACAGTGCAGGTAGCGGTCAGCGACCGGCTTGAACGTCATCAGATTCTCGGGCGGATGCCGCACAATTTGGCCACGCTCACCGCACTGCTGGAACGTAATCAGGAAGACTACGCCAAGGCCACGCGAAAATCGAACAGCCGAGTCCAGCGGCGGGCAGCCTGGCGGCGGATTATCCGGCGACGAGGCCGAGCCGTTCGTCTGGTCGAAGAACTGGGGCTGCGCATCGAGTTCCTCAAGCCGCAGCTTACCCGGTTGATGGCGATGCAGCGCAAGTTCACGCGGATCGCTTCAGAACGGTCGCAGCTGAAAAGGACCCGCAAGCACTCGTCGGAGCTTTCACCCGAACATCTGCAGGTGGTTGAAGAGGTATCGGCGAGCACGCAGCATACGCCTCGCACTCTGGCTCGCAGGATCCGCCGGCTTCGTTTGGATTTTGCGGCACACAAGAAGGCAAAGCGGGCGCTTTCGGAAGGGAACCTGCGGCTCGTAGTTTCGGTGGCCAAGAAATACCGCAACCGGGGCGTGCCGTTTCTGGACCTGATCCAGGAAGGTAACGCCGGCCTCATGCGGGCGGTCGAGAAATTCGAATACCGTCGCGGATTCAAATTCTGTACCTACGCGACCTGGTGGATCCGGCAGGCAATCACCCGTGCAATCGCGGACCAGAGCCGAACAATCCGTGTGCCGGTTCACATGAACGCGGAAGTCAGCCGGATTCGCCGAGTCTACGGCGAACTGTGCCATGAATTGGCGCGGGAACCGAGCATCGAGGAAACGGCACTTGCGGCCGGTACCACGGTGGATGAAGCGCGGCACATGGTCCGCATGATCCGCGTGCCCGCCAGCCTCGACCGCCCGGTCGGACGGGACGAAGAAACCGAATTCGGTGAACTGCTCCGCGACGATCTGGAAAATGAACCGGCGGAGGGCGCCACTCGCGCGATGCTCAACCACTGCATTCGCGGTCTGCTCGAGAGCTTGAGCTGGCGCGAACAGGAAATCATCAAGATGCGATTCGGCCTGGGCGACGGGTACAATTACACACTCGAAGAGGTGGCCTACGTGTTTCAGGTCACCCGTGAGCGTATTCGACAGATCGAAGCCCGAGCGTTGCAGAAACTGAAGGATCCCCGCAGCAGTTCGCACCTCGTCGGCTTCCTGGACTGAGACCGCCCATCGTCGGTAGCCAGACCTTCGGCCGGCCATTCCGCACACAATCCCGCCGCGAGCGGCACAATGATGCTGCCGCGGCCGGGTTTTCGCCGGTAGTCCAAGCCGGACCGCGCGTCGGCCCTTTGCTGTTCCCCGACGACTCTGCGCGCGAGTGAATTTTTACAGCCCCCGCGGCATGGCCACGTCCAGTTCCCCTGACTGCATCTCGCTCAGCGCGCCACAAACGGCGGCGGAACGTAGGGGCTGGACGCCTTACCGCCCGGAATGAGCGGCGACGATGGCAATGCAGCAGCCGCAGCTGCTGGAGCTGCGCCGACGGCGGAGCCTTCCGCTCCAGGGGCCGCGGGCGGTGCTGTAGCAACGGGCTCTTGCGATACAGGTGCCGCGGATTGCGGTGCGGCAACCGGAGGCTGCGACGACGCGGTTGCAGCAACCTGACTCGCTGCGGCGGCGCCGAATTCTTCACCGAGTCCGAACTTCTCGGGTGACTGGGCGTATTGAGACTGAGCGTCCGCGAGGAGCTTCAACAGGTTCTCTTCCCGGTGCGCGTCCGTGGGATGAGTCGAGAGAAACTCGGAGGGACTGTTGCCCTCTTTCAACTTGGCAAACCTGGCCCAAAACCGTGGCGCTTCGGCCGGATCATATCCGGCTTTCGCCATCAGGATCAGCCCCATGTGATCCGCCTCATACTCATGCTTGCGGCTGTATGGAAGCACCACTCCGTACTGGCTTCCCAATCCGTAGGCCTGCATGATCAGGTCTTTCTCACGTTGCTCGCGGTCCTTGGTGAAATACTCGACAGCCCGCTTCGCGCCATCTACTGCCATGCCGTGGCTCATCCGTTCACCGCCGTGCCGGGCGATCGCATGCGAAATTTCGTGCGACATGACGACGGCCAGTCCCGCTTCATTGCTGCAGACGGGGAGAATCCCCTCGTTCACCGTAACCTTGCCGCCCGGAAGGCAATACGCGTTCTGTTCGGCCGACGCAACGAGGCGGAATTCCCATTTGTAGTCGGGACGCTCCGCGACCTTGGCTATTCGCTGGCCGACGCGCGTGACCAGTTCTTGAAACTGCGCATTAGTCGAAGGCGTTTCCTTGGTCTTGGTTTCCTCGAACGCGGCCAGTCCCATCGAAATCTCCTGATCCTCAGGGACCAGGATCAACTGCGATCGCCCTGTGATCGGCGCGGTCCGGCAACCGCTGCAGATCGCAAGTCCCGCGAGCAGAACGGCCAATCCTGTACTGCGAAGGCATCTCGAAAATCGCTGGGCATCCATGCCAATTCGTCCATTCGACCTAAGGCGTCCGTCAGGCCCCATGGCACCCGCTCGAGTCCTCTTCGGAGCCGAGCGGTCCATCAACACGGCGGATTTCACGCTAGCATCCGGGCCTTAAATTCCCTTTTGGGGCCGCGGTGCCTGGCAAGAAATAAATGTCTTAGTGATCGTGCGGCGCGAGCCTCCGCAAACAGTCCTTCCGGAAAAATCGAAAAAGATCGCGGCTTCTCTGCTCGCGCAACCCACTGGCCATCTCTCCCGCCTTGCCAGACCACGCTGGTCGGCGGCTGTGGGTTGGTCAAGCCAGCAATGCTGGCTGACTTCATTCCGCGTTTGACGTCAGCGGTCAATTCGGAGCGAGTACGTCCGCAGTCGGAGCTGAGAATTCGCCCGTCAGGCGACCGAATCCCGAATAACGCGTCGCAGAGTGCGTTCGAGCACGTGCGAGTTCAGCGGCTTGCTCAAGAATGCATCCATTCCCGCCTCGATGCATTCATCGCGATTGTCATTGGAAGTTACTGCAACGATCGGCAATCGCTCGCAGCCGGACACCTCCGTCTCGCGGATGATCTGAGTTGTTGCCAGACCGTCCAATTCCGGCATTTCAATGTCCATCAAGACAACATCGAAACGCTGGTCCTTCAGGAACTGAAGCACTTCGTTCCCGTTGGTCGCCAGGGTTACGCAATGTCCCTGATTAAGCAACAGCTTGAGGGCCAGTCTCTGGTGGAAGATACTGTCCTCTGCAAGCAGTACACTCAGGCTGCGCGTTGATGTGTCAACTTGGCTCGAACTCATCAGCACCAGTTCGTCGCGAGCGTAGGGTTATTGGACTTCGTGGTCTGTGAAAACGACAGACACGGAAAACGCCGGTACAGTCAGCGGCGGTGCGGTCAATGCAACAACAGTTAACACTGGCACAGACAACGCTGCACACTACAAGGCACACAACATCGATGGCGTCGGCCGTCTTTGGCAGGTATTCGCTGCGGCCGAAAACGCTCGGCAGGTGCCACACATTCTAACCCCAAAGTGACTCTTACGGCCACGTTGGTTCGGCAGAAAATTCGCGGGCGGGCGGGTCTGAAGCCTTGAAACCGTTTGAAAACAGCAAGTTGCGCCGCAAGAAAAAAACTCGCCCGACATTGACCCGGACGGGGCAAAACGCTGCCCCGTCTTCGCAGTCCCCGCAGTCAGCACGCGATCGAAATCCGCCTTATGGGGAGGACACTTGGACATATCCGACGGGGTGGATTGCTCCGTGTGAGGCGGAATTGCGAGTCTGGCAGAATTACGATACCGGCCGATTCGCCAAACGGCTCATGCTGAAAAGAAAACGGCCCGGTTCCCCGATTTTGTGATCGGACCGGGCCTTGTTGAGAGTCTGGAATCCGGAGTCTGGAGTCCGGAGGAAGACAAATACCCACCGGTATCCGGCATCCGCCATCCGCTCACCCCTGGGCGGCGCGCATCGCTCGGCGTCCCTTTTTGATGGCCTCGGTGCGTGGGCCGGCGGTCAGATTGAATATTTCATCCCACATTTTTTCCTGGGCCGGAGTCCATTTTGCCTTGCGGCGTCCCATTGCGGTCTGGGCCGTTTCGTACAGTTTGCGTTTGCCGAAACCTTTGGTGACAACGCCTTCGAGGAACCAAGCGAACGACGGAATGAACTTGGGCAGCGGTTTGCCAGTAGCCGCGATCAACGCCATGCAGCCAACATACGAGCCCGTATTGAACAAGGTGCCGATTGACGTCTTGGTGTGGTCGCCGATCAACGATCCGACTTTCGTCGAACCGGTGTCAATCGTCTCCTTGCCGTCGAGGCTAACGGCCACGGAACTGTAGTCATTCTTCAGGTCGCTGTTGGTTGTCAGCGCACCGAGGTTGACCCATTCGCCGACGTAGGCGTGTCCGAGAAAACCGTCGTGATACTTGTTGCTGTAGCCTTGGATGATTGATTCTTCGACTTCCCCGCCGACGCGGCAGACCGGGCCGATCGAGTTGCCTTCGCGGCACTTGGCTCCCAGCAGCAGGGACTTTTTGCCGATGTAGCAGGGGCCTTCGATGCGGCTGAACGGATGGACTTCGGCATCCTCGTCGATGTAGACGGGGCCGTGTTCCGCATCGATGACGACCATGGGGTGAATCAGCACGCCCTTGGCAATATAGACGTCCTTGCGGCTGCCTCGGATCGCGGATGGTTCTTCGATCTTGCCTTCGATTCCGCTGCGGCCTGCGGCGACAAAGTCCGCCTTGAGTTGTTCCGGATTGGCGAGAATCAGATCCCAGGTGTAATTCCAGGTGGCGATCGATTCGCGGGAGACGGGCAGAGTGGCCAAGGCGGATTCGATCAGCCCATCAATGGATGCGGTGTTCAGTCGTGCCAGATCACCCTTGTTGATGCAGGCCAGCAGCAATTCGCCGCCTTCGCTGGCCACGATCCGGCTCGGCCCCGACAGATCGGCCGGAATCGCCTCGGCCTTCACTCGGGGATTGACCAGCAGCAGATCATCGCCTGACAGGGTGGACGCGTCGTTGATCGGAAAAGTCGCGCGCTCACGACAGACTTCGGCCATGTATTCGGGCGCGAAGCCGGCAACGCTGGACGCCTTGGTCCTGGCGATGAGTTTCTCACCCAGGCTTGTCATGCCGCAGCGGAGATCCCAGATGGGCCGCGAGTAGGCCAGCGGGCAGAATTGAATTCGTGAATCGTTGAGACGATCGACCAGAACCAACCGCATGAGAAAAACTCCTTGCAACAATCGAGCCTGACGCTGCACCAATGCAGAAAACTGACGCCAGCTTACGGGGCCTGCGGGCCGGATTCAACAGGCGGACTGCGCCCGGCGAACGAGATCCCGCAGGGTCTTCGCAACCGTCACAGTCGACTGTCGGAAATCCGTTCTTATGCGGCCGTTCCGGCGACTTGCACTGCGTGTTTGCTTCAACCGCCTTCGGAAGCCTTGCACGTCGGGGAGGTTCCAAGCAAAATGCCTGTTCTCCGTTCTTCGGACCCTGTGACAATCTGTAGCGGAATTGCATATTTCGGGCATCCCCTCGCAAAAGGTGCACTATGTCGGAGAAGGCTCCCTGGATTACTTATCGCCCCGAGTTGAAAGTGCTGGATTGCACCGTCCGCGACGGCGGGCTCATCAACAAGCACAAGTTCAACGATGCGTTTGTGCGAGCTGTGTACGACACGTGCGTCGCGGCAGGCGTCGATTACATGGAGATCGGCTACAAGAACTCTTCGCGCACCTTTCCCAAATCGGATTTCGGCCCGTGGCGGCACTGCGACGAGGAAGATATCAATCGCGTTGTTGGCGATCACGACCCGGTGAAGACCGGTCTGCACCTGGCGGCGATGGCCGACGCCGGCAAGAGCGACTGGAAGACACAGCTCGTTCCGCGGCAGCAGAGCGTCCTGAGCATGATCCGCATCGCGTTCTACGCCCACCAGGTCTCTGAGGCGGCCGAGATGATCCACCATGCCCATGAACTGGGCTATGAGACGTCCGCCAACCTGATGGCCGTATCCGCGATTACCGAGATGGAAATCGATACGGTGCTGGAAGCGATTGCTCCGACGCCCGCCGGCGCGATGGTGATCGTGGACAGCTTCGGCCACCTGTATCGAGAGCAGGTGGACATGCTCTACCACAAGTACGCCAAGGCGATGGAAGGAACCGGCAAGGAAATCGGCATCCACGCCCACAATAATCAGCAGCTTGCCTTTGCCAATACGATCGAGGCGATCATCCTCGGCGCCAATCGCGTCGATGCCACGATGATGGGGCTGGGCCGCGGCGCGGGGAACTGCCCGATGGAACTGCTGCTGGGCTTCCTTCGCAATCCCAAGTTCAAGCTGCGCCCGGTGCTGCAATTGCTGCAGGATCACATCCAGCCGCTGCAATCGCAAATCGCGTGGGGCGCGCTGATTCCCTACAACGTGACGGGTCAGCTCAACCTGCACCCGCAGTCAGCCATCCAATATCTCGACGGCCCCGACCGCGACGACTTCGTCAAGTTCTACGATCAGGTCGTCCGCGACATGTGACTGCAGGCCGGCAACTCGCCGCGGTCGCAGCAATAGTCAAAAGTGGCAGCAGAGTCAGAGAATGGCCAGCGGGTCGCGACGCTGCTCCAGTGTTCCCCGGGTAACACCGACACGATTCGCGGCATTCAGCGTCTTCCAGACCTCCTTGCCGCGCAGTTGTCCGTCCAACAGTTGCCGATAGAGCCCGAGAATTTCCCGGGCGTGTCGGGCGTCTTCGCGCAGCAATTCGACGCGGAAATGCCTCACTCCGCTCGCGACGAGCTGGGCAGCGGCCTCGGAGCCGCTCTGCGCCGTTCCATTGAACAGCGTATTGCGGCACCCGACGTCAGCGGTAAGCACATGGTCTACACCCACGCGATCGCGCAGTTCCACGGTGTGATGATCGCAGGGCCTTCCGCAGTTGGTCTTGTCGGTGCCAGGAGACAGCACGGCACAGAAGACGCAGTGCTCCATGTGAAAAAGGGGCATGTGCTGATGCAGCACGACCTCGAGCCAGCGTGCCGGCACGGCGCGGACCAATTCAAGCAATTGCTCCCGGTTCAGGTCGTACGATGCCGTCACGCGTTCCGCGCCGCTGCGATGGAGGTAATCCACCGCCAGTTCGTTCGCGGCATTCAAGGAATAGTCCGCGACAACCCGCACGCCGTTGTCGCGGAAGTAGCGCAGCCCCGCCAGATTCCTTGCGAGAATCCCCTCCGGTTCACATCGCTGCATGGCGCGAAACAGCCCCATTTCCCCCGGTTTCTGAATGCGCGGCGTGGCCAGCCAGATCGGGATTGCGCGGCTTCGAGCCAGCCGAATCGCTTCGCGCGACTCGCGAATGTCGGCCAGGTCAGTAATCAAGCTTGAGACGCCGACCTCGACAACCGACGAGACCTGTTCCAGTGAGCGGCAGAGCACGTGCAGAGACAGTCCGCGTTCGGGCGATTGCGAACCCCCGGCGGAGTCCGGCGGGCAACCGGGCTCCTGCGATGCAAGGACGTCGATCTCCTGTCGAAATCGCGACAACATATCTTCCTGCGCAACTCGCCCCGGAGGCATTGACGCGAGTGACGCATCCAGCTTTCTCACGATTTCATGCCTCACCTTTCCCAGCACGCTGAGCGGCACCATCGGGGTGCCCTCGATCTGCAGCGACACGCTCCGCAGCTCATAGCAGGTACCGCCGAGGCGGCCGAGCTGCCGCTCGATCGATTCCCTGTCCAGCGGATGACGAAGAGCGGCCTGCGCGGGCTCATCGCTCGCGACCGTGCAACTCGCTCCGTTTGCGGCACGGGCTGCGACGCACAGCGGCTGCCCCACAGCAGCCTGCACCTGCAGATCGAGCGGCACGCGGCGCTGAGAATGCGTGCCCGTGAATGTGGCTCGCAGCCGGTTCGTGAGCCGCGGGTCGTCGGTCTTCCATACGGTCTGGCCGACCGTGATGCGCCGCATGTCGAGCGAATCGCGGGCAAAGACCAGTTCCACAATCCCTCGGTCGACCTCGTCGGAAACCCGGCGGCCGTTCTGGTAGATGGCAAACACCCGCCCGCCCTGCTCGGTCTCTTCGGACCTGTCTCCCTCGAAAGCCACGCCGTCCCCCGATCGCAGACGCTTTGCGATTTCAACGACGATGCGGTGGCCCCGGATGGCTGTGACGCGGCCGAGCCTGATGCCTCGCTTTGCCGAGGTCAGCCCGGGCACAAGCCGCTTGTGGTTGTTGCCCTGCAGCCATCCCGGCGCGAATCCTCGCGAGAACGAGAGTTCCATCTCTTCGACCTGCGCCGGCGTGAACTGCATCGGATGCCCCTGGACCGCAGTATCGATCGCCATCCGATAATGCCGCGTGATGTTCGCGACATATTCCGCCTTTTTGAGCCGGCCTTCGATCTTCAACGCGGCAACGCCGGCTTCCACCAGTTGCGGCACGAGGTCGTACGCAGCCAGATCCTGCGGACTGAGCAGATACTTCGCGGGACCGAGATCGACACTCTCGCCGTCACAGATCAGCTCGTACGGCAGACGGCATGCCTGGGCGCACACGCCCCGATTCGCACTGCGGCCACCCAGCGATTCGCTGGTCAGACACTGACCTGAATAGGCCACGCACAGCGCGCCGTGAACAAATACTTCCAGTTGCATGTCCGTCTGCTGACGAATCCGGCGGATTTCCGGCAGCGACAGTTCCCGCGCAGCGACGACGCGGTCGATACCCAATTCCCGCGCCGCCTCGATTCCCTCGGCGCTGGTCAGCGTCATCTGGGTTGAAGCGTGCAGCGACAGGTCGGGACAGATGTGGTGCGCCAGCCGCGCGAAGCCGATATCCTGGACGAGAATCGCGTCGGCCCGAGCTTCGCAGATCCGGCGGAGAAGCTGCTGGACGTCGGGCAGTTCGCTCGTAAACACCAGCGTGTTCAGCGTGATATACCCGCGAAGACCGCGACTGTGCAGCAGGTCCATCACAGCCGGCAATTCGTCCATGCCGAAGTTCGAAGCACGCATTCTCGCATTGAAACCGCGGTCCAGCCCGAAATAGACCGCGTCCGCTCCGTTCTCGATCGCCGCGCGGAGGCAATCCCAATCACCGGCCGGCGACAGCAGTTCGGGTGCGTTGGGAGCTCGGCCGCTTGCGGGAGGCGTCTGGGGATCGGTCATTGGCGATTAAACTCGGGCGTCGGATGCGGATCGTACCATCGCGTGCTTCATCTCTAACGATTCGACTGACCCTTGCCAAGATCGGCAGCACCGTATCTGCCGCAGGGCCCGTCCGTCTGCGATTCCCGCGGAGGGCTCGAATTGCGATAACATAGGCGTTCGTCCCCTGCACGGAATCGGAATCGCTGCCTGTCCATGCCCGAGACAATCAACGGCACCATCGATCGAGTCACCTTTCACAATCCGCAGAACGGATTCGCTGTGCTGCGTGTTGCACTGCGCGGCCGACATGACCTCATCACCGTGGTGGGATCCGTCGCCGCTGTTACAGCGGGCGAACATCTCGAGGCGACGGGTGCCTGGACCGTGGATGCCGAGCATGGGCCGCAATTTCGCGCCGACCAGATCCGGACGTCGCACCCCGCGTCGCCTGAGGGAATCGAGCGGTATCTCGCGTCGGGAGCTATTCGCAGCATCGGCCCGCAACTGGCAGCCCGCATCGTTGCGATGTTCAAGGAGCAGACGCTCGAGGTCTTCGACAAGCACTCGGACATGCTGAGGCACGTCCGCGGCATCGGCCAGAAACGCCTGCAGCGCATTCGCACCAGCTGGCGGGAACAGCAGGAAGTCCGCCGGATCATGCTGTTTCTGCAGGAATACGGCCTCGGTTCAGGAGGCCGGGCCGTCCGCATCTATCGCACCTACGGCGAAGAGGCCGTTTCCGTCATCAAGTCGAATCCCTATCAGCTGGCGGACGACGTGCGCGGCATCGGATTCAAGACGGCCGACGAGTTGGCCGGGCGGCTTGGCATCCAGCGTGACGCGTCCGAGCGCGTCCGTGCCGGCGTGCGATACGCATTGCAGCAACTGACGCTGGAAGGGCATTGCGGTTATCCGACGCGGGGACTGTTGGCAAAAGCAGCCGAATTGCTGGAGGTTTCCGAGTCGCTGGTCGAGCAGGCCGTCAACCAGGAAGTGGCGGCGAAGAACCTGGTCCTCGAAACACAGCAGAACGAGCCCTGGCTGTTCCTCCCGGCCCTGCACGCATCCGAGGTCGGAGTCGCGCAGTCGGTCCGCCGGTTAGCCAACGGGGCTCACCCGCTGCCGCGGATTGACGTGGCCGCTGCACTGGAATGGGTGCAGAAACGGCTGGAAATCCAGTTGAGCGAATCGCAGCAGGAAGCAATCCGCACCGTCTGTTCCCGCAAGGTCGTGGTGATCACCGGCGGTCCGGGCGTGGGCAAGACAACCCTGGTGAAAAGCGTGCTGGAGATCTTCGCCGCAAAAAAACTGACGTGCGTGCTCGCAGCCCCGACCGGTCGCGCAGCCAAGCGACTGGCGGAGACAACGCAGCGGACGGCCAAGACGGTGCATCGCCTGCTGGAGTTCGATCCGGCCACGGGCGATTTTCGCCGCAACCAGCGGCAGCCGCTCGTCGGCGATCTGTTCGTGCTCGACGAAACTTCGATGGTCGATGTCGTCCTGGGAAATCAGTTCCTGCGGGCCGTTCCTCCCCAGGCGTGCGTCGTGCTCGTCGGGGACGCGGATCAACTGCCATCGGTCGGGCCGGGGACCCTGCTCCGCGATCTGATTGAGTCCGAGGTCGTCCCGGTGGTGAGGTTGCGCGAGATCTTCAGGCAATCCGCGCGGAGCCGCATCGTCGTGGCGGCGCGCGACGTAAACCTCGGCCAGTTGCCGAGTCTCGATGCGGGCGAGGAGTTGGAGGACTTCTATTTTGTCGAGGCCGAGGATCCTCCCGCCATTCAGGGACTGATCGTGCGTCTCGTCAGTCAGCGCATCCCCGATCGATTCGGCCTGAATCCGCTCTCCGACATTCAGGTGCTTGCTCCGATGCACCGGGGCCTCCTGGGTTCGCATCAACTGAACGAGTTGCTGCAAGGCGTGCTGAATCCTCCGGAGGACAGCAAGACGGAAATCGAACGTTTTGGGGTCAAGTTCCGCGTGGGAGACCGCGTCATCCAGACCGAGAACAACTACCAGCGCGACGTCTTCAACGGCGACCTTGGCTTCATCGAGAAGATCAACCGCGTCGAGCAGGAGGCCACGGTGAACTTCGACGGCAAATCGGTGACGTACGATTTCGCCGACATGGACGAGTTGTCCCTGGCCTACGTCCTGTCGATCCACAAGAGCCAGGGATCCGAATACCCCTGCGTGATCGTGCCGCTGCACGCGCAACATTACATGATGCTGCGGCGCAACCTGCTTTACACCGCCATCACGCGGGGCAAGCGGCTGGTCGTGCTGGTCGGCACGCGAGGCGCGCTGCGCATGGCCGTGCAGCGTCAGGATACGCACAGTCGCTGCACCGCGCTGGTCGGGCGATTGAAGCAGGCTTGACTGCACGCATCGCCAAGCCCGCGATGCGAGTCAGGCGGCCGGCACGAGCCGCTCGCCTGCGCATGGCGCAAATCCGATGCTGCATGATTTACTTTTCACTCGCTGCGCGACTATAAACGTCAAACGCTCGACCATTCGCTGCGTGAATCGGTCGCGCGATATCGGCGCGGCTGCGTTCGGCCGGCGCCGGTCGGGACGAGGCCATCGGGTCTGACTGTATTTCAAACTGCAATCCGCCGATTCAAAGCCTTCTTGGGGGAAATCCGCGATGACGAAGAAGAACGCGTTCAACCGGCGATCGTTCCTTGCCGGAACCACAGCCGCCGGCGTATTCACCGTGATTCCGCGCGCTGTGCTCGGCACGGCCGACCAGCCTTCCGCGAATAATCGGCTCAACATCGCGTCGGTCGGCGTGGGCGGAATGGGATCGGGAGATATCCGTCAGGTTCCCACCGAGAACATCGTCGCGATCTGCGATGTGGATGCGAACCACGCGGCCAATTCGGCCAAGAACTTTCCCCAGGCGAAGGTCTATTCGGACTTCCGCGTGATGTTCGACCAGCAGAAAGACATCGATGCCGTCATGGTCGCAACGCCTGACCACAACCACGCCGTGGTGACGATGAGGGCGTTGAAGCTGGGCAAGCACGTTTTCTGCCAGAAGCCGTTGGCCCACTCGGTGCACGAAGCGCTCGAGATGGCAAAGGCCGCCAAGGAAGCCAAGGTCGCAACGCAGATGGGCAATCAGGGGCAAGCGTCGGAGGAGGCCCGGCTGACGTGCGAGTACATCTGGTCGGGAGCCATTGGTCCGGTGCGCGAGATCCATTCCTGGTCGAACCGGCGTCCGGACATTTCGCAGCGCGGCGTTCCCCGTCCGAGCGAACAGCCGGCCGTCCCGGCGGGCCTCGACTGGAACCTGTGGCTCGGCCCGGCTGCGGAACGGCCGTACCACCCGTGTTACCATCCGTTCGCCTGGCGAGGCTGGTGGGACTTCGGCACAGGCGTTCTCGGCGACATCGGTTGCCACAACCTTTCGGCCGCTTTCAAGGCGCTCAAACTGGGCTGGCCAACGAGCGTCGAGGCCTGCTCGACGCACTGGAGCGCGGTGCCGGAAATCACGCGAGAAACGGCGCCTCTGGCATCCATCGTTACCTACCGGTTCGCCGCGGACGGCGACCGACCCGAGGTCACACTGCGGTGGTACGACGGAGGCATGATGCCCCCGCTGCCCGATTGCGTCGAACCGACCCGCAAGCTGTTCGCCAATGACGGCACGCTGATCGTCGGCGACAAGGGAATGCTGCTCGGCCATCGCCTGATGCCCGAATCGCGACTGCAGGAGATCGGCAAGCCTCCGCAAAAACTGCCGCGTTCCCCCGGTCACTACCGCGAGTGGATTGACGCCTGCAAAGGTGGACCTCCGGCCGGCAGCAATTTCGTGGATCATGCTGGGCATCTGGCCGCCGTCGTGCTGATGGGCAACATCGCGATCCGCACCCAGGACAAGCTGATCTGGGATGCCGAGAAACTGCAGTTCCGCGACAACGACGCCGCCAATGCGCTGCTGAACCCGCCCTATCGGCAGGGCTGGAGTCTGACGTAGACGCAGCAAGCCGCGCAGCCGTACTCATGGCGTCCTTTCGCGGAGCTTCGTCGCATTCGGCTCCGCGAAAGAACGTCTATGGCCGTCGCAGGCAATGTCCGCAGCAGGTCCTTTCGCGGAGCGATCGGCGGCCATCCTACCGACGAGGTGAGACAGACTCCGTCTCGATCACGGTTTCGCCAGTCAGATTGGCCTGCGGTTCGAAGGTAAAATCGCCGTCCCGATAGTCGATCCGGACCTGCGAGCCTTCGCGCACAGCCCCTTTCAGGATCTCGGTCGCCAGCGGATTCTGCAGCCGCTGCTGGATCACCCGCTTCAGCGGTCTGGCGCCGTACGCCGGGTCATATCCCTGATTGGAGATCGCATTGAGCGCTGCTTCCGTGACGGTCAGAGCGACGCCCTGTGATTCAAGCTGCCGATTCAGCCGTTGAATCTGCAGTTCGACGATACGGTGGATCTCCTTTCTTCCCAGCGGATGGAACACGATGACCTCGTCGATGCGATTGAGGAACTCCGGCAGGAACTTCGCCGTGAGCGATTCCTTGACCGCAGCCCGCATATCGTCCTCGGTCCCGCCTTCCTGCGCGATCTGCTGAATGGCCTGGCTGCCGATGTTGCTGGTCATCACGACGATCGTGTTGGTGAAATCGACCGTATTCCCGTGGTTGTCGGTCAATCGCCCGTCGTCGAGCACCTGCAGCAGGATGTTGAACACGTCGCGATGCGCTTTCTCGATTTCATCGAGCAGGATCACCGAATAGGGACGCCGCCGGACAGCCTCCGTGAGCTTGCCGCCTTCCTCGTAGCCGACATAGCCCGGGGGCGCGCCGATCAGACGGCTGACCGTGTGCTTCTCCATGAACTCGCTCATGTCCAGCCGAATCATCGCGTGCTCGTCGTCGAACATGATCTCCGCCAGGGCCTTGCAGAGTTCGGTTTTTCCCACGCCCGTCGGGCCCAGGAAGATGAACGACCCGATCGGCCGGTTCGGATCCTGCAGGCCGCTGCGGCTGCGCCGCACCGCATTCGACACGGCCTCGACCGCTTCGTGCTGGCCGACGACCCGCCGGTGCAGCCGGTCCTCCATCACCAGCAGTTTGGCCCGCTCGGTCTCGACCATCCGGGTCACCGGGATGCCCGTCCAGGCGCTGACAACTTCGGCAATCTCCTCCTCGGTGACTTCCTGCCGCAGCAATCGGCGCTCGGCGCTCGGCTTCGGCGTGGCCTCCTCCTCGGCTTCAATCCGCTGGCGCAGTTTGCGGCGATTGACATCCAGCTCGTAAAGCCGCTGGAAATCGTCCTCGCCGACGGGCACTCCCGCCGACTGTTTTTCCTTGATTGCCGCATCCAACTGGCTGAACTCCAACTCGGCTTTTTCGCAGTCTTGCCGGACCTTCTGGACGTCGCCCATTCCGAGCTTTTCCGCTTCCCATTGTTCGCGGAGGCTCGCAAGCGAACGCTTGAGTTCACTCATCTCGTCTTCAATTTCCGCGAGCCGTTCCTGCGCGGTCTCTTCGGTTTCCTCGGCGAGCTGGCGGGCAGCGAGTTCAAGCTGCCGCAATCGGCGCTGCACCTCGTCGATCTCGGTCGGCACGCTTTCCAACTCCATCGAGAGTCGGCTGGCAGCCTCGTCCACCAGGTCGATCGCCTTGTCCGGGAGGAACCGGTCCGTGATGTATCGGTGCGAAAGTCGCGCGGCCGCCACCAGCGCGGAGTCCTTGATCTTGACGCCGTGGTGCGCTTCGTACCGTGCCTTGAGCCCCCGCAGGATGCTGATCGTGTCTTCGACGGAAGGTTCGCCCACGTGCACCGGCTGGAATCGCCGTTCGAGTGCCTTGTCCTTTTCGATGTGCTGGCGAAACTCGTCGAGCGTCGTGGCGCCGATGCACCTCAACTCGCCTCGCGCCAGCGCCGGTTTGAGCAGATTGGCAGCATCGGCTGATCCCTCGGCGCGGCCCGCACCGACGACCGTGTGCAATTCGTCGATGAACAGGATGATGGCCCCGCCGGCTCCCTCGACCTCGCGGAGCACGGCCTTCAGGCGTTCTTCGAATTCGCCGCGGAACTTCGTGCCCGCAACGAGCGCCCCCATGTCCAGCGCAATGACCCGCTTGTTCTTCAGGCTCTGAGGAACATCTCCCTGCACGATCCGGCCGGCAAGCCCCTCGGCGATTGCCGTTTTGCCGACTCCCGGTTCGCCGATGAGCACGGGGTTGTTCTTGGTGCGGCGGGACAAGACCTGGATCACGCGGCGGATTTCGTTGTCGCGCCCGATGACCGGATCGAGTCTGCCGGAAGCCGCACGCTCGACGAGATCGATGCCGTAACGGCTGAGCGCCTGGTATTTGTCCTCCGGATTCTGGTCAGTGACCCGCGAAGTGCCGCGAATCGACTGCAGGGCGGAAAGCACATCCGGCTGGCGAAGGCCGTTCACCTCGAGAATGCGGCGCGCTTTGGAATCGACCGAGGTGAGCGCCAACAGGTAATGCTCGGTCGAGACGAACTCGTCCTTCATGCGAGCGGCTTCGTTGGCGGAAGCCTCCAGAACAGCGCGCAGCGATTCGTTCACCTGCGGCGTGCTGCCGCCGGATACTTTCGGGGACCGAGCCAGCTCCCCGCGGAGCATGTCCTCGAGAGGTCCCCGGTTCACCCCGACCTTGTCCAGTATGGGCCGCACGACGCCGTCCGTTTCTCCAAGCAACGCGGACAGCAGGTGCAGCGAATCGACCTGCGGATGCCCCATCTCCGAGGCCAGGTTCTGAGCCTGCGCCAGGGCTTCCTGCGCTTTGATCGTGAGCTTATCAAATCGAAAAGTCATATATGGTTCCTGATCTGCTTCGCGAGAAGCGTCCTTGTCTGGTCATTACAGTAAAAGAGCCGGGAGACGACCGCCGTGGACGCAAGATCCCCGGCCGGACGACTCCCGGCTGCCTGGTTTTTCAATGTCCCGATCCGGCGAGGAATGTCAGGACTTTACTTCGAATTCGGCATCAATCGCGTCATCGTCGCCGCCGCTCTTTCCCGTCGGCGACTCGGGCGCGGCTTCGGCCGCCTGAGCCCCGGCCCCCGCCTTCTCGTAAATCGTCTTGCTGAAGGCGTGCGATGCCTGCTCCAACTCCTCCACCGCTGATTTCAGCGCCTGAGCGTCTTCGCCCTTGGCTTTTTCGCGGGTCTTTTCGATCGCCCGCTGCAGCGGTTCCTTGTCCGCATCCTTGAGCTTGTCGGCGTGCTCCTTCATCAGCTTTTCGAGCTGGTAGCACATCTGGTCCGCCTGGTTGCGCAGGTTGGCCAGTTCGACCTTGCGTTTGTCTTCCGCCGCGTGGGACTCGGCGTCCTTCCGCATGCGGTTGATCTCGTCGTCCGACAGACCGGCCGACTGCTCGATCCGCACCGAGGCCTCCTTGTTCGTGCCAAGATCCTTGGCACTGACATTCAGGATGCCGTTCTGGTCGATGTCGAACTTCACCTCGATCTGCGGCACGCCACGAGGCGCCGGCGGCAGTCCCTCGAGATTGAACTCGCCCAGCAGACGGTTCGCGGCGGCCACCGGGCGCTCTCCCTGATAGACCTTCACGGTGACTCCCGTCTGATTGTCCGCGGCGGTGCTGAACACTTTCTTCTTTTCCACCGGGATGGTCGTGTTGCGATCCACCAGCGACGTGAGCACTCCGCCCTCCGTTTCAATGCCGAGAGTCAGCGGCGTCACGTCCAGCAGCAGGACGTCCTTGCGATCGCCCGACAGCACACTGCCCTGAATCGCGGCACCAACGGCGACCACCTCGTCAGGGTTCACACCCTTGTGCGGCTCCTTGCCGAAAATGTCGCGAACCAGTTGCTGCACCTTGGGAACGCGGGTCGACCCGCCCACCAGTACCACTTCGTCGATATCGCTCGGCGAGAGCTTGGCGTCCTTCAGCGCCTGACGGACCGGACCGCGGCATCGCTCGATCAGACCGTCCACCAGTTCCTCGAATTTCGCACGAGTGATGGTGTACTGCAGATGCTTCGGACCGGACGCATCGGCGGTGATAAACGGCAGATTGATGTCGGTCTGCGGCAGGCTGCTCAGTTCCTTCTTGGCTTTCTCACAAGCTTCCTGCAACCGCTGCAGCGCCATCGGATCCTTGCGCAGATCCACCCCCTGCTCACGCTTGAACTCCCCGGCGACCCAGTGAATCAGAGCTTCGTCAAAGTCGTCGCCGCCCAAATGCGTGTCGCCGTTGGTGCTGATCACCTGAAACACGCGGCTGCCCGTGCCGGCCTCGTTGTCGCCCGCATCGGCCACTTCAAGCACCGAAACGTCGAAGGTGCCGCCGCCCAAGTCGAACACGACAATCTTCTCGTCCTTCTTCTTATCGAGACCGTAAGCCATCGCCGCGGCGGTCGGCTCATTGATAATGCGAGCCACTTCCAGCCCGGCAATCTGGCCGGCGTCCTTCGTAGCCTGGCGCTGTGCATCATTGAAGTAGGCCGGAACGGTGATCACGGCCTTGTTCACCTTGTGGCCGAGATAGGACTCGGCAGCTTCCTTAAGCTTGCGAAGAACCTTCGCCGAAACTTCCTGCGGCGTGAACTGATTGTCCCCGATTCCGACCTTCACATAGTCCGAGGCGGCGCCGATCACTTTGTACGGCACCATCTTCTCTTCCGTCTCGACTTCGTTGTGACGGCGTCCCATGAAGCGTTTGATCGAGTAAACCGTCTTGGACGGATTGGTTACCGCCTGTCGCCGGGCCGGCTCGCCAACCAACTCGCCCTTTTCCGTAAAGGCCACAAC
>CAIPEB010000009.1 GCA_903863885.1 uncultured Planctomycetaceae bacterium | reverse complement strand
GACCCGATTCCGCCCTACCACTGCGACGGGATTTTCGTTCCCGATTCCTGGGCTCCTCGGTTGACGAGTTGCGAGGTGTTGACCGAGGAGCAGTGGGTGGGACTGAGCGATCACAACCCGGTTGTGGCCGAATTCACCTGACGTGATCCCAGATCCGTGGGACTTCAGTTTCACCCGCCATGGTACTTGGCTTTGAGCCATTTTAATTGGCCCGATACGAATTGCAGAAACTCGTCGGCTACTTCCTCGAACTCATCATTGCCGGGTACCCAGTCGTTTGGCTCGAAAAGCACGAATTGAACGGCGGTCATCAGCACGAGTCGCTGCAATTCCTCAGGACGGGCGTCTTTCCACTTCGCTGACCCAAACGGCGACGGGTGTTTGTCCCGCATCAGGACGTCGATGTCTCCTTGCAGGTCCATGATTTCCAGGAGTTTCTCGCAGACGAGCCGTTGCCTTCTGGCCGCGTCTTTCAGTTCCTCATCCGATACGCCCATTGTTGTCCCTCGTCAAAAGTGCGAAACGCTGCGGCCTCCAATTCGTCAGTCGATTTTCCCACCCTCGCCCCAAGATGGGCCGTCCCCAGAACTCGGCGATAATCCGGCCAACGTTCCCACTGGAACCAAACGATAGCCTCGGCCGGTAACCGTTGATGTCTCACGTCTTGATGGAGTCCGCAAATTCACGCACTGCCGCCAAGTATTCCCTCCCATTTATCCCGAATATCGTGTTGTGGTTGCCGACAGGAAATCGCACAAGCCGCTTTTTTGTCGAGCCAGCCCATCGGTGGTTTCGTTCGGCGTGTGAGATATCGATCAGGCCGTCGTTCTCTGTGTGGAGAATGAGTGATGGGTTCCTGTAGCTGGACAGTTTCTTCTTGTGATGGAAGTGCCGTTTGACCTCGGCAACCACGTCGCTTTCAGAAACTCCCTTCGCCGACAGATCTGCATATTTCAGAAATCGCTCAGACGCATCGGCGATTCCGCTTTCTATGATGAGACCGGCCACTGCTGGTTGGCGGTGGACCAATTCGATGGCGTACAGCGATCCAATGGACCGGCCAAAGGCAATCACCTTCCCTGGGGTAAGTCTCGCTGCTTTCATCGCTGCTTCGCCGTCGCCGAGCATGGCGACCAACCGAGCTTGGCCCGTCGAACCGCCGTATTCCCGATACTCCACAAACAATGAGTTCAGGCCGAGGTCTGCGAACGCGTCGGCCATATCGGGAATGTAGTCGGCAACCGCTTCACCGTTGCCGTGAAAATGAACCACTGTAAACTTGCCGGGATCGATGGTCTTTCGGTAGCACGCCAGTTCTGCTCCAGCGACCTCGACCATGAACGGATCATCGACGTACCGTTGCTGTGGGAACAGATAGCGACCGCTGATGGCCGGATGATCGAGGATACTGTCACTGGTCGAAGCCATTCGTTCACACGCCTCCAACATCGTCTTGAGTGGTTCATGGTCTGCGAGCCCGTGGTCTTTACCAACTTCAAGCAACGCCGAATTCAGTGAGCCGCTGTTTCTGATCAGTTCTTCGGAATCCGCAAAAGGGATCACGTCATCTGCTCGGCTGTGCAGGATCATCGTGCCCGGCTTGACCGACGTGGCAGTTCCCCAGTGCTTCCAGGCCGGGCAGAGGAGGACGATGGGCGTATTGCCGCTGTCGATGTTCATCGCCACGGCACCACCTCGACTGGAGCCGATCACGACATCCGGCTTCCCTCGGTCGAACTCGGATTGAGCGATGCGGACGGCGGCGGCGAAATCGTCGTCGGGCAGGGCCGGATTCAGGACTTCGTGGCCAGCGTCCCTCAAGTACGTCGGTTTCACACCACCGGGAACGGAATTCCAACCGTGAAGGAAAAGGATTTGCATGGGTGTATTATTGGCCCCGGCGTTTGCTCAGGCAGCCCTTCCCAGGTAGAAGACGTGCCCGTAGCTGCTCCCAATTTCTTCCACACGTCGGTTTCTCGCTGCCCGGTCCCTTTCGCAATACGCCTTTGTAGAAAGAGAACATCAACGCCATTTGCGGCTCGGAATGATCTGCCAATCTGCACTATTTTCCAATCAGCAATACTTCAACCGAATCGCCAGTCTTTTCAACCCGTCTTGGATTATCGACCGGTTTGAACTCGGGATTATGGGTTCGTAGCGACCCTTTCGGTAAGTAATCCCAGCGAAGTGTAGCGGGATAGTCGATCTTCACGGGGCGGATCTCGTTTCGTTTGGCAAGGGCTTCCTTGGTTCTCTGCGTGATCAGGCGGTGGGATTCTTCCAACGGAAGCACATCGGCACTTTGCGGCCCCGTTCCTACCTTGGTCTGGCACGCAGCCACGTCGGGAAGCCATGACCGAGCCTCCGCACAACACTTGTCATCGCCAGAAACCATCACCACCGGGACGTTGTATTCCGCAGCAATTGCCGCATCGACACCGATCTCACCGACTTCCCGCCCATTCAACCACATGCCTTGGATCGATGCAGAGGAGTAGGAATGGGCAAGTGTGCCGCCCGGCGTGAGTGCCATTGCGTGATACCCCAGCAGGATGATCGCCGCAGAGCCTTCAATGTCCTTGAACCGACTTTTCGGCGTCTCCCCTTGGATCAGCTTGGCACGCTTGTCAATTGCCTGTGGATCTACGTTGCGACCACCTCCATGATGATCCCGTATCACGACTTCCGTCGCCCCTGCGGCAAAGCACCCCTCGATACAAGCGTTCATATCCCCGGCCATCAGTTGCTTGCCATCTTCACCAGCGACCTGCTCACTGCACTTCACTCCGCTGCATCCCTCCATGTCGGTCGATATGTACACCTTGAATCCCTGAGCCCAACATGGAATCCCAAGGCAGAGGACGAATGACCAACCGATCAGCGGAAGTGTCTTCTGACTGAGCATTGCTTTGCCCTTTCAGTTCAACATTGTCTTTCATGAAGCTCATTTGGGGGATTCCGGCGGACCAATCCGCTTGTTGCCAACGGCCAGTTCATCGATCCACAACTTCTGAGCGTGCGGCAGAAGTCCCGGCCCGAAGTGCGGTGCCATCAGGAATTGGTTGAATTTCATCTTTGGGAAATCGGTAGACCGCAGCACCACGTCAGTGTGTTCGACAACGAGCTTTCCATCGAACCACCCAAGAACGATGCCGTCCCGGTTCGGGCGGTCGTTCTGAAAATCGAGAGTGTTGAGCTTGAAATACGCCTCGACGCAGTGCCACTGGTCGTCGCTGAAGAGCACGTCTTGGCTGTCGTAGAACTTCCCGTTGTAGCCGCCCTTGAGCGGTCCCTGAGTTAAGCCGTGGGGCATGTCCTTGTTCTGGATGTCCTGGGCAGCCAACCGCAGTTTGCCGCCGACCGGTTCGATGTAAAGCGTCAGGTGGCTGGCGGCGGGACCGTGCCACTTCGGATTTTCGGTGGTCATGAAATGCGTCAGGTGGGGGTGGAAGTTCTGGCCGCTCCAGCCCCAGCTCTTCGAGAGCTTCAAATAGAAACGGATGCTGACTTCCTCCGTGGGTTCGAGCAAATGGCGGACGGGCGACGAACCCTTCACGCCTGATTGGCGGTCAGGCCACTCGTATTCAATACAGCCTTTTCCCGCTGCCGCATCCCCGACGATGCGGAAACTGGTGCCGTCGTACCAACCTCGCTCGGCGAGACGAGCATCCTCGAAAGACTCGCTGAAGAAGACGCCCTCGGGACCGGTACTCGGCTCTGCTGACCAGCCGAAGCTGGCACAAACGACGAGCAAACCTGCCGTCAATGCGAATCGGATCATCATTGCACCCCCGGAAGAAACTGCACGTGGAGCAAGTGCCGCAAGACCGTCGCCACCAGGCCACCGGGTATCACGCCCAGAAACGGCAGAAACACGGCCAGCGGAAAGTGCCACCAACGAAGCGGTCTTGCCCCTCGGTCCCGCGGCACAGTGCAGGCTGGCAGGTAAACCATCAAGCCGTAAACAAACACCCAGAAACCGCCGATCAGGCTGGTCGGGTTGATGGTCGCCTCGGCCAACGACCCCGTGATTCCGAACAGCAACAGCACCTTGAGCGGCGAGAAGTCCCAACGGGAGAGCATCCAAGCCCACACGACGAACATGAACACGAAAAGCACGACACTGTGGCAGAGGACGACATGGAAGTAGTTGGTCGAAGCCGTGATGTGGGCCTCCTCGGGAGTTGAACCGAAAGCCGATGCAAGGTTGGTCATCGTTGTGGTGATGACCTCCTCGATCAGGGCCATCGCCGTGCAGAACAGCACGAAGCGGAGCCGCCAGTCGAGAGGGATCGCAGCGATGCGAGGCACCAGCAACTTGCGGAGCAGCGGCGTAAGCGATCCGCCAACGATGATCCAGAGCAGAATCATCCCATCGGCCATCAGGAAGATCGCCCGGTCCCTCGCTTTGTCCGACTGGAGGATGACGAAGTTGAGGAATCCAACGAGCAGGACGCTGTAGACACCGATGGCGATCAGGATCCACCGAGTGGTTCGGTCGGCAGCCGTGGAAGGCTGAAGCATCGGTTCTTGCAGCATCAGTTCGTCCTTGGTAAGTCCTTTTGGCTGACGACGGCACCGAGATGCAATCGTCCCATGGCATGCTGAATGTCGGACAACTGACGGATATCCTATGCTACGGGCCACGGGAATTCGACGAACAGGGAGCCGGGAAATTGTCCCGCAGTTGTTCTCCTGCTTTCTGAAGCGGAGTCCGAACCGGCCGGAGCCAGTCCAATGCGATGGCGTTGGTCAATGCTGTGGAAGGTCGCGGCGGGCACTGTGGTGCTCGGCGTCGTTGCCGCAATGATCGCCGCCCCGTTCGTGTGCTCGCACATTCACAACGTGGTCCTCGATGCCCACGCACAGACCTGGGCGAGCGATGCGTTCATTGATCACATGGAAAGAAACGGCGGGCGATGACCGGTCAGGTGGACGGAAAGCCCAAGATCTTCCGAGATTCGGCCGTCGAGAATCTGAGCGAGTTCTTCGAGAGATTCCGTCGACTCAACGTCCGCAGCAACGCGGAACTGGAGGAACTCGTCGCCCAGTGCGACCAGGTCGTGCAGGGCGTGGAACCGCAGTCATTGCGAGACAACCAAGGTCTCCGCCGGGCGATTGCCCACGAACTGTCCAAAGTGCAGACCTCGCTCGACGGTCTGCTGGTAAGCCGACCGCGACGTAATATCCTGCGACGCCCCCGATGACGAGAGGCACCCATGCAGCTAGTCGTCGATCCTGACGGAATCGTGCGTTGTATCTACGCGGAAACCCTTGATCTGGAAACGCTGGGCCCGCTGAACGTGAAACGAGCCTCGCATGTCGAACCCACCGAGCTCGGCCAATGGACGGCCGATCTGGGACCCGTCGGCGGCCCAACGCTGGGGCCGTTCGCTAAACGGAGCGAGGCTCTTGCCGCTGAACTTGGCTGGCTTGAGCGGGAATGGATGTCCCGCGAGGGTCGCATTGATCGTTGTTCCCTGGAGCCACTTGGATGACGAGATCCCCCGCTGACGAACCCGAACCGCCACGCCGGACGTTGCAGGTGCCGATCGTTCGCGGCATGCCCGTGCACGAAATCTGCGACGGAACCGAGGGCACCGTGGTCGGCGTTACGCAGGCGTACTGTGTCTACCGCATGAAGGATGGCCAGTTCTTGTGCGTTACTCGCTGGCAGGACCTGGCCTTGGGCCATGTATGCCCCGCGGAGCCGCTATTGCCGACCGACGTCCCGGAAAACGATCGCCGCAACGCCGCCGCCACCGTGCTTCGTGAGTTGTTGTTTCTCGAACGTCTCGGCCCGCTGACCCCCGCACAAGCTTCCGTGCGGGACGAACTCACCGCTTATCTGTGCGGTGAATGAGCTAACCGCCCCACGTCTTTGCGTTTCAGGTCACTTCCACCATTCGCCGCGGCTCCTGTCCTCGTTGGGTAGGAGCCGTTTCCTTTTCTTGCCGCCAGTTCCCTTTCGCCATGAGGACCCACACATGACCCAAGCCGAACTTGACCGCCAGATTGCCGACGCCACCGGCGAGTCGCTGCGTACCATCAGCCAGATGGGATTCGTGCCGTTGCGACCCATTGCCTACGAGCGGGATCGCAAGCCGCTTGTTGTGGACTGGGACGAGTTGGACCGAGACCGCAAGCGATCGGTCTTATTCCACTCATAACGGAAACCAGTGTGTCGGCGGCACGGAAGCCGCCCCTACGCACTGGATACCGGGAAGGAAACGATACGCGGTTCCAATTCCCACAGATGGCAGCCGCTCCGGCCAAGCGGGAATGGCCTACGACGACTTCAAGTGGTGTACCAACTCGCGTTTTACGATTTGACCAGCCACGCGGTTTCGCATTGTGACTACTGCAGCTTGACCTGAAAGTCGGACTTCAGTTCGCCTGACCGAAGCATCCCTCAACGTCATCTTCAGTGCCATCGAGGCCGTCCGGCCCCAAGGACCACACGCGATACTGCGGCGAAAAAACAGACTCGTACCGGTATAGGCTCTTCCAAGGGTCAAGAGGGATCTCGTCAAGGTAGGGGCCTTGCCACCTCCCGGCGGGCACATCATGTGGAGCCTCTGTCAGGGCAAACAGCCCATCAACGGTCGTGGGGATTCTTCCGCAGTCCATCGCGTACTGCAACAAGACTAGCTCAAGGTTGTGAATCTGATCCCTGGCTGTTCTTATGTCGGCCGATGTCTCCGATTTGGCGTCGTTTTTCTCGAAATCGCCAGCAGTTGAAGACCGCGGAGGCACCTCAAATCGGGTCCACCACAACGAGGCGACGGCAACGCCGATCACCACACCCAAAAGCAATCCCACGATTGGTGAAAAACGAGCCCTCATTTCTCGGGAAATTCCTTTCCTGATTCAGGATGTAGCATCAGAAGTTTCTGCGAAACTGCTTTGGATTAAAGCGTACAAGCTGCATGCTATCCGCCGTCCAACGGGTAGAACATCCGTCGCCATCGGACGCCGCAAGGTCTGGCGTGACATCGGCGAGTTGGTTCGCCAGTCCGATCATCCGCTGCATCTGGCCGAGTTCTTCAAGTATATCGGCACGAAAGACGCGTCGCGGGCTGCTCACCATGTGCGGCGAGCCGAGACGGCGGGATTGATGCGAAAGATCGTGCACCAGGGAGGGTGGGTTGTGGTGGGGTGAATGTGCGAGCGAAGCCGCTTTCATTTCGCGTTGGCTATTCAGGGCGTTGCTCGACAAACCACCGTCCGTTCAACTTGCGAAACGCGATCTCTGCTTCTCTCTCCGTCTGTCGAACTCCGCCGATTTCAAACACATCATTCTGATCCAGTTTCTCCATACACTTGCCGATTGCCGTATCTCCAACAACGGTAACGGCCGTGAGCTTTCCCCATATGATGACTCGTTTTCCTCTCTTGTCTCTTGGCCACGGAAGCTTTGGCTCTAACACCGACATGACGTCGTGAAATAGTTGTTCCTTGTCCTTGACTCGCTGGTTCAGTTGGTCGACGTAGGCCGCCACCTCGGCCTTGGAGGTGACCTTCTCAGCCTCAGGTTCGATCTGATCCAGATCCAGGCCGTGCTTTCCGAGAATTGCCTTGAGCTTTGCGGCACTGTCCTTATCTGGCCCCCCCCGAACGTAAGCCGCAATGAAAACGAATCCTTGAACACAATATTCTTGTGACCTGGGAGTCAGATGCCGAAACGCGTCCTTCCATCGGCCTTTGTGCATTGCTTGCCGATAGGCATCCCACACCTCGTTCGGCGTGCTATAGCCGCCTTCGTTCTTGACGCAGGAGGTTTCGGCCGCCAAGAGGAAGATGCTGCAAAGCGATACGACAAGTAAGCAGAGTCCTCGCAACATTCCTGACTCCTGCCTCGGAAGGGTCGACGTCCCAACAATGCTCCATTGTAGACGAGCGACTTTTCCCAAGAAAATCGGAATGGGGTCCGTTGGCTGTCCTCAGCATCGCTCCGACCTTCGTCACGCGATCGCTAACGAACACGCGTGGCGTCACCTATCACACTTCATTCGGACTCGCTGCGTGAAAACGCTTCACGTCACTCGTCGCAGTTCACCCGGGCCTATTTGAGTAGATTGGCCAACAAGACGAAGGTAAAGACCAGGGCAAACGCGATCGCGATGGCCACCGCGACCACCTGCCCTTCCGAAGTACCGACGTGCGAGCGGTACGGATCGAAGTCCAATTGCCGGTCGTTCTTGCGGGCCTCGGCTCGGCGTTTCAATCGCACTCGCTGATTGTCGAATTTCTCGACCAGCATCCATCCCGCCCTGGCTTCTTCGTCCAGGATCCGAGCCAGCCGTTCCGGTTTGCGAAACCCACCGGTTGCGGAGCGGAGGATCTTGAATTCCCAGTCTTCGGCCAGATCGCGTGGCTCGTAAGG
>CAIPEB010000008.1 GCA_903863885.1 uncultured Planctomycetaceae bacterium | reverse complement strand
GACAACCGCGTGACTAATATTCAGTCTGCGGCGGTCGGTTCGCGTGGTTTCGAGTTCGACGGGTTTGGGGGCGTTGTCAGGCGCTCCGTTGACGAGGTGCCCGTCATTGACGTTCTTGATGGCACTCGTCCATTGATGACGCGATCCACCAATGGGGCCGCGTTGGTTTATTATATTTGGGGCAACGGATTTGTCGCTCGGATTGGAACAAACGGTATCGCGCTTTATGCCCATGCCGACGGACAGGGCAACGTGTTGGCGATGACGGCGACCAATGGGGCCGTGACCGATCAATGGTTCTATTCGCCGTATGGAGAGATTCTCAATCGTTCGGGAACCACTGATACGCCGTTTCAATGGCTTGGCGGTCATGGTGTTCGGCACGAAGGTGGCGGCATCTATAGAACGTACTATCGCATGTACCATTCGGGGCGGATGCGGTTCACCAGCGCCGATCCCATCGGGCTGGCGGGAGGGGGAAACCTGTTCGCCTACGGCAACGGTAACCCGCTCTTCTACCTCGATCCATGGGGTCTGTGCGGCGAGCCATGGTACGGCCGGGCGTGGAACGCGGCGTGGCAGGGGGATTTCTCCGGCCAGAACAACGGCTGGGCGGGAGTCGGTTCTCAAACACTGGTCGGTGCCATACCGATTGTGGGACAGGTCGCCGATGCACGCGATACGGCCGCCAACATCCGTAATGTCTGGAACAACCCGAACAGCGGCAGTGCATGGGGCGGGTTGGCAGCGGCAGGCGTTGCGTGGGTGCCTGTGGCCGGTGACGCCGCACGCGGTCTCTTCCGGGCGGGCCGAGGGGTAGCCACCGACGCGGGGCAAGCGGCGGTCCACAGTGTCTCCGCAATCACCGATTCCAGCCGTTTGCTTACCGGCTCGGAGAACCTGGCTCAGCACCATGTCTTTCCTCAACAGTTCCGCGGCTGGTTCTCGCAGCAAGGCGTCAACAACATCGACGACTTCACGGTGACTGTCGATCAGAACGTCACTCACCTTCGGGCAATCCACGGTGGCGGCAACATGGGCCAGATGCCTGGCGCATGGAATGCGGAATGGTCTGATTTCATCCAGAACAATCCGAACGCGTCCCCGCTACAGATCTACCAGCAGGGTGGCAGAATGATGGACGATTTCGGTATCGGGAATCTTCCCCTCCATCCATACGGATCACATTGAGGACCACACGATGAAGAAAGTACCGCCATTCAAGCTAGTCCCGCAGCCGCTCTCTGACGATGCTGCCTCTTTTCCCAAGTTCAAGTGGGCACCGCCAGAAGTGGGCACTCGCCACCAGCTTGGCGGCGAACCTTCATTCCTTCAGAAGGCGATAAAGCCGAAATGCGCCGAGTGCGGGAAGGAGATGACCTTCTACGGCCAACTCGATTCCATCAACGACGACATCTGTCTCGCCGACTGCGGCATGATCTATGTTTTCGTTTGTTTCGATTGCTTCACGGTGAATTCGTTCATTCAGTCGCATTGACGGGAGAGGCACGATGAGAATTCCACGGCACACGAGATTGCT
>CAIPEB010000007.1 GCA_903863885.1 uncultured Planctomycetaceae bacterium | reverse complement strand
TATTTGCGAAGCTGAGCGTCGTTTTTCTCCGGGATTTGCAGGGTTTTTCGGTGAGAGTCGCCTCCTCTTAATCAGTAGGTCGTTGGTTCGACTCCAACAGGGGGCACTTCTTATCTCCTTGTGGTTCAACCACTTCCTCGCCGCAACTCTTTACCCACCCAAAAGTTGTGGTGCCCATTCCAGTGCAATAGATAGGGCTTTTTGCGTCGCGGAGCCGACTCAAAAAGCCCTATCTATTTTACCGAACAACCGCCGACTTTTGGTTGGCCGGGTAGCACACAACGTCGGTTTGCTGGCAAGGAGTGCGCGATCTTGATCTGGACTGGTGAAGGTCGAGCTGATTGGTTTGTGAGCGCTCACGACGCAAAGTCCTTAGAGTCGGCTGTGCGAACAGTCTGGAAGCTTGATGACGTTGGCCGGTCGTTCTACGATTGCAGCGACATTGGCAAGGCCGTCCTCGACAGGATTCGGGGCCGGTCATAATCGGGTAGCCGGGCGGTCTCACCGCCCAGCCCCCACACGGGCCCTTCCGTGGAAATCCCGACGCCCGCCATGGCACAAGGCACCCTTCGGAAACAGCTCGGCACCAAGGGCGGCACCAAAATGCTCCCCCGTTTCGTCGCCCAAGTCGCCACGTTCTGCGTAGCGGTTGGCCGTCGGGACGGGGTTCCCGGAACTCCCACAGGAACGCCACGCGGGGCCAACGTTGGGCAGAACGGCGGGGAACGTGCGGGAGGTTCGGACGAGGCCGACCGACTGGCGTTCCTCTCACACAAGATGGCCCCTTCCTCGGCGAATACTCCGTGAGCAACTCGCCACCGGAGACCAGCGATGTCCGCAGCCGCCGTTATCGTCGCCAGGCAGAACAACCTGATCCGCCGATTTCGAGAGGCCGGAGCCACGGCACCCAACTTCGCACGGTCGCCCAAAGATCTTGGCTGCCGGAATTCGTGGATCTTCCGCCGCCTGGTCACGCGAGGCGTCTTCGTGGAAACCAAGCCGGGCAGGTACTACGTCGATGAATTCGCTGCGGACGAATTCATGCGTGCACGGCGAGCCTGGGCGTTGGGAATGCTGGCGATCGTCTTGGGACTGTGCGGGTTGGCAATATTGGCGAGTCAGCTCCTGTGAGCACGCGTTGACAGACAGCCCCCCGCGCCTGCAACTTGGTTTCGCCTCACTTTGGTACGCCAGTCTCAGCTTCTCGCACAGCGGTCGAGCCCTTTGTGTTCCACGTCAGCGAGTCGCCCTCAATCAACTCCGCCGCTCGACGGTTGATGATCTTTTCGCGGAGTTCCTTCCGCTGACCGATCTGGCGTTCAAGCTGGCTAAGACGCGCGTGGAGTTCCTTCACTTGGAGGTCTTCCAGTTGCATTTTCAATTCGAAAGCAGTCTGCAAATGTCCTTTCAGTTGAACTTGATGCGGAACAATGTTCTCTACTGCGTCTCCGTTCGCTTGGAGTCGTCGAATTTCGGTTGCCGCAGACACTGCGGCGGACTCCTGGGCCTCAAGTTGCTCCACCAATTGCTTGGCGGCAGGAGTGTTGGGAACGGCGGATGACTGCGGCGCGACATCTTTTGGCGTAATAGCACCGGTCCCGCGATTTGCGCCGAGCATCGCAGCTTGAGTCGGACTTACTGCCAGCGGCGTCGCTTCGGGCTGCCCAAATTCCTCCGCAGGATACGTTGTTGCGAGCGTCATCGACGTCCGGGTCCAAATCTGAGTCACGTACTCTTCGGTCTTGTCCGAATTGGTGTCAGCGGGATTGGGCTGCTTCGCCTTCGATGGAATCCTGTTTGTGATGATCACACGGAGTGAGTTGCGATCAGCCTGCGGTTGCAGAGTGACAGGGGATCGGTTTTGGTCATCTTCTTCGTTGAACTCCCCTTCAAATCGCTGGCGAGCAGCCGACCATGTTACCGCGAAACGCGAGAATTCTTTGACCCAAGGCATGTCGATGAGGAAGTCGGTTTTGCCCTGTTGGACTCGCCGAATCTCAAAGTGAAGATGCGAATTGGGATTCTTGATCGGCGTCAAGAACTGGACTCTCCATGTGCCAGTGATGTCCGGCATACTGGAGTCACCGATGGGTTGTGGTACGACGGTTTTGGTTGGAGGTGTGCCAGGTTTGGTCGCGACCTCGTTTTTCTGGGACTGGCTTCCGACGACATCAGAGAGTGCTTCCCTTGAATCATCTGCGAACTCAGGTGATCCGACACGTCGAAATTGCTGAGTCAAGTAACGTTCGGTGAACGCGTTCTCCGTAACTGCGCCTTTGGCCGCGAGTCGCTTTGCGTGGTCAGCGTCCATCAACAAAATTCGCACGCTCAATTGATTGCCGTCGGGTGAAAGCTCGAACGTTGACTTCTGCTGCACTGTGCCATCAGTCGAGACCATTCGGAAACGACGTGACCCCGGCTCCCATTTGAGTTTCCTTGGAGCGAGCGTCGGTGCACGTGTTCCCAGGTACTCGAAGTCGACCCCGGCTTGTGTGCTGCGCCGCACGACAAAATCCTGAGGTGGCGCGATTAAGTCTCGATTCACATCCTCGGGCACCGGGGGCGTTGGATTGTAGGTCCACCAGCCCGATATGTCCGGCATCTGAGTCTCGGCGGCAGGTAGCGCCGGTGCGGCGAGAAGATCGACCGATGAGTCGGTATTCGCTTCGGTCTTGCCATCATTCCTCTGCGACTCGCGTCCGGCGATCTCGAGAATCTTGCCGAGATCCTCCATCGCTTTAGGGGGAGCTTCGATCTGCAGTCGCTTGCCCTCTTCGTAGTCCAGAACCTTGGCCCCGCGTTTTGCGAAGAGTTCGACCAGCGATTTGGCGAGCGGAGTTGCCGGCTGCAGTTTGATCTTGAGCAGTTTGTTAGCATCGAAGACTTCCGCCTCCTTCTTTTCCTCGCTCGCCACGAGTGCGAGCAGGTTGCCAAGTTCCTCCAGCACGACCGGCGGAGCCTCGATCTTCATTCGTTTTCCCTCTTCGTGCTCAAGAATCTTGGCTCCGCGCGGCGAGAAGATTTCCACCAGCGATTTGGCGAGCGGCGGTATCGGTTGCAATGTGATTGGGACCGGCTTTGCGAGATCAATGTCCGGTTGCGACTGGTCCACTCTGACAAGTGGGACGTCTTTGGGTTTGTCGATCGCCGCTTGGAGGATCGACCGAATCACTTTCATCGGCAAGGCGACGCTCATGGGCTGCGGGTCCGAGCGAGAGGCCAACACGAGGCCGATCGGTTCGCCCGCCTCTGACACCATCAAGCTGCCGAACTCCGACAACGGACACGCGATGTCCGCTTGAATCAACTTAGCGGAACCTTCTTCGCCGAGTTCGAACGCGTTGGTCAAGACTCGTCCACTTCGCAGTTCCTTGCTGGCCGACGCGGGGACCAGCAGGACTCGTTCGTCACGACGTGCCTCGCGGGCCTTTTTGATCGAGACGGCTTTGACGGGCAGAGGTCGCTCAATCTTCAAGAGCCCCATCTTGAGCGTCTTATCAACAGCAACCAATTCGCCCATCGCCACTTGCTGATTCGCAAATCGAACGAAAAAAAGCTTCGCAGGATCAGGCAACATCGCGATCGCGATGTAGCCACTCGAATCAACGACAACGCCCGTCTGCGTGACGGGTTGATTGGCCGGATCTCCGTCCGGTTGCCCGATGCGAGTGACCGTGACGATCGACGACATCAAGGCTTGGATCGCGTCCGGCAATTTGGCGTCGGCATCCGGCTTGGTTGGAGTTGACGGTCCGAGGTCGTCGGGGACGGCCGCGGGCTTTCCTGTCGCATCGGCAGGTTTGTTCTCTTGCGCCGGTACAATCGCCGCCGCCACCAAACCGAGAAACACCACCAAATCATGCAAACATGAAGTTCTCCAACCAAACCTGCGATGCGATGTGAGTTTCATGATTGTCCTTTGTGACCATGAATTGACTGCTTGATTCACGATTCGTTGTCTTCCTTCCATTCGTTGGACTCGGCTGTTGTTTGCGGAAAGAGTCCAACGAATGGACGACGAATTCACTCCAAGTCCCTCTTCGCGTCGGCATCGAGTAGTTCGATCGTCCGCGACGTGTCATCGAGTTCCGATTGCACGGCGTTCCACTCCAGCGGCGGGTCGAGTATGGAGGGTTCCCTAATTGGTTGAGTTATCTCGACCGGTGTCTGTTGCGGTGGTAGCCACACTGCAGCGATTACGATCCCGGCAATCGCGAGGATTCCGAACGCCAGGCGTTTCGCAGGTCGGGCATTTCTACCGGACTTTTCCGCAGTCTGCGTCTTTGAACGGACGGGCACGAATGCCGATCCTACTTCGGGCAAAGCGACCGACGTGGGCTGTTGCAGATGCGACAGGCATTGCCCCAGCAATTGGCTGACTTCGTTCGCGGAGGCATAGCGCTGAACCGGGTCTTTCGACAGCAATCGCTCGACGATGTGGCAGAACCACGGCGGCAGTTCGGGTACGAGCGAGGCCATCGCGGCGGGCTGCACATCGACGATCCGCCGGAGTGTGGCCATAGTCGAGTCGGCGCAAAACGGTGACACGCCGGTCGCCATCTCATACAGCACGCAACCGAGGCTGAACAGATCGGAGCGGCCATCGAGCGCCTCGCCGCGAGCCTGTTCGGGCGACATGTATTCCGGGGTGCCTGCGATGATTCCTTGCCGTGTCATCGAAACATCATCGGCGGCACGTGCCAAACCGAAGTCTGTGAGGACAGCGCGTTCCACTCCCTTTTCGAGCAGAATGTTTGCCGGTTTGACATCGCGATGAATTAGCCCTTGCCCGTGGGCCGCCGCGAGTCCTTCCGCCGCCTGCATCCCGATGCGGAGAATTTCCTTCAGCTCCAACGTCCCGCGCACTTTCAGCCGCTGCGCGAGCGATTCGCCGGTCAGCAGCGGCATGACTAGAAACGGCAGCTGCCCATTGGGTTGAACCTGGTGGATGGCAATGACGTGCAGGTTGACGACCGCGGCCGCCGCCTGCGCCTCACGAGCAAACCGCTTTCTCGCCAGCGCACTGTGAGCGAGGTGCGGAGCCAACGCCTTGATCGCCACGAACCGCTTGAGTTCGCGATCGAATCCCTTGAGCACAACACCCATGCCGCCCCGGCCAATGATGTCGAGTACGTCATAACCACCCAGCCGCCCCAGAACCGCCGGGTCATCGGACGGTTCGAGGTGATCGACGACGAAATCGGCCGTGGAGCATTCCTCACGCAACGGCAAAGCGGCGTCGAGTTCATCGGGAATGAGCATCTCAGCGATTTCACGGCTCGCTTGCTCGCCTCCCGAGAGCCGCTCCATTTCCGCCGCACATAGCTCGCAGTCGTCCAGATGGAGATGCAGAGTCGATTCGTCTTCGACATTGAGCAACCCCGCCAGCGCGAGTTCCAACCGTTCGTGTGAGCAAAGGCCATTCATGTTGCCTTCTCCATTTCCGCGACGACTTCGCGTAGCCGCGCGACGATGCGACACTTGGCGACACGCACTGCCCCTGCGGTCATTTCCAGCTTGATGGCGGTCTCGGCGACGGAAGTCCCTGAAACGGCAACTTCCCAAAAAGCCTGCCATGTCTGCGGCCGCACTTCCCCCCGGACCCGTTCCGACGCCAGGTGAAACATCGCTCGCCGAAGTTCCCGATCAAATTCATCCGTTTCGGGACCATCGACCACCGGCGACGACTCCAGCAACGCATCGAGATCGGTGAACGAAGTTGTGATTTGTCGTCGTTGCCGCCGTACCCAGGAGACGACCAGGTTCCGGGTCACTCGCCGCAGCCATCCCCGAAATGAACCGTGTTCTGCCCCCTGTTCCCAACGACCAATGTTCCTGTTCACCGCCAGGAACAACTCCTGCAACATCTCGAGGGCGTCGGCATCCTGCAACCCAGTCCTCCGCAATACGCGGTACATCACCGGCTCATAAAGCGATACGAACTCCACCCAGGCTTCGTGATCTCCGGGATCACGAAGCCGCAGCAACAGGCTCGCACGGGTTGTCGGAGTGAGCGTCATCGTTGTTTCCTAACAGATTACACGCTCGCATTTCGGAATCGTTACACGAAGAATTCGGTTTTGTTGCGAAAACACGGAGACCCTGGGCAGCGCGAGCCTGATTTTGGCTGGACGCGGCGACATCGCGATCGACGGCCGTGCGGGTGAGAAAAGCACCCAAGGGGGCAGTCGCCCGCAGGTCGGCCACCCGAAACAACCTGTAATTCGCCAAAATGCACGCGACTGGCCCCCGCCGGGTTTCCGATCAGGGCCGTAGCGTTATCACTCCCCACAAATCCCGCTGCTGAGGATATCGAAAGATGGCTGACCTATGGATATTTTTTTATGGGGATTGCTGTATTGGGCGGTATTCTCGGCGGTTTGATTGGCATCGAAAGACAGCTCTTGCGGATTGCGAAGGCTTTGGAGGAAAGAAACAGGCCGCAGCAATGACTCAGAAGGGTGAAACCTGCTGAGTAACGGACTGGGATAGAATTACGGACGCGGACCGTACCGATATTAAAGTCAAGCGCCATGCCGATGTCTGATAGTGACACATCGCGCCCTCTGCTGGATCCCGAACATAAATCGACGGAGTTCGAGTACGCGCACCGCTCCTTCAAGCTCCGTTCGTTGTTGGTGACCGTTGGCCTGGCGGTCATGATCGTCGCAGCTACTGGTACAAGAATGGAATCCCAAGCCCTCTTTGCGGCAGGGGCAGACGCCGCGGAGCAATTCCAAGATCAGGGGAACGAGCCAGCGCCCGGAGTCGTTCACGATTCCATTCAGCCCCACGCGGCACCCCACCGGCCGGCCGATGAGATCGTCAAGGAGATCGAAACGTATCGCCAAATCGCTCGACGCCAGTTGGAAGGTGAGGAGTGGATTCAATCGCATACCAAGATCGTCACGCTCGTTGCTGATTTGCGAAGGATGTATCCCGACGACGTCCGCGTTGCGACGTTTTTGCCTGATCGCTGGCTATCCCTCAAATTGATCGATGGGGTGGACAGGACGGTGAACCTGGACCACTCCGACAGGATGGCCGAACTGAACGCCGAGATCGGCGAGGTTCTCAACACGACCGAGGATTCCTCACTCCAACGGAGCGCGTCCTTTTACCAAATCGTTTTTAGATTGCAGGAACCGATCGATGGCCCCGTCGCAGCCGCCCTCGCCGAAACATTCGCCCGTCAGTGGCCTGACGACAACCGAGCCGGCGAACTCTTCTACAACGCTGCGATGAAACTCGACCGCGCGTGGTCGATCCGGATTGGGCTCGTCGTCTTAATGGTCGTGATCGGTGCGCTGGTCGCAGCCACCTCCCGGAATCGTCCACCCCGACCGCGCAGGCGGTGGATGCTGACGGTAGTGCTGGGACTGTTGGGTATCGCGATATTGGCGGCGGTGCTTGTCACTTTGGGGGTGTTGCCGGGCGCCAGGCAGGTGGCGATTACTTCCATGCTGGTTCAGATGGTTTTCGAGAATGTGCGAAGTGTCGTTTGGACCAGCCGGACGGCTGTCGTCGTGGCGTTGTCAGTCGCTGCTGCGCTGACATTGGTCATCGTCCGAAGGCGTTACTTTGGGACATTCATGCAGCGAGTGTCGGCGGTCCGTTTGTGGGTTATCGGATTCTCAGCGGCCCTGGCCGTGTGCTGCGCTATGGATGCGAGCCTCGTCTCCCATAAAAGGACCGAGCTAGCGCGGCGCATTGTCGACGAGTACCCAGATTCCTTTCGCGGTAGGATGGTCCGAGGCCAAGACCGGCAGCGAGAGCGGATCGGCCAGCCTTTCGAGCTGGAGTTCACCGACGCGATCTCCGGTCGCACAGTTTCGATGAAGCAATTTCGGGGGAAGATTGTCGTTGTGGATTTCTGGGCGACCTCGTGCGGGCCTTGCCGGCGTGAGATCCCCGAGTTGAAACGACTCTACGCGCAGTATCACGACCAGGGGGTCGAATTCATTGGAGTAAGCCAGGACGGCCCCGAAGAGGATGGAGGGTTCGCGGAGCTCAAGTCGTTCGTGGCGAAGGAACAAATTCCTTGGCCACAGTTTTATGAGGGTCACGACAGCTCTGCATTATTGACGGGATCAGCGGTGAGTGACTTCTCCGAATCGTGGGGAATCGAGGGAATCCCCACGGTCTTCTTGATCGACGCGGACGGCAATCTGTATTCGACGGAAGCTCAGGGCAAGCTGGATACTCTGATCCCGAAGCTCCTGAAAATGCCCAATACCTCGGCTCTCTAATTGCCTTGGTAAAAGGATCAATCGCAGTCATCTTGACGGGACTGGTCAGTCCTTTGGGACGCGTGTGGGTGCCGCAATCTCAACCCTTTTCCGACACCGCCAACAAACCACCGAGAAGTGACACTCCCGATCACAGCCGCACGTACCGGTAGAAAGTGGATCGCGAGATCCGCAGGGTATTGCAGACGTCGTCGATTCCCAAGCTCTTGTCGGCGTGCAGTTTCTTCGCCAGCACGACCTTGGTTTCATCGGAATCCACCTTCGACCGTCCACCGTTGGTCCAAAGAACAGCTTATCCAGCCGCCCTCGCCTTCGGCACCTCACCCCCTTGGCGGCCCTGGCAACGCCGCAATCGCAGCGTTCTGATCTTCCAACTCGACGTGCGAGTAGACCTGCATGGTCAAGTTGATGTCGCTGTGGCGGGCCAGGGATTGTGCCAACTTCGGCCGGACGCCGCACCGTGATAAATTGGATATGAACGTGTGCCGCGTGGCGTGAAAGTCGGCGTAGCGGCCGGCGGCATTGCAGTACTTTAAGAAGTCGGATTTCTCACGCTGCTCGCGTTCCCGGTCCGTTTCGACTTCGGCGATCCACTTCTTGCGGGCGGCCGCCAGGTCCAGCTTCATCATCTTGGCCGTCTTGCGTTCGGTGCGGCTGACTTTGCGGGAGACGGGAAGCAGAATGTCGTCGGCCTGGAGATCGGGCTTCGCCTTCAGCCACTCTTTGAACAACCGCACTACGTCCGGATGCAACACCTGCGTATCCGATTGTCGGCGTGATCTACAACGTGCTGCTCAAATCCCGTCTGCAGCAGAAGACGGGCGAGTCGGAAGCGGAATTCGAACTCCGCCGCATGGAACTGGCCGCCAAGAACAAGAGTGGCCGCTCCACGGCCCAACGACAACTGCCCGAATCAGACGAGGAAATCCAAGCGAGGCTCGCCGCCTGGTATTCGCGTGACGAAGCCTTCGCAGCGGAACTCACGAAGCTGCCCGCCATGGACGCGGCCTGCATCGTGGTGGAGGCCGACCTGGACGCAGTGCTCCGCGGCCGACATACCGCGTGAGAACAGAAGGACGCGGGCGGACGGTTGACGAATGGAAGTTGCGACCTGAGCACGTGGACAACCACTGGCTGGACGGCTTGGTGGGTTGCGCGGTGGCGGCCTCGATGCAGGGCGTCTCGCTGCAAGACCTTGGCAACGCGGCGCCGCCCAAGCGTGAGCGTGTGAGTTTCGCCAACCTACAGCGAGGACGCCGCCGATGAAGCCAACGCCTGGCCGCCGCAATGACGTCGGCATCGCGTGTCCCACCTGTGGGTGCCGGCATTTCTACGTGACGCACACTGAACCGCTGCGCGACGGGCGAATCCGGCGGCGAAAGGTCTGCCGCTACTGTGGACGAAAGGTACTGACGTACGAAATCGCAGGGATCACAGCGGTTGCCGTCCACAGGCCAATAAACTCATCTCAAGCTCCAGAGAAATGAGGGTACTTCCAGGAAACCGGGCTGAATCTCGCTTCCAGGCTGAACTCGAACGCCACACATCGGTACAATGGGGACAGTGGTCGTGGTTGTTCTGCCAGGCAGCGTCAGCGGCGTATCGCGAGTGAGTGACCGATGAACCTTGATCAGACATTGGCCGAATTAACGTCGCTTCCCATCTTCGAGCGATTGCGCGTCGTGGAGTCGTTGTGGGATAGTATCGATGCCGACGTTCCGGTCTCGATCTCACCGGAACAGCGGATCGAACTCAGTCGGCGGATCCAAGCGCAGGAAGCGAATCCCAACGAGTTGCTCACCTGGGACGAAGTTCTCGATCAGCTTCGGAGTCGTCAGTGAACTACTCGCTTCGATTCCGCCCGGAAGTGGTCACCGACCTCGAAAACGCCATTCGCTGGTACGATGCACGCGGATTGAATTTGGGCGCCAGTTTTCTACAAGAGAGCGGCGCGGCTCTATCTCGTATTCAGCAAAATCCCGAGCAAGCGCCGCCCGATGAAATCGGACTTCGCAGTGTTCGTCTGCATCGATTCCCCTATGTAGTGCACTACAAGATCCAGTCATCGATAGTGATCGTCTTCGCCATCATGTTCGGCGGCCGCGACCCGTCGGCGTGGCGCGAACGCGTCTAACGGTACGGCAGGCGGAGCGGGTGGTCACGGCCAGCGCTCCGGTGAACGTGCTGCCCAGCGGCGGCTATACCGGCGTCCTGCGGCCACAGGATGCGAAATTGGCGGCCCAAGAGCACGTCAACCTGCTGGCGGCCGTACGGTCAAAATAGTCGGCCGACGGCAAGGTTCTTTGACAATTAGGCTTTCAAAGACAGCGTACCAGCAGATTTCGCTCGAGGTACCCGGGTCTGGACGGGGATATGTGGTGCTGCAATCGCCTGGTACTTGATGGGGGCGCGCACCGCGAGCGACACGCGTGGACCGATGCAACCGGTCACGCCGCCTTGCGGTGGTAATACCTGAGCATGCCACCGAGCCGCTCGCGGCATTCAACACCGCCGGTGCTGCTGCCAACGGGCGTGCGTTTGTCACTGTGGTTCCATTTCTGAGCGACGAGCGTCCGATGCCAGCGGAGAATCGTGTCCGGGGTGAAGAGCGTGCCGACTTCCTCCAGCCGCTTGCGTCCCAGCACTTTCCCTCTGACCGCCAATCGTCGCCGCTGATCGTCGTTGAGCAGGACGCGTGTCGGACCGTGCAGTTCCTCGAGCACGGCGTTTTCGGTGCGTAGGTAATCGATCGACTCCTGCTGTTGCTGATTCACCCAGCCGGCCAGGATGGCGAAGAAGAACTGCCAGGGGTCGAGGATAGAATTCATTGCGTGGCACAGCCGCGGCCGTGGAAATTACCAGCATTGGCCGCCATCGCTGGTCAGTCAACGACTGCACGGCAACCTGCTCGCATGACACAACCTGCTCGCCCGTTTCGTCGCCGAAGTCGCCCGTTTCGCGTAGCGGTTGGCGGTCGGGACGTGGTTCCCGGAACTCCCACAGGAACGCGACGTGTGGCCAACGTGGGGGAAAATGCGCAAGAGCCTGGGCGCAACTGCAGCGGAGTGTTTCACCGGAGCACTTTAGCCCCGGGCGCAACTGGCGTCTGTGTGCGCCACCGGATGCCGGAAGGGGGTGGTCGTAATCTGCATCGGTGTTGTCGACCGACGCTGCTTTCCGCACGCGCCAGCCAGACCCATGAGCCCTCTTGGCGCGCCAAAATTTTGACAACAGACGGCCCTGGGGCCCTGCAACCGGTGCGCATCCGAACGTCAGCGGTTCGCCCGCGGGTAGGTTGCCTGCGATCCACTTCTCGTGAAAGGCTCGATCACACCCGTCCACAAAGTCATCACGAACGTCCGTTCGCTTGTCTGGGATGTGTAATTCAGTCCGGCTGACTCTCCTGCGAGAACAGCCCGCGGGGAATAAGGACCTCGCGGTCTGTCATCGCCTAGTCGGACAAGGCCTTCTCTACTCTGGCCTTGTGTTGGGCCGATTTCGCCTCCGCCTTGACTGCGGCGCCCATGGGCTTCACATCCACGACAACCTTGAGGATCTTGCCCGTGAAGGCATTGTCGCGTTCCTTGTAGTCCATCGTGACGGGTGTCGCGTCATCCACCCCAACGGCTGCCGTCTCGTCCGCCGAAAAGATCATCGGATGCGTACGTTCGATCCGGCCGCTGGCGACCTTCTCCCCGTTGACGAGGACGGAGGCCGTGCCGCCCTTGCCGAGCCCGCCGCCGTCATAGTCGAAGTTCATCCGGATTTTAGCCTTACCCGGCGCCACTGCCTGTGGGGCGGCGACCTTGAATTCCCGAAGCCCGAGGAAGTTGTAGCAATACACCGGCTTGCCGTCCTTGAGATACAAGGTCCAGCCGCCGAACCGGCCGCCCTGCGCGAGAATCACGCCGTTCGCACCGCCCTTTGGGATCACCACGTCCGCCGTGATCGAGAGCGACCGGTTCTTGATGTTGATGAACACGTTTTCGCTCATTGAGTCCATACCCTCCGAGAGCGTGAGGGAGGTGCGATCCCCCATCAGGTCGGGCCGGCCCGCCGTCGCCGCGTTGACGCGTTCGACGCTGCGGTCGTCGATGGGCAGTACACGGTTTCTGATCGCCTCCTTGATGAAGAGGTCCTGCATTTCCTTGAGCTTCGCTGGATTGACCGCGGCCAGATCGTTGACGAGGCTGAAGTCCTGGCGCGTGTCGTAGAGTTCCCACTTGTCATCCAGCAGTTTCGCGCGGGGCTGTGTCTCCCACGGCGCCTTGTGAACGGTGCCGGCAAACCAGCCGTCGTGATAGATGGCACGATTGGCGAAGATCTCGAAATACTGGGTCTTGTGCGTGCTCTCGACTTCAGCATTGTCGAAGGTGTAGAGCATGCTCACGCCTTCGATCGGCTCCTGAACGGTGCCGTTGACGCTCTTGGGTTCGGGTAGGTTCGCGGCTTCGAGCACGGTGGGGGCTACGTCGATCACGTGGTGCCACTGCGAGCGGATCTCGCCGGCGGTTTTGATGCGATTGGGCCACGAGACAATCAGGCCATTGCGGGAGCCGCCGTAGTTGGAGGCAATCTGCTTGGTCCACATGAAGGGCGTATCGCCCGCGACAGCCCAGCCCGCGGCCATGTGCGGGTAGGTCGAGGGCCCGCCCCAATCGTCGTAGTGCTTGATCATGTCCTGCACCGTCTCCTGGACGCCATTAAAATACGTCATCTCGCTGAACATGCCGTTCATGCCGCCTTCGGCGCTCGTCCCGTTGTCGCCGAGGATGTAGAAGATCAGCGTGTTGTCGACCTGGCCAACGTCTTCAATCGCATCGAACAAGCGTCCGATCTCGTGGTCGCAGTATTCCCCAAACCCGGCATAGACCTCCATCTGTCGGGTAAAGAGCTCTTGCTCGTCGGCGGTCAGCTTGTCCCAGTCCTTGATGGCCTCGGGTTTGTTGGCCAGCTTCGTGCCCGGCGGCACCACGCCGAGCTTGATCTGACGCGCCAGCGTCTCTTCCCGCAACTTGTCCCACCCGCCGTCGAACCGGCCCCTGTTCTTCTCGATCCACTCCTTCGGCACGTGGTGCGGTGCATGCGTGGCGCCCGGCGCGAAGTAGACAAAGAACGGCCTGTCCGGCGTCAGCGCCTTCTGGAACTTCATCCAGGCGATCGCCTTGTCGGTCATGTCCGTCATGAAGTTGTAGCCTTCGTAGTGCGGCGTGGGGATTCGAGCCATCCCGTCATAGAGCGTGGGATTCCACTGGTCGGTTTCGCCGCCGTAGAAGCCGTAGAACTTGTCGAAGCCTGAACGCGTCGGCCAACGGTCGGTCGGCCCAGAGGGGCTGACTTCCCACGGTGCGGTCTCGTGGTTCTTGCCGAAGAATCCGGTGCTGTAGCCGTTCAGACGCAGCATCTCCGCCAGCGGTGCGACGTTGTTGGGGCGCTGGCCGGTATTGCCCGGAAACGCCGTCGCGGTTTCGGTGATGCCGCCCATGTTGTTCATGTGGTGGTTGCGCCCCGAGAGAAGGGCGGTCCGCGTGGGCGAGCAGACCGCGGTGGTGTGGAACTGGTTATAGCGCAGTCCCTGTCTGGCGAGGCGGTCGGCAGCCGGCATGCGCACCGGACCGCCGAAGGCGCTGGGTATGCCGAAGCCCATGTCATCTACGAGGACGATGAGCACATTGGGCGCCCCTGCGGGCGCCTTGACCTCGAAACGCGGCGGAGGCGCGGCGTCACGGGCGTCGAGCACCGTGCTGTGCGGATACTTCGGTTCAGGAATGGGCAGGACCGTGCGATCGAGCGCGTCCGCCGAGGCGCTCGTGTCGCGGGCCTCGGGGGCGGGAACATCCGCTGCGCGGGCGATGAAGCACAGCCCCAGTCCGAAGACGAGCGTGATAGCGAGCAGGTGTGGTAGGGGTGTTGTTTTCATAGTTGTGTCCTTTGGGCAATTCATTGCCATTTGCTCTTGGCCTCCTCCAGACGCACCATCAACCATTGCCAGGTTCGGCCGTCTGCGAAGTAGACCAGCGCAGGCGCCGAGCGCTCCGTCAGATTGCAGATGCCGGTTTCCATGATCGGCCGTGTCTTGCCGGCCGCGGACCAAACCACACGCTGTGACTTCTTGTCGGTCATCCCGTCAATGGTCTGCGTGCTGTTGCTGGCCGGGTCATTCAGCGTGCTGCTGATAATTCCCTCCATGCTGATGGCGCAGAAACAGGGACGGATCGGGGCCGGACGCCTGGCCATCCGGCGTCAATGCCAGGAGTCTGAGGATACCATCGGTCGCGAGAAATGCATACAGAATCCCCTCCCCCGGGAATTACCAGATTGCTTGGGAATCGGCCCGAAAGGGCTCCTCTGGGAGAGGAGTTTGGCCCGAATTGGGCTTCCGAGCAGCCGCGCGCCGACCAGAATATGGCAATCAGGCGGTGGCCAGTCCGGCCGCTGCGGGCAACAGAGAAGGAGCATCGGAACCATCGGGCCGCGCCGCACGCGGTCAACAGGTCCGCCCCGCCAACGGGATTTATGCCGCACCCGGACGCGTATCCTGACCTTGTATTCGCCGAAAGAAGCCGAGGAGATGATGAAACAACAGTCGCAACAAAAGGCTGAGCGCAAGGCTCTTGCGGAACAACTCAATGCGACCGAGGACGCAGGCAAACGCGAAGAACTCAAACGCCGGGTCATCGAATTGGCCAACTCGGAAAGAAACCAGCGTTTTCATCGGGTGACGTCTATTGGTGCTGATTTCGTTGGTTTGACGTACAAAGGCGAGACGGACGATGCACGTCAGGGGGCGAGGGAACTGTGCATCCCGGTCTGGAGTATTACGAGCGTATCACGACGAACTCGCGAGTGACGATTCCCTGCCTCGTTGAACGCGATGCAACGGACCCGCATCAACTATCCCCCGGTTACCGGTGCACGGCCGACGGGCTTGCGCTTGTCGCTGTGGTCCCATTTCTGAGCGACGAGCGTCCGATGCCAGCGGAGAATCGTGTCCGGGGTGAAGAGCGTGCCGACTTCCTCCAGCCGCTTGCGTCCCAGCACTGTCAGTTGCTGAGGACTCCACACGACGATGGAAGGACCTCGCAATGGGCGATATGGTCACGTTTAGGGCAACTCTTGGCAGAACGAACTCACCTTTCTCGCCGATCGAAGTGAAGACGCTGAAGACAGGTAAAGCTGCGGTTCTGATCCGTGCTGCAAATGCATTGCCAGCTTGATTGATCACGGCATGCGAGCGAGAGTTGGTCCAATTGTGGGGCGGAACGGATATGATGGGCCGAGCGCTGACCGCAGTCCAGCGCCGGCAACTGCGCCACGAAGAATACTGGGTCGTGGGAACGGCGGTAACTGGGGTCGTAGTCGACAATTTGGGATTGCTGCTCAGTTCCCTGTGCTTCGTTGCCGGCACACCGGTCGTAACGACAGCCAGCGGTGGCGAACTATGGTATGCGGCTTATGCCGGAGTGGTCGCATTGGGGGCGAGTGCATATGTCGTATGCGAGCGACGCCGGAGAAAGAACCTTGCGCGAGACCACTTCTTTGGGGAGGAGTCTTTTGACGACATTCCTCCTTCGCTTGCTACCCTCGACGATCCACACGAGGACGATGCGGCGAGGCTCACACTGCTGTGCGACCGACTGTTCAACGGCGACGAGCCGGACTCTTGGTCGGATAGTTCGGCCATTACTTCCAAGGCAACGCCATCAACAGGCGGTCCCCGTGTTGCATTGGACTCGCGTGGCTTGACTGGACGTGAGCATGGCACGGCCTTGATTGCCGAACGGCCGAATTCATCGAGCGCGCCGACGATTCCCCTTATCGAAAGGGGAGTGCACGCCGGTCTGAGTGCTGGTGAAAGGCGTTGGGCGATTCATCGCCAGAACATCGCACCCATGTCTCTCGCGCCGTGCAGCACGCGTTCGTCGCGAATGCCAAAGTCGGTAGGGTGATAGTAGATGACGTAATTGCCCACGCTGAACGCACGAAGTCCAGGCGAAAGGTCATCGCGGGCCGAGCCAATCTCCGGTGTTGTCGCCAGCAGGAAGCATTTTGATTTCAGCGTCGCGACGAACCGCGTCGCGGCCTCTGGCTTGTCCTTGGAAATGCGAACCAGAATATCGCGCAGGTCGTCGACTGAGGCAGGAGAGAATGCCGGTTCCTTCATGGTTTGCCGGCCGATCCCGCAGCCAAGTCGTGAGCAAAACGCTCCAGTTCGCCGAAGACCATCTCCGCAGGAAGCGACGGGCCCGAGTGAATCCCGTTCTCAATCTGGCTTTTGAGGTCGGCTCGTCGTCGCTCGAATTGCTCGAACAAATGCAGTGCTTGCCGCACCACATCGGCCTCGTCGGCACAACGACCGCTCGAGATCGCCCAGTCAACAATCAGTTGCACGTCCGCTGGCAAGTCAATGGACATGGGAACGCTCCACGGGGTATTGGCTGTGTGTCATCGTCCGTATTGTACCACGGTTGTCGCGGATCGGATTTCTGGTCGCGAACGATGTCGCGAGCGGTGTCGACACCCCCGCGAAATCTCTTGGCACCAATACGGGCACCAGGCGTTTTGGATTTGCCATATCTGCAATATCAGTAAATACGTGCGTCACACGACCCGTTGGCTCTTGATCAGTAGGTCGTTGGTTCGACTCCAACAGGGGGCACTTCCTATCCCCTTGCCCGCCAACCACTTCCTCGCTGCAACTCTCTACCCACCCAAAAGTTCTGGTGCCCATTCCTGTGCAACTTGGTGCAAACTGATGCGGATCGATGGGAGCCGTACGGCACCAGGGAAGGCACTCTACGGAAACAGCTCGGCACTAAGGGCGGCACCAAAATGCTCGCCCGTTTCATCGCCCAAGTTGCGGCGGTTTGCGTAGCGGCTGGCCGCCTGGACTTGGTTCCCGGAACTCCTATAGGAACGCGACGTGTGGCCAACGTGGTCGACACGGCGGGGAACGTGGCGGGAGGTTCGGGCGAGGCTGGCCGACCGGCGTTCCTCGCGCACAGGATGGCCGCTTCCCCGCCGAAAACTCCATGAGCTTCTCGCCACCGGAAACCAGCCATGTCCGCAGCCGCCGTTATCGTCGCCAGGCAGAACAAACTGATCCGCCGATTTTGGGAGGCGGGAGCGACGGCACCCAAGTTCGCACGGTCGCCCGAAGATCTCGGCTGCCGGAATTCGTGGATCTTCCGCCGCCTGGTCACGCGAGGCGTCTTCGAGGAAACCAAGCCCTGTACTACGTCGATGAGGTTGCTGCCGACAACTTCGTGCGTGTGCGACGAGCGAAGGCGTCGGGAATGCTGACCGGCTGCCTGGGGCCGCGATACGAAACCACATCTTTGGCAAGAAAACACGCGGCGTGGTTTTTTGCCGACTTGGCTCGCCTCGCTGAAGTCGCCGACGTACCTGCGGCCAACCGGTTACGTCGCCCACGTCGCGACGCCGGGGCCACAGGCCACAACGTCCGTGAACGCGGCACGGGCGAACGTGGGCGACCCGGGCGGGAATGGTGGCAGGTAATCACGAGACGCACACCTTGCCGCTGGCGAGTACTGCGTCCACATCGGCGGCGGTGATAGCGCGGCGAATGCCCGGAGCAAGGCGGCTGCTCATCAAGCCGTCGACAGAAACGGCGAGATCATCCAGCCCGGCAATGTGGCCCAACTCGTGAGACACAACCGTGAATAGGTCGATCCGATCCACGGCCCGCGAGTCGACGGCATTGAGTTGATCGCCGGGGCCGATCGCTCGGAACTCCTCGCTCCGGTGCGGCGTGGCATCGACGAACCAGCCGTAGCCTGCAGCATCCGCATCAAGATAGATCGTGCCGAGACTCGCCCTTCCCAGGTCGGAGCCCGGCAGGTCAGTGATGACGAACTGGACTTGCTGCAGCCTCCGGATCTGGTCGCCTGGCAAGCCGGTGTCGGCCCATTGGCCGATGGCGGCCTCGACAAGCGGGCCCAGGTTTGCTCGGGTGAGCACTTGACCGCTCGTCGCCGACGGTGCTTTGCCCGTGACAACCTTCAGCGGCAGGGACTCGATCGCGGTCACCTGGATGTTGTCGAACGCGCGGCCATCGGACGAGGTCGACGACGTCCCCCACGGATCGTTGTCGTACTGCTGGAACTTGATTCGCACGTCCGACCGGTCGGTCGTCCCAGCTGCCAGCTCCGCCTGCTGCAGCAGCGCATCCAACTCAAACGACTTGCGAGTGAAACTAGTCGTCAGGTCCGTGACTTTGACCCAGTTGATGCCGTTCAGGCTCACGGCAATCAGGTCGGCGTTCACGTGGTTGGCGAATTGGACCGGCGAATACCTGTGCGTCTCGTCACCGAACGTCTGGTGGTCCAGCTTCAGCTGCACATTACCGTGGCCCACAAGGTTCACGTGCAGGATGGCCTCGTTGAGTGAATACAAACCACCCTTAACAAAGTCGTCCATCCGCAGCTTCCCGTTGACCACCTCGATGCGGCCCTCACCGGTGCTGTAATAGTCCCAGCCCTGATTCGGCTTGCCGCCAGAAAATTCTTGGGCGTAAGGAACCGGCACGACGAAGTCGTTCACCGTCACTACCAGCGTATCGCTGGTCGCCCCGCCGTCGTCGTCTGTCACGGTCAACGTCACCGTGTACACGCCGTTATCGGCATAGACGTGCGTGGGCGCCAGGGTCCCGCTCCCCGTGCCCCCGTCGCCAAACGTCCAGGCGATCGTGTGCGTGTCCGCGCTGCCCGCGTCCGTGAAGCTCCCGCTGAAGCTGACCGTCGTCCCTTCCACCGTCGTCTGGTCCCCACCCGCGTCCACGACCGGCGCGACGTTCCCGGCCGTCACCATCAGCGTGTCGTTGGTCATCCCGCCGTCGTCATCCTCGACGGTGACCGTCACCGTGTACGGATCGTCGTCGGTGTACACGTGCGTGACGTCAAAGCTGGTTTCACCGCCCGGCGACGTGAACCTCTCCGGCGGCGAGTCGTCGCCCCAGTCCACGATGGTCCAGAGCGAGTCGTCAATACTCACGTCCCGTCGCACGCCCGTCAGGTGCATCGTGCCGCCTTCCGCGACCGGCGACGTGGCCGCCAGATCGCTGAGCGTCGGAGCCACGTTGGCCACCCGAATCAGCGCGGACTGCGTATTCGTGGCGCCGAACGTGTCCGTCACCCGCAGCCGCACGCTGTGCTGGACCGGCCCATCGCCCAAACCCAGGCTCCGCATCGCTTGCGGCGTCAATCCCAGCAGCGGCCCGTCGCCGTCGTCGAACCCGTCGCCGTCCAGGTCCCAGGCATAGGTGATACTGTCGCCACAGCCCACGTTGGAATCGCTCGAGCTACTCCCGTCCAGCGTCAACCCGCTGCCCTCATGGACGTCGTACACGCCACCCGGATCGGCCAGGGGTGGCAGATTGCCCTGGTTCACCGCGATCCCGTGCGTCGTCACGTCGGTCTTCGCCGGCGCGTTGTCGTCCGTCACCCGCAGGGCCACCGTGTAGCTGCCGAACCGGGGGTAGATGTACGTCGGCGTCATCCCCTCGGCATCCGCATCGAAGCTGCCGCCCGCGTAGTCGAAATCCCATTCGTACTTCATGATCATCCGACCCGGCCGCCCGTGGTACGAACCGCCGGCATCGAAGCTGACTGACTGCTCGCAGGCACACGGGTTGGGGGCAGCCGTAAAGTTGGCGAACGGCCGGTTGTCGTAGATCGTCAGCGTCGTCGCGTCCTCGTCGGTGTCGCCGAACGAGTCCGTCACCCGCAGCCGGATCGGGATCGGCGTGCTCGACGGCCGCGTTGCCAAGTCTGCCCACGGCACGGTGACGGTCGCAGAGGTGTCGCTGTACTCGTACGAGCCGTCGCTGTCGAAGTCCCATTCGTACCGCACGATCGCATCGCCGGAGGGGAGATCCAGATCGCTCGTGGCGGAACCGTCCAGCACCAGGTCGGCGTAGCGGTCGCTGACATACGGTCCGCCGGCATCGGCCACCGGCGCGACGTTTGTGCGGTTCACTGTCAGCCGCACCGTCCGCTGGTGTGACTCGCCGCCGTCGTCGGTGACCTGCACGCCGAAGCACCACGCCTTGCTCGGCTGATCGCCCGCCGCGTTCGGCCCGGCCTGAACCCGCAACGTGCCCGTGGCCGTCGATGCGGCGGCGGGCGGACTACCGGGCGCCGGAGTCTGTGCGGCGATCGCAATCTCCAGCAATCCGGCATGTTCCGGATTGCTCGGATCGTACCGCGTGGCGCCCGCCGCGGCCGGATGGTCCGGGTCGGGCACGAACATCGTGAACTGCAACGTCTGCAGGATGTCCACGTCGTCCGCCGCCAACGGGAAATACGCGCCAGCCGTTGCCTGCAGCGGCACCAGCGACTCGTCGGTCGCCATCAGGTTGTCGCCGTCGACCGCCTGCAGCGCCGGCGTGGCATTCCTGCGGGTCACGACCAGTCGCACGAGGCGCGTATCCGAAGCGTGCGGCGTCCCATCATCGCTGGCCCGCACGCGGAAGCACCACGTCTTGCTTGGCTCGTTGCCGGCTGCGTTCGGCCCGGCCTGGACCCGCAACTTGCCGGTGGCTGTCGAGGCTTGGCCCGGCGAGCCCCCGGGCTGCGGCGTCTGGATCGGGATCGTAACTTGCAGCACTGCGGCGTGGTCCGGGTTGCTCGGATCATACGGCGTCGCCCCCGCCGCCCCCGGATCCCCCGGGTCAACCACTTCCAGCGTGAACTGCAGGGTCTGCCCCATGTCCACATCCGCCGCCACCAGATCGAAATCGTCGCCCGTCGTATCCGGCAGCGCCACCAGCGACTCGTCGACCGCCAGCTCGTCGTCCCCGTCGAGCCTCGCGAGCACAGGCGTCTCGTTGACATCGGTGACCGTTACTACCAGCGGCTCTTCGTACCACAGCCCGCCCTGGTCCGTCGTCCGCACCCGGATCCAATAGCTGTTCTTCGTCTCGTAGTCGAGCACCGCTGCCGTCTTGAGTTGGGTGCCGTCGATCGTGAAGGAGCCGTTGTCGGTGCTGCCATCGCCGGTGATCAGACTGTACGAAAAGGTATTGCCGGAGTCTGGGTCAGTCGTGGCGAAGGTGCCTACGACCGTTCCTGCGGGCAGGTTCTCGGCCACGCTCGTACCGGTAAGCGAGATATCCGATGGCGCGTCGTTCACGGCGGCTACGTTCACGGCGACTTGCACGGCCGTGGCCGAGGCCAGAACTCCATCCCAGGCTTTCGTCCTGAAGGCTCCCAGTACACCATACGCATTCAACGCGGACCGCCACACCAGTGACTCTCCCGGCCCCAGCAGCGTCACCCCCGGAGTCACCGCCACGCCACCCTTCGTCAGCGTGCCGCTGGTCACCGACTCGACCCGGAAGCTGAGCGAGTCTCCATCCACGTCAGCCTCATCCGCCGCCGCTGACAACATCGCATAGCTGATCGTGAAGTCCGTATCCTCCGTCGCCCCCGCCAACGTGCTGATCATCGTCAGTGTCGGCGGGTCGTTCACCGGCGCGACGCTCACCGTCACCATGGCATCTTCGGTGCCGCCTTGGCCATCGGCTATCGCATAGCGGAAGCCGGCCGAGCCGTGGAAATTGGCCGCTGGCTGGAAGTGCAGCTCGGGCTGGAAGTTGCCGACGATCTTCAGCCCGTTGCCGGTGGCATAGGTCTCGTGGCCGTAGGGCGAGAAGGTTATTCCCGTGTAGCCCGTATTGCCCGGCAAGTTCGCAATCACTGTCTCGTACGTAGGTGACGACGGATTGGTATCGATGACCTGCGAGTTGGGCGAAGTGGCACCGACCATCAGCCGTTCTCCATCGGGCGAGATGCCCACCCAGTGACCGTAGCCAGCGATGGGAATCGTCTTGACCTGCTGGTTGGTCGTCACGTCCACCACCAGCACGTTCTGGTTCCATGCCACGGTGTAGGCTCGCCGCCCATCCGGCGTCACGGCGATTCGGCTGCCATTGGCCGAGAGGTTAATCTTGGAAAGCGGGGCATCGGTCGCCGTGTTGATCACCGCAATGCCGCCGCTGTCAAACTGGAACTGCACGTAGACCCGCGTGCCGTCAGGACTGACCGCTAAACCGGTGCTCGCCGCCTGGGGGTATCCCAGCGACGCCAGGTTGATCCGCGCGAGCACGGTCTCCGTGGCAGCGTTGATCGAGGTCACGGGATTCGGGGCCGACTCGTTGCTCACGTAGACCTTCGATCCGTCCGGCGTAAACGCGATCACGTCAGGGCGGCCACCGGAGGGGACGCCAAACGTCCACCCCCAGTCCGTAATCGACTTCACGACCGTGTGGTACGTTGGCGACGTTGGCTCCAGGTCGATGATGTCGATGGGACCGTCCATCCGGCCGACGTAGGCCCGCTTGGGATACGGCGAACCGGCGGGCGTGATGGCAATTGCCCGCGCCGACAGACTGCCCGGCAGCGTAATCGTGCGGAGCACCTGGCGAGTGGCCACGTCGATCACGGTTACCAGGTTGCTGCCGTTGCCGCCGGTCACGTAGAGGGTCTTGCCGTCCGGCGTCACGGCGCTCTCGGAGAAGTTTCCGGACGTGACGTCCCAGAGTCCGGTCACCGTCAGTCCGGTGGCGGGCGACGTCAGCCAGACCGTGCCGTGCTGCGGATCGGAAACGCCGGTGACCGCCAACGGGTCACTGTCCACGTCGCTGTCGTTGGCCAGCAGCGCGCCAGGCCCTACGACGATCTCGCGATCCTCAATGGCTGCCAAGGCGTCGTTCTGGGCTTCAGGCGGATCATTGATGCCGCGGATCTGGACGCGGACAGTTGCGGTGGCCTCCGCCCCCTGCGTGTCTTGGATCTGATAGACCACCGTCCCCTCGGCCAACCCGCCTTGGGCGAGCCAGTCCATCTGCCCGCGCGGATCATAGGTAAAGCTCCCGTCGGCCTGCCAGGTGACTGTACCGAGGATGCCGTTGGTGTCTACCTGCACCACGTGGACCGCCCCGCCGCCAGGGTCCTGGTCGTTCGCGAGTACGCCCGGAGCGGGAACGATCAGCTCATGGTCTTCGTCGGCCTCGTAAGTGTCGTCCTGGGCAACCGGCGGCAGGTTGCCAATTTCCACCGCCGCCGAAGCGGTGGACGATGCGTGGCCGTCGGAGACCTGGACCGTTACCACCGCGAACTGCGGCTCGCCCCAACTGTGCGTGGCGCTGGGATCACTGGACCAGGCGGTGTCCCACTGGCCGTCCCCGTCGAAATCCCAGCGGTACAGCAACAGATCACCATTCGGATCGGTGGAGGCCGAGGCAGTGAAGGCAATAGTCGCTGACTCGTTGCCCGCGTAGGGCCCGCCGGCATTGGCCACCGGTGGCAGGGGGCTATATTCGTAGGCCCCGATATCGACCAGCGGTGGGTCGCCGACGCCCGTATCGCTCACGAACGGTACGTCGACGAAGCGGGCGGCCTTGGTCAGATCGCAGGGGACGGGCTCGCCGGTATCGCCATCGCCGTCCAGATCAGCGGCGTCAGGCCGCACGGCGGAGTTGTTGCCGGCATCGATGGCCGGCGAGTCGCCTCGTACGCGGAGGTCGCCCGCGGCCGGGTTCACAAAGAGCGGATCGGCGTCGAGGTTCCCGCTGCCGCTATAGCCACTTGCGCCCTGAATGATACTGTGCTCGGCGAGAATGGCGTCACCGGCGATCTGGGAGGGCACGCCGGCTGCGGTGTTGCCCCACGCGATCGTGTTGAACATCGTCCAGTTCGGCGAGTACGAATTGTAGACCCCGCCGCCCGCGGTAGCTGCCGAATTGCCGCTGATCGTCACGTCAAACAGGTACGGCCAGCTGGAGTAGTTGTAGATGGCCCCGCCGCTCTGCGTGGCCGAGTTGCCCGTCATGACGACATTGGTCAGCGTCGGCTCGCCGTAGTAGTTGTTGTACAGGCCGCCGCCATGAATGCCCACGTTATCGCGAATGACCAGATTAGCCAGGACGGGTGAACTGTGGTTCCAGGTGTAGATCCCGGCGCCATAGCCACCATACCCGCCGGTGATCGTGAAGCCGTCGAGGCGGGCATTGCTCACGCCCTCCGCCCAGACGACGTTGTTGCTGTTGTCGGTGTTGAGGCCGACAACGCCGATGTCGCCGCTGAGGATCGTGAGATGGGGGGCCCAGTTCCGATCGGCCCGGCGAGTCTCCGTACCAGCGAAGCCGCCGAACACGCTGATGTCGCTCTTCAACCGGAAGGTCGCCGCCCGGTCGGTGCCGGAGGTCGGTGTGTAGGTCCCGGCGGCCACCCAGATCTCGTCATTCGCATTAACCGCCGCCAGGGCGCTTTGCAGATCGGTGAAGGCGTTGGTCCAGCTTGTGCCGTTGTTCAATCCCGTGGCATTGTACTTGACGTAGAGGATGGCGTTGGCGGGATATTCGTAGGCCCCCATATCGAAGGCTGCTGAGCCGTCGGCGTTGCCGTCCTGCGGACGGGCGCGGCCATCGCGATCGGCGGTCAGGGAGACGGTAGTCCCGCCGTCGATGGCGGGCGAGCCGGACGCCACGTGCAGGTCGTCCGCCAAGGGCGCGGCGAACTTCGGGTCCACGTCTTGGACCATATAGTTGCTGCCGCTCCAGCCGCCCTGGACGATGCTGTAGCGAACCGTGGTGCGGTAGTACGCTTCGTCGGCGATCTGCGGCCCCCACAGTGTGGCCGTGTTGCCCCAGAAGATCGCATTGTTCGCGTACGGGTAGCTGTTGGAATAGCTGTAGATACCGCCGCCCACCCGGGCTGAATTGCCGCTCAGGCTGACGTTGGTCAGTTGGGGAGATGAGTTGTTGCAGGCGTAGATTCCACCGCCGATGTCGGCCGAGTTGCGACTGAAAACGGCGTTCACCACCGTCGGCGAGCTGGATCTCAAATACATCGCACCGCCCTGGTAGGTGGCGGAGTTGGCGATGAAGGTGGCGCTGCTGACCGAGGGCGTGCAATAGTTGTTGTACAGCCCCCCTCCAGATTGGGCGGTGTTCGACCGGAAAATGACGTTGTTGAGGACCAGAACACTGCCCTGGTCATTGTACATCCCGCCGCCATACTGCGTGGTCGAGTTCTGCTGAAACGTGACGTTCGTCAGGTTTGCCCGGCTGTTGTAGTAGTTGTACATCCCGCCGCCGTAATACGTGGCTGAGTTGGAGCGGAACGTCACGTCGGTCAGCGTCAGGGTCCGCGAGCTGCCGCTCTGGTTATAAAGCCCGCCGCCGTAGCCGCCCGTGGAGGTGTTGCTGTCGAACACGATGCGGCTGAGCGTCAGCGTGCTGTTGGCGGCGTACATCCCGCCGCCACAGTAGTCGGGGTATTCCGCGTTGCCGCCCGTAACGGTCACGTCGGTGAGCATGGCATCGGTGACACCGGAAGCGCGGACCACGTGATAGCTGTTGTCAGCGTTGCCGGCGGCGCCAATCTCGCCGCTGAGCGTCGTCGGATGGGCGGCCCCGTTGCGTTGGTCTCGACTGGTTTCCGTGCCAGCGAACCCGCCATACACGTTTACCAATGTTTTGAGGTTGAACGAAATGGTCCGATCCGTGTCGGCGGTGGGCCGGTAGCTACCCGCGGCGATCCAGACCTCGTCGCCCGAGACGGCGGCCGCCATGGCGTTCTGCAAGCCGGTGAAGGCGTTGGCCCAACTCATGCCATTGTTCTGGCCGGTGGCCTGCCCATTGACAAAGTAGACCGCCCGCTCATAGGCCCCCATGTCGGCCACCGCCGTGCCGTCGCCATTGCCGTCCCAAGGGCGTGCCCGTCCGCTGCGGTCAAAGGTCGGCGCGCCGGAGTTGGTCCCAGCGTCGACGGCCGGGGAGGCCATGCGGAGGAGGAAGTCGCCCCCGGCGGCATCGACGAACTGCGGGTCGCCGGACAGGTTCCCGGTGCCGGTCCAGCCATCCTGGACTAAGCTGTAATCGACGTTGACGGACGACGCCTGCTCATTAAAAATCTGCGCCCCGGCGCTGGAGGCCGAGTTGGCCCACAAGATGCTGTTGCGAACGGTCGGGTAGCAGAAACCGTGACTGTCCATGCCCCCGCCGAAGCGTCCCGAGTTGTTGCCGTACAGGGTGGCATTGACCAACAAAGGGGAACTGTAATCGTGGTTGTAGATGCCGCCGCCATCCAGGGCGGCCGTGTTTCTGTCGAAGACCGCGTTGTACAGCGTGGGGGAACTGTTGTTCTCGTTAACCATGCCGCCGCCGAAGCCGGACGAGTTGCCCTGGAAGGTGACGTTGGTCAGTGTGGGCGAGCTGCCGTCGTAGTTGTACATTCCGCCGCCCGCGTAGGCGGCCGAATTGGACACGAACACCAGATTGGCCAGCGTCGGGGAGCCGGCCCGGTTGTACATGCCGCCCCCCAGATTGCCTCCGGCTCCGTCGGCATTGCCGCCGGTGATCGTGAATCCGTCCAGAGTGGCGCCGCTGGCAGCCAGGGCCCAGACGACGTGGTAGCTGTTATCGCTGGCATCGCCGGCGGCGCCGATATCGCCGCTCAGGGTGGTCACGTTGGCGGCCGGGTTGCGCTGGCCGCGGCTGGTTTCCGTGCCGGCGAAACCGCCGTAGACGCCCACGTTGCTGGGCAACGGGAACGAGGCGCCGCGATTGGTGTCGGCGGTCGGCGTGTACGTGCCGGCGGCCACCCAGATCTCATCGCCGGGATCAGCCACCGTCAGGGCGCTTTGCAGATCAGTGAAGGCGTTGGCCCAACTCGTGCCATCGTTGGCCCCGCCGACATCTGAGTCTACGTAGAAGCGATAGCCGGTCGCGTACGCGTCCGTGATCTCGACCGTCGTCGTGTCGATCGGGCTGACGACGCCGTAGCTGTCGGTCACCCGCAGGGCAACGGTCCGCCACTGCAAGCCGGCCAACCGGGCGGCTGAGAAGGTGGGCGACATACCTGCGGCGTCCACGTCGAACGTGATGCCGTTGTAATCGAAGTCCCACTCGTAGAAAGTGAGCGTGCCGTCGGGATCGGCGGAGCCGGCTGCGGAAAGGGAAACGATTCCCAGTTCAGGCACGGTGTACGGGCCGTTCGCCTCGGCGACAGGCGGGCCGTTATGGCGTTCGTAGGCCCCCATGTCCACCAGCGGCGCCGCTCCGCTGCCCGTATCGGCCACGTTGATGATGTCGAAACAGCGCGAGACCATATCCAGATCGAGCGGCACCGACTCGGTGGTATCGCCGTCGTAGTCCAGGTCGGTGATATCGGCCGGCACGGCCGCGTTGTTCCCGGCGTCGATGGCGGGCGAGCCGGCTCGCGGGCGGAGGTCCCCGCCGGCCGCATCGATGAACAACGGGTCTTGGTTCAGGTTGCCTCCCGGCCAGCCACCTTGGACTATACTGTAGGTGACGGTGGTCACGCCGCCGTATTGGAGATCGTCGCAGATCTGTGAGCCGACGGGGGAAGTGTTGCCCCAAAGAATGCTGTTTCGCACTTGGGGATAACTCAGGCCGTAGTCATGCATGGCGCCGCCGTGCTGGGAGCCGGAGTTTCCGCTGAACGTAACGTTGGTCAACGTGGGCGAGTTTCGATAGTTCGACATGCCGCCCCCGTGCGATGCCGAGTTTGCGCGGAAGACGACATTGGTCAGCACGGGCGACGCATAGTCGTTGGCCATCCCTCCGCCATAGCGAGTGGCGGAGTTGTTGATGAAGATGGCGTTTGCTAGGCTCGGCGAAGAGGGCAAGTAGCTATACATGCCGCCGCCGTCCTGAGCCGAATTGCCGTAGAAGACCACGTTCCGGAGCGTCGGCGAACTCTGGTAGTTGAACAGTCCGCCACCGACGTACTGCCATGACTCTTGCCCGTTGGCCCTGCCGCCGGTGACCGTGAACCCGTCCAGGACCGCGCTTCCGATATTCGGCGCATAGAGGACGTGGTAACTGTTGTCGTTAGTGTCGCCGGGAGTGCCGATATCGCCGCTGAGCGTGGTGACGTGGGTTAGCCAGTTTCGCTGCGAGCGGTCGGTCTCCGTGCCGGCGAACCCGCCGTAGAGACTGAGGTTGTCTTTGAGGTTGAACGAGATCGCGCGGTTCGAGTCTGGAGTCGGCTTGTAGGTGCCCTCCGCCACCCAAATCTCGTCGCTGGCGTTGGCAGCGCTGAGTGCGGCCTGCAGATCAGTGAAAGCGTTGGTCCAAGTGGAGCCATCGCGGGTCGGGCCCGGTGCGTCGTCGTTGACGTACCAAGTGGTTAGCAGGCGCCGATCCTCCAGGGGTTCCAGCCGCAACCGCCGCGGGCCGATACCCCGCCGCTGGCGCCACCTGCATATGCCCGCTTTTCGTCCAAGAAATCCAAGCCGCCGTGATCGCTGGTCGTGTGTCATCTGGGCGTCCTCCCGCGCGTCCGGGCTGGCCCTCGCGATCGTGCATCCAGTCGGGGCTGCCCCGACGCAAAGAGTTCATGTCTGGTTGCGTGCCATCAACCACCACCGCGAGTCCGGTCGGCTAAGACGCCCGGCCGCAACGCGACGAACATCGCTGCTGCATCCGAGGCGAAGCGGATTCAGCACGGCCAAACGGAAAAACGCACCAGAGTCGCGGAATGACGATTTGGCGCCACCATCCGACCCCACTTGCCTCTAGCAGCAGGCCTTGCGGCCAACGCATCGAGAAGTAGGGGAGCGTTGCGGGTGTCGTGAAACCGCGGTCTCCGTCGCGCCCGTAGTCAATTGCCGGACTCGCTGTCTGCACACCCCAAGATATTGATGTCTCAATATGTTATTTTGCAGCTACTGTCCCATCTTGTCAACGAACGAGAACCGGAGTTGGTGTAATAGCCCACCGACTTTCGGCGCGACCTTTTGTCGAACGAATGCTGCCGGTAATCGCACCGAGGCAGCGGCGCAGGCGATGACGATCCGGCTGCTATATGCGTAACTGGGTCGTGGTGCAGGAGGTGGTCGGAGCGGATCGCGGTGGCGCAGTATTGACCCGGCAACGTCCAATTCCGAAAATCGTGTGGTGTCGTGGGTATTGGAAATTCCGTGAACGGGCCCACCGTCTTTCGGCGTGACCTTTTGTCCACCGAACGCTGCGGGCGAAAACGGCGGTGGCACGATCCACCAGGTATCTTGCCTAATCCTCCAGGACTTTCGGGACTGCCCGTGGCCGCGAGTGATTGCTGCGGATATCCACAATTGCTTGTATTGGCCACATCAGTGCCCAAGTGACGATTCGCCCGCAGGACCGCCAGTACCCGCAACGGCCCCAGCAAATGCAACCGGGGCCGCTCACGGAACCGGTCGCCTTTTTGCTCCGCAAAGCAGCGTCCCCGGCGCCGCTTCCCGAAGCGAAAGGCGGCACTTGAATCGGCAGGCCGCGCGTCGAAGGGCCGATCGGCGGGCATTCGGGCCCGATCGACCGGCACATTACGGGCCGGACGGGGAGTGCTTGGCGCGTCCTCGGTCTGCGATGGTTTTGGCACGTCGTTTGCGCGTTCCAACCACCCCAACAGGCTAACGGGAGCAACCCCATGCAACGTCATTGGCTTATCACGACGTCGATCGCCACAGTCTTGGCGGTGCTTCAAGCGAAGACCGCCATAGCTGCCGAGCCGGGGCTTCCGAAGCATCCGAATGTGCTGTTCATCGCGATCGACGACCTCCGCGACTGGGTCGGCTTCCTTGGCAAGAACCCACAGGTTAAGACGCCGCATCTCGACCGGCTCGCGGCGCGCGGTTTGACGTTCACCCACAGTTACTGCGCCGCCTCCGTCTGCAATGCGTCCCGCACGGCGCTGCTCTCCGGCCTGAGGCCGTCAACCACGGGAGTCTACGAGAACCAAGTGGATTGGCGGCGGGTGGTTCCCGCCGATGCCGTGACCCTGCCTCTCTACTTCAAGACCCACGGCTACTACTGCGTCGGCGCGGGCAAGATCTACCACGAGGCTTACCGCCGCGACAGCGACTGGGACGACTACCTGCCCAAGAGTGGCACCGATCCCGAAGATCAGGAAGACGGGCCCAAGGCGAAAAGGGGCCGCGGCCCCATCGAGGGTGACGGCGGGGTCGGTGGCATCCGATTCCGACCGCTGGACTGCGAAGACCGCGATATGGAAGACTACCAGAGCGTTTCCTACTGCCTCAAGCAGCTCAACCGGCCGCATGACAAGCCGCTGTTCCTCGCTTGCGGGCTGCACAAGCCGCACATGCCCTGGAACGTGCCCCGCAAGTACTACGACCAGTACCCGCTCGATCAGATCATCCTTCCCAAAGTGCTCGCCGATGATCTGGCCGACGTGCCCCCAGCCGGCGTGAAGTTGGCCCGGCCGCAGGGCGATCACGCGGCAATCGTTCAGTCCGGCCGCTGGAAGGACGCTGTGCAAGGCTACCTCGCGACGATCAGCTTCTGCGACGCGATGGTCGGGCGGCTGATAGACGGTTTCGACAACAGCCCCTACCGGGACAATACGATCATCGTCCTCTGGAGCGACCACGGCTGGCACCTGGGCGAGAAGGAGCACTGGCGGAAGTTCGCCCTGTGGGAAGAGGCGACTCGCTCGCCGCTGATGTGGATCGTCCCCGGCGTCACCACGCCCGGCTCCGTCTGCCAGCGCAGCATCGACTTCATGCACGTCTACCCGACGCTGTGCGACCTGTGCGGGCTGGCGCCGCCCGCCCATCTCCAGGGTGAGAGCATCCGCCCGCTCCTCGGCAAACCCGACGCGCCCTGGGATAAGCCCGCGTTAATGACCTACGGCTACAAGAACCACGCCGTGCGGAGTGATGCGTGGCGCTACATCCGCTACGAGAACGGCGACGAGGAACTGTACCACGACGACACCGATCCCTACGAATGGACCAACCTGGCCAAGCAACCGGAATCCGACTCCCGCAAGTCGGCTCTGGCAAAATGGCTGCCGAAGAGCGATGCGCCATGGCCTGCGGATGCGGCGCGTGCGGGGAAGAAGACCAAGAAGAAAGAGAAGTAACGCCCACGGCCACGAGGCCCCGGCTCTCCACCGATGAAGAGGAGAACACGACGATGCACGGCAGGATTGTCTCGCACAAGTTCATCACGGCCGCTGTGGCGGTGCTCTGGGTCTTTGCCCTGAGCGGGCAGTCGTCCGCGGCGGAAGCCAGGCGGCGTCCCAACGTACTGATTATCACTACCGACCAGCAGCGGGTCGATGCCGCAAGCGCCGCAGGAAACCCGTGGGCCAAGACCCCCAACATCGACTCGCTGGCGGCCAAGGGGGTCTATTTCACGCGGTCCTATTGCGCGTACCCCCTTTGCAGTCCGTCGCGGTCCAGCCTCCACACCGGCCGCACACCGCACGAGATCGCTGTCGACCGCAACAGCGTGCCGATAGATCCCGCCGTTCCGCTCTCGGGGCAGGTGTTCCGGGACGCGGGATTCGACACCGGCTACGCCGGCAAATGGCACATGCCCGATCCGTACCCGAACGACGGGATCGCCGGGTTCGAAGTGCTCAATAAGACCTCGCGGCAGAGGAAGCTGGCCCACGACGTCGACGAAGCCACAAAAGACGCCGCCATCGATTTCCTTCGGCGGAAACGGGACAAGCCGTTCTTCCTCGTGGCGTCGTTCATCAACCCGCACGACATCTGCCTACTGGCCGGCGAAACGAGTCCGTTGTTCGACGAGGTGTGGAAGAAGTACGGTCCACCCGCCGGCGCGGAGTTGCCGCCTTTGCCTCCGAACTTCGACAAGACCGCGGGAGAAACCGTCGCGCGCCGTCTTCACCCGGATTGGGACGCAACGCACTGGCGGGAGTACCGTTATGCCTATTTCCGCATGTTGGAGGATGTGGATCGGCAAGTGGGGCAGGTGATCGACGCCCTGCGCCAAAGTGGACAGGAGGACCATACGGTCGTGATCTTCACCAGCGACCACGGCGAAGGTCTGGGCTCGCGTCGCTGGACCGGGAAGATGGCCTTCTTCGACGAAGAGGCGCCGTGCCCTTGATCGTGAGTTGGAAGGGCGTCACCCCTGTCGGCCGGATCGACCGGGAGCACTTGGTTTCGACCTTGGATGTCTTGCCGACCGTCTGCGACTACGCCGGGGTGCAGCCCCCGCCGCGGATCCGCGGCGCGAGCCTGCGCGGCGTTATCGAAAATCCGGAACTGCCGGGCCATGAGTTCGTGGTTTCCGAGATGGCCCGCGGAGGCCCGGGCGATCCGGGCCGCAGCTTCATGCTCCGGACCAGGAAGTGCAAGTACCTGTCGTTCCCCGCGGCAGGAGCCAATCCTATCGAGTTGTTCTTCGACCTGGATGCCGATCCCAACGAAACCAAGGATCTGGCCGGAGAGGCAGCCGCTGCGCCGGAATTGGAGCGTCATCGCCGGCTGCTGGCGGAGTGGAAGACCACGACTGAAGAGGCGAAACACCCCGTTGTAGCGGCTCCCAACGCGAAGCGAAGAGCCAAACAGTAGCGGCGAAGTCCGCCGCCACAGTCTTTTACCTCTGTCTTAGTCAACTAAGTCCCGAGGCTATTTTAAGTAGTTAGGAGCGGTGTTAGGGCTAATGTTCCGAGGGGTAACCGTTCACGGGGTGGGCCGGTTTTCGATAGTGGCGAACCGCGTAGCCGCGTCTCTCCGAGACGCGGCTACGTGGGCCCACCCCGTGAACGGTTGCTTCCGAGGGCCGGTTGGCAGTTGACTCGGATTCGGCCGGAAGTGCGGAGTGTGCGGCGCAGGTGCGATCAGCGCGGGCCTTTGCTGCGCGAACCGGAAGCGGCGTCCCGGCATGTCACGTCGTTCGCCGTGAGGTCAAATAAATCGGCCTGTGGCGAAGTTCATTGGCAACTTGGTTTTCGAGCCTGGCTGCGGGCTGAATTTCGGTCGTGCAGGCACGCTGGGGCGTGAATATACGTTCCGGTGGCGGCGATTCGCGACGAATTCTCAAACGAGTACCGCCAGATGCCTGCAAATTCCATCAGTAATTCCTATCAGTTATCCGTTGGGATTGGGCCCGCGTCGGTTCGAGCTTCCACGACTTCCGAAAGTTCGTCATGCTGGTGTTCGACTGACGTGAATGTGGGCCACGACAAAGGAACAACCCGATGCGCTGTAACGTGCTCCGCGGCATGAGTCTCTGCACGGTATTTTTTTTGTGCGGGTTCGTGTGCGGCTTGGCCGCGGCGGAAGAGCACCCCGCGGAACTCGCTGTCCCCGACCTACCTGACGCGGCGATCCGAGAGACATATCGGGAAGCGGCGGTTCGCAACGTGTTGGCTGCCGTCAATCCGCAGGTGTTTCCCGGATACTTTTCCGTCTGCGCCGATGGAAAGGGGTTCGGATTTGGGAATTCGTATCCGTCGCTGGACGGACACCAGATGTCCGATGCCCTGTTATGGCTAGGCCAGGTCGAAGTGGCCAAACAGAACTGGGATTACGTCAAAGAGTTTCAGCGCTCCGACGGCCGATTGCCGCTGGCCATCATGCCTGCGCTCGCCGGGCAGAAGATCGGCCCGGCCGCGTCGCCGGGCACGGTGGCTGCCAATGGCGGCCTGTATGAGCACTGGGTGCCCGGAGATCCGCTCGCGGCGCTGGCCAGCCCGACGTTCATCCAGAATGCCGACGTGATCTTTCGCCGCACGAGTGATCGCGATTGGCTTGCGGCGCAAATGGGTTCCGTCAATCTCGCGGCCGACTTCCTGGCGTCCTTAATGACTCCCGAGGGCATGGTGCGCGGCGGCGGGTACTACGTGGAGCGTCCGACACGTCTGGAAGCCGACGGAGTGACGCAGTGCTACGCGATCGATGCGTTTCGTCGCGCGGTCGCGTTGAATCGGGTGGTGGGACGCGAAGTGGACGCGCAGAAATACGACGCGTTGGCATCGCGTGTGGAGCAGTGTTTTCGTGGCAAGTTCTGGGCGGAGACACACTTTGCGGAGTACTGGCATCCGACACATGGCTTCATCACCTGCCATGGATTGACCGATGTGGACTGGGCCGCACTCGCCACCGGGGCGGCCGATACGCAACAAATCGCTGCGCTCTGGCGACAGCTTCGAAGTGCAACGGCGTTTTACTACGGCGGCATTCCGACCGCCATCAGTACGAAACCGGAGGCCTATGAAGATTGGGAGTTTACTCACCCCGATCGCCACGACCTGGCCTCAATGGGACGCGTCTGGTATCTCGAGTCGTGGGCCCGCAGCCGGCAGGGTGATGCGGAGGGACTGGCCGACACGCTCCAACGTGTCGCGCGCGAAGGCCGGGCGAACGGATACTCTTGGCGTGAACGCTATCATCCGAGCCCAACGGGCGAACCCAATCCGGCCGGTGCAGAGAAGTACTGCGAGTACCCGGCCAACTTCATTCGGATCGTGAACCAGTTTCTGCTGGGAATCGACCTGCGACTGGATGGCTCGCTGGTAATCTCGCCCAAAGTTCCGGAGGCGTACTGGAACCAGGGCTTCGGCCATTCGGTAACGGCACGAGGTGGTCGTCTGACATTTCAGTTGCAGCGCGACCGACTCACATTGACCTACACCGGGCCGTCGACACTGGTCGCTGGAGTGCGCCCACTCAATACGAATAGTGACACTACTTGGTCACTCGATTCCGGATCCGCAGCACCGCGGTGGGATGGAGGATTGCTGTGGGTGGAGTTGCCGCCCGCCACCACGGACCGACCACACACGGTTGTCCTGACCCGCCGCCGGTAGGACAGGCGAGAGGGAATACCGGCTCCGCTGTGCGGGTTGGAAATGTTGGCGATCGCCTGATGTGAGGACCGTGGCAGCATTGGCTGCCAGTCGATTTGGTCGAAACCACACGCGTTTGACGGTCGGTCAGCGGCCCCCTACATTCACGGGTGATCCGAACGCGTCGTGCCGTCTGAACGGGCCATCGTAACGAAGTACGAAGGCGCCTCACCGGTCGCAGAATTAACTACTTCGGCAGTGGAGCAGGAACGTGCGCTGGGTATGGATCGCACAACTCGTTTTGGGATTCGGTGCGCTCACAACCACACGATCCGCTGCATTTGACGGGCCACCAGGGGCGGAACTCCAGCAAGCGGTTTTTGGGTGCGTTCGCCACGCGCTGCCAGCAGTAGTCTATTTGACCCGTCAGGATACGCCGGGGGGCTGTTCAGGGGCGATCATCTCATCCGACGGACTGGTTTTGACATGTGCCCATATCAACGCCAAAGTCGGCGACGAAATTCTCGTGCATACTGCGGATGGAAAGCGACATTCCGGGAAGCTCCTTGGCAAGTCCACCGAAAATGGCGAGTTTGGCGACGATCTAGCGCTCGCGCAACTGGTGGATAAGGGACCGTGGCCATTTGTCACTTTGGGCTCAAGTGACGCGATCACTTCAGAAACGGCGTTGCTAATGTTCGGCCATCCGGCGACAGGTCTCTTGTCAGGCGAAGGCGAGAAACCGAAGTGCCAAGTGCGAATCGGCTACCGGATGCGTTCCGATCATACCGACAAAGCCGGCCTGATCAGAACTACCATTCGCGGGTTTGGAGGTGATTCGGGCGGACCAGTTTTCGACGCGTGCGGACACCTGGTAGGAGTTGCAACGAACTTCGAAAACGGAGGCATCGGGCTGACCTTCAATACGGTCGACCTGCTCCGAAAACGCTGGGCCGTGCTGGGCGGAAGTCGGGTGGCCCCGGATAGTCCCGAGTTCAAATGCCCGGCACTACCTACGCTCGACTCCGTGTTCCGTTCGACCATCCCAGGCATTCAGAAATTGGTAGTCGAAGTGCGTTCCGATTTCCGTGCGATCGCTTCGGGGCTTATTGTTTCGCGCGGGAGAGTATTGACCAAGGCAAGTGAGTTGGGGCCGGACTTAACTATCGCTTTTGTCGACGAGTCCGTCGCGAGCGCACGTGCTGTTGCCGTCGATCATGCGCGTGATCTTGCTTTACTGGAGATTGGCACTAGCGACTCCGATGACGCAATACCGACGGTGCCGTGGTCAAAGTCGACCGCTTCCGCCTGTGGCGAGCTACTGGCCGTCGTGACGCCGACAGGTTTCCGATCACCCTGGGGAGCAGTAGCCGTAGAAACCGCGCGTGTTCCGCCGATGGAAGGTTCGATCCCTGTGATGTTGGAAGACGGTCCGCTTGGTGTTGTTGTCGTGCAAGTGGTAGATGCGGTGTTTCTACCGGGGCAAAAGGCCAGTTTTCCACTGCGAGTTGGTGACACCATAACTCACGTGCAAGGATTGACTATTCAGACCATTTCGGATTGGCAAAGACTGCATGAACATTGGCCACCAAGCGGCGACCGGCCGCGGATCGCGGGTGAACAGGTCACCGTCAAGTATTCTCGCGGGGGAGTCGCTGCGGAAGCGAACTTTCCGCTCGCGCTCAGTCACAATGCCAACCATTCAGTTCGAGCTTCGAGTTTGCGGGCTACCGGGTTCGAACGGGTTATCGTCGCTCAGTTTCATCAGAGCCGACGCGAGCATTGTGGTTCTCCGGTAGTCAATGCGAATGGCCAAGTGATCGGCATTTATATCGCCAAGTCAGAGACTGTTGAGGACCTTGTATTGCCATTGAACGAGGTGATGGTCGCGTTGCAGACCCTTGAAGCCGCAATTGGCAAGAAATAACGCCAGTGCAGCAGACACGTAGTGGACTGGGTCCGCCGTATCGAATAGCCGCGCGAGTCTCCCCGCCCCAGTCCCCCCACGTGCCCCTCGGTGCGAAGCCCGACGCCCGCCATGGCCAGTGCCTCCCATGCGGAGAGGCGGCAGGCCAAGCCTGTGGACAACGGGCGCGTCCACAACTACCGCCGTCAATCGCTCGCCGTTGGATCGCACGGCAGCCCGCGACAGTTTGACGGTCGGTGAGCGGCCCTCTACATTCACGAGAATTCTGCCGACGGTCTGATCGGAAATCTCGTGGCCGACATTGGCCAGCGCGCCTTGAATGCGGTCGTAACCCCAGGACGGATTCTCGCGCGCCATCGTCTTGGAACTGTGCGGACTGGCAATGTTGGCGAGTCGGCTGATGTGAGGACGCGTTGACTGGCAGGAGTGTTCGCCATACCGGTTAACTTGGAGTACCGTCGTACGGTTATTCCGATGACGTCCGTTCCGCTGGAGAACATTCGGTGTCCACTTCCCTCGAACACGCGAAGTTCATTATTGCCGGAGGCAGCGGTTTTCTGGGTGTTTCTCTCGCCCACTACCTCGCCGACCGTGGCGCCTCAGTGGTGATCTTGTCTCGTAACGCGCCCAAAATAGCTGGTCCGTGGCGGCACGTAATCTGGGACGGTCGGGGGGTCGGGGAGTGGCGGAAAGAACTGAACGAAGCTGCGGGGTTGGTCAACCTCGCCGGCCGAAGCGTCAATTGCGTCAAGACGCCCGACCACCAAGACGAGATCCTTCGGTCTCGCGTCGAGTCCACAAGCGTCTTGGGCCAAGCGATGCGGAGTGTCGATGCACCTCCGCCTGTATGGGTGCAAATGAGCACGGCGCACATCTACGGGGATCCGCCGAAGTCCATTTGCACTGAAGAGTCCGCCTTTGGCTACGGTCTGGCGCCATTCGTGGGAAGAGCTTGGGAAGAGGCTTTCCACGCAAGCGTATTGCCCTCGCAGCGGAGTGTCATCCTGCGAACAAGTTTCGTGCTCGGCCGGAATCGCGGGGCGGGCGGCGGTGCACTCGATGCGCTTGCGCCCTTGGCTCGGATGGGACTCGGCGGCAAAGTCGGCAATGGCACTCAGGGAATGAGTTGGATTCATGAAGCGGACATGAATCGACTGTTCGAGCGCGGCCTGACAAACTCCGCTATGCAAGGCGCCTACATCGCTTCGGCACCGCACCCCGTCGCTCAAGCGGATTTCATGCGAGAACTGCGCCGCGCCGTAAACATGCCCCTCGGGCTCCCTTCTTTCTCCTGGATGGTGCGAATCGCTGCCCCCTTGTTGTTGCGCACCGATCCTGAGCTCGTCCTCTATGGTCGCTACGTCATCTCCAAACGTCTCGAGGATGAAGGGTTCGAGTTTCATTTCCCCCAGCTCCGCGAAGCCCTGCGGGACCTGCTGGGGCGCGGTGGAAGATGATAAGAAAGAGCGTCGCGAGGACCCGCCGGCCGCAAGTGTTTGACCTGGAGACGCTTGACGCCCGACATCGCCGGGGCTCCATGGGGAGAGACGGCAAGGCCAGGCCTGCGGACAACGCGTAGGGTTCCGGACCCGCCGCCAGTTGCTCACTACCGCAACAGTTTGACGGCCGGTCAGCGGCCTTCTGCATTCACGGGTGATCTGAATGCGTCGTATCCCGCCCGCTCCCGATCTGCCATGTTGCCAACATTGACATTGAAAGCCTACGGACGCCATGTCCCAAATGCGGCAGGGGACTACTGAAGTTCGGCTGGACCTAGAAAGGGGCGCCCAGCACCCACACGGGCCCCTCGGTGCGGATCCCGACGCCCGCCGTGGCCAAGGCACCATTCGGAAACAGCTCGGCACCAAGGGCGGCACCAAAATGCTCCCCCGTTTCGTCGCCGAAGTGGCCACGCTTTGGGTAGAGTTTGGCCGTCGGTACGTGGTTCCCGGAACTCCCACGGGAACGCGACGTGTGGCCAGCGCGGGCGGGACGGCGGCCATACACTGCGCCACCAATGGCGCCGCGATACAATCAAGGATGCCGGGCGGTTGAAGCAACGAGCTGAGGGGCCGAAGCGAATCGTGATCGATGGTACTGTGCCACGTCACTGCAATTCCGCGAAACCACGGACAAGGTCATCGTGAACTTCACGGACGTCAAGATTCTGGATGAAGGTCGGATACAAGAGATCGGCAATTCGCTTCTGGATATCTGCACGCACGCCAAAAACGCGGCCAAGCGGCTTGTCGTGGATTTCCGCGGTGTACAGTTCATGTCGTCCGCGATGATTGGCAATGACACTTCCATCGGCGCAACTCCTGAAACTCGAATTAACCTGCGTCCACACAACCAAGGAACGCGCATATGAATAGAAGGGAGTTCCTTATCCTCTGCGCCGTAATGCTGCTGCCGCTGGCCGCGATCAAGGGCGCGGACGCGTTGCCAAGGCCCGCGCCCGATGGTGGCAGCTTCACTAAAGACATGTCCAGCGGCAGCGATGACGCGGTTGCCCAAGCTGAAGGTTGGATCTGTCCGTCTCGGTGTCCGGGCAGCAATGACACGGAGCGTGTGCAAGAGGCTTTGGACAAACACAGTCGCGTGTATCTCGACCGCAATTACGAGGTCCGGTCGGCGGTCATTCACCGCGTCGGGCAGCACGTGGAATTCCGGGGGTACACGCTCAACGCTGCGCCAGGCTACGACACAGAGTCGCTTCTTGACATCCGCGGTCGCGAACTGACCCTCCGTGACGTGCGGGTAAATGCCAATTACCGCTCGGGCGCAGCCGTGCGCTGGCACAGCGTGCACGCGTCCAAACCAGCTCAATACAACAAGGTGTTCGGGATGCACATCGCCCGGGCGCGAACAGGCTTGCTCTTCGGCGACACCACCGCGGCGGTGGACGCGCCCCAATCGGAAAACGCGATCTTCGGACTCACCTTTCGGGCGGTTCAAGTCTGCCTGCACGTCAATCAGCCCAATGGCTTTCTCTTTATTGTCAATTCGGTCATGGACTGCAACGCAAACGAGTGGAGCCAGGACCACCCCGGACAATTCGATGAAACCGCCGCGCGGGCACTCCTGCTCGGACAGGGACAGGTGGAGATCGCCAACAGCGAGCTTCTCAAGACCGCCACGCAAAAGGGGTACATGGCAGAACTCGGTCCGGCAGCCACGCTGAAGCTGTCGAACTGCCACTTCGAAAGCGGGGCCGCGGGTTTTTTGGTATCGGGCTCCCTCTGGGCCTCCAACCTGTCTGGCTTGATCAATAACGACAGCGTGCCGGTGGTTGATATCCCGCCAAAGATTGCGTTGCCCTTCTGCGCCTTGAACAATTGCCTTTTCAACCGCCCGATTGCCGTATCACGTTACTCGGCGATGGCTGCCGTGCGTTCTCCACCCGAAAGCACGGGCCGGATCGGCATGGTCAACTGCCTGCTTGATGGCTGGAAGCCCGCGTGTTTCTTTTCAGGCGGTGTCCAGCCGCTGGGCCCCAACGTGTTGTTTCGGTATTTGGACGCCGAGGGCCAAGTGACGGAAGAAGTGCTCGAACGATGACTTTTCAGAGAGTCAAAAACCAGAAACCGAATTCAACCAAGACACCATTTGCTTCTTGAGGATCCACGGCACGCTGCCCACGACCGTCCGATTCCTGACATATTCATGGACATCGTCGGCTACTCGTCTTACGGCCTCGGCTGCAACACCCCGGCTCTTGGGCGTGGCGACGGGAAACGGCACCCCTGGCTGTTGACCTTGAAGGGCTGATAGCGGAGCGAGAATCAATAGCAGAACGGAGTTCGATGTGTCGCGAGTTGGCGGTTTGCGGCACTGAAGATACGTTCGGATGGCGAATCCAAGGACGACAACGGCACTCAATCCAGGGCAGACTTTAGAGCCAATCCGGGCCGGTACTGCGTCGCTGAGATTGCTGCCGACACCTTCGTGCGTGTGCGACGAGCGAAGGCGCTGGGAGTTGCTGGCCATCGCCGTGGGGCTGTGCGGGTTGGCGATGTTGCTGAACCGCCTGATGTGAGGAAAGGGGGTACGTCAGCCCTCGGATCGTACGGCGTCTCCACACGTGTTTGACGGTCCGATAGTCGCCCTCTACATTCACAAGTAATTCGATTGCGGTGTCCGCTGCCGGGTCCGGCCGAGCGAAGGAACACCCCGGTCAGCATTCTGCCGCAGAAGCACAAGTTCGCCATCAGACGCTTGAGCGTTCGCATGACGTTAGATGCGATCATTTTCATGAGCATTGCCGTCGGCGCGGTGGCGTTCTTGTATTCGTCAGTCGGCCATGCCGGTGCGTCGGGATACATCGCTGTGATGTCGTTAGCCGAGCTCGAACCGAAAGTCATCAAGCCAACGGCATTGATGCTGAACATCCTGGTGGCGACCATTGCCACTTGGCAGTTCGCGCGAAAGGGCCATTTTTCGTGGCATCTATTTTGGCCATTCGCGGTGCTCGCGGTGCCAATGGCATTTGTCGGCGGTTACTTCGACCTGTCAACGACGGCCTTCAAGGTCATTGTCGGGATGGTACTCATCTTGTCGGCCATTCGATTGATCACACATTCAAGCGATGATTCTGAGGCAACTCCACCCGCGTTGTCGGTCGCGATTCCGACCGGCGCGGGCCTGGGTTTGCTGTCGGGCTTGACGGGAACAGGCGGCGGCATATTCCTCACTCCACTGCTGCTGATGATGCGTTGGGCAAACGCGAAACCAGCTGCCGCGGTCTCCGCGCTGTTCATTCTGGCGAATTCCATTGCCGGACTGATGGGCAATTTCAGCAGCACGAGACAGTTTCCCGCGTTCGCCGTACCGCTTGCGATTGTCGCCGTGTGCGGGGGACTTGCCGGTTCCTATTTCGGCAGTCACAGATTCCCGCACACAACGATCAATCGCTTGCTCGCCGCGGTCCTGCTGATTGCGGGCGCAAAACTACTGTTGTCGGCGGCGGCATAGTTGGCGAATCAGGTAGCCGGACGGGTCTCCCTGCTGAGCCTCCACACCACCTTCGACCGCTCACCCCCTCGGCGGCCCCGGCAACGCTGCAATTGCCGCATTCTGATCTTTCAACTCGATGTGCGAGTGAACGCTCAGCGTCAGATTGTTGTCCGAGTGACGAGCCAGCGATTGTGCCAGTTTCGGCCGCGCGCCGCACCCCTGCAAGGCAAGGCGACAACCGTCGTAATCGCCCGGGAACGTGCGGCCTCCTGAAACGTGACCTCATAGGGTGAGGTCGTTGCGACATCAGTTGAAACCAAAGGCGTATTTTTCCATCGCCGTGAACACCGCATCCATGTTTCTTGCCGGAGTTGGCGGCCACGGCTGATAGACCAGCGACAGACCGCCGGCGGGCGAGGCGAGCTTCGTGACACACTCGCGGATATGGTCGTCAATTTCCTGAGGCGATCCGTTGACCGTGATGTGCTGCCGGTCGATGTCCAGGTCGATGGCGATTCGGCCCTTCACTTCTTTGGCGAGACGGTCGATTCCGTTGACCAAGTCCTGCACATTGATCACGTCTCCACCGGTGCGGATAATGTCGTCGATCAAGGGCATGACGAACCCGTCGGAGTGCTCATGCACGAGCACCCCGGTCGCTTTGATCGGTCGGGTGAGCCGCTCGTAAACCGGTGCGATATACCGCCGGAACTGGGCTGGCGAGAGCATCGGCGACGTCTGCATCCCCAGGTCTTCGGCAATCGTGATCACGTCCGGCTCGAGGGCCAGCCAACGGCGGATCAGTTCGCAGTGGAAGTCGGTCAGGATGCCGATCAGCCGGTCAAGCCGCGGGTCTTCGTCGGCCATGTCGAAGATCAGGTTCTCGTAGCCACGAAGGTCCTGAAGACGCAGGAACGTGTGCCCATGCGGAATCCAGCCGCCAGAGAGCCTTCCGCACTGCCGGGCCTGCTCGCGCTCGCGACGCTGCTGGCCCCAGTCCAGCTGCAATAATCCGTCGGTCCGGTCGGGATCGGGCGCGTGGAATCCATCGAACGCATCCCAACTGGCCAGCGGATGATGCGTTACCGCCCCCACCATTCCGGTCACCTTCGTCTGCCAGACACAGCCCCATGGGTCACGGTAGGCGTTGTTGGCGACCATGTCGGGCCGATCCCTGAGGACCATTTCATGGTTCCGCCGCAACGTGCCCGGGGTAAAATCCGGAAGCAAGAATGGATGCCGCAAGCAGATCCGCTCCAATTCCTCCGGTTCATAACCGTGGGAGGACCAATCGAGCCAGGGAAGCCCCGAAGCGATGGGAATCCACTGCGGCGATTGGAAACGGTAGGCCCGCAGCAAGTTTTCGCGGTACTCGGCGGGGGATGGAGTCATGACAGGTCTCTGTGCGCGTTGGTTCAATGAAATTCTGATTGTATTGGCTGTCCGCTTCGTTCGAGAATCCGAACTTTCGATTCTGGAACATTCCGAGTGGGTCGGCGGTGCCAGACGCTGGGCGACAAGCGATCATGCCCTTGATGCCGGCCGACTTCGTCGCATTCCAATACGCGGGCGAGAGGACGCCGGGCCGCGCACCTGTTCCGTTGCGGCGTCGCCTTGCCGATATGTACAATAATCGAATGCCGACGTCCAAGCGACTCAAAACCGGCATTGTCGAAGGCTTCACCGACAAGGAAGATGCCTGGAAGACGTTCGTCGACGGTCACGGCCGACAGCATCTGACGTTTGCGGGTAAAGGTCGGCTGTTGCCAGAGCTGCACCTGCTGGGCTGGCTCAAGTTCCGTCAGGCGATGGCCAATGCGCTATGGCCGAGCCAGCACCACGGCCTGTGCGAGATTCATTACATTGTCCACGGAAAGCCCCGCTGGTGGGTCGAACAGCAGGAATATCTCCTGGGGCCAGGCATGATTCTCGTCGTTCGGCCCAATGAACTGCACGGCGGGCTGCATGGCGTTCTCGATCCTTGCGAGCACTACTGGATGCAGCTTGACCTCCGTAAGGGCAGAAATTTGCCTGGCCTCTCCGTCAGGCTCGCCCGAGAGATGTCCGCGTGCTTGGAGGGAAGGTCGTCTCGGCTGTTCGCGGGTGGTGAACCGGTGCGAGATGCGTTTGAAAGACTCGTGGAGGAACACCGAAGTCCAGGTCGCTTTTCCCTCGCGAGCGCTCGCGGCATCCTGCATGAGTTGCTCGTGCTTGTCTGCCGTGCCATGTCTCTGGAAGACTCCGGGCAACAGGCGAGCACCCGCTCCGAGCAGGGAGTGTGGGAAGCCATTGAGAAGATTCGCGACAATCTAGTGAATCCGCCGTCGGTCGCACAGTTATCGGCCCTCTTGGGAATCAGCGAGCCAACCCTGCGCAGCCAGTTTCGTCGCAAGACGGGCCTGACGCCGCTGGAGTTCGTCACGTCGCTGCGGATCGAAAAGGCCAAGATGATGCTCCGGGACACCAATATGGGTGTCACTCAGATTGCCAGTCACCTTGGGTTCTCTACCAGCCAGTATTTCGCAACGGTCTTCCTGAAAACTACCGGCCAGACGCCGCGCGAGTACCGCAAGGCCATCGGTGTGCCATTGGCAGAGTAGTCAGCGGATTCGCGCGGACTCCCCCATCGGTCGATGCACGGCGGTGCTCCCATTCCGCCCGGCATGTTCAAGAAACGCAAATTTGGTTTCTCGAACGACTGCATGACCCAAGTCGGGTAAGAATGATCACTTCACGGCAACCGGTCCCTTGTGCGAAATCCAGATTCGAGCACCTCCTCGTGGCACGACCAAAAGACGACATGATCGCTGCTCTGCGGCGGCAGCGGCCGGAATGTGCCGTTCCCCTTTGGGAACTGGAATTCCATCTTTGGGGCCGGTTCTCGGGAAGGCACGTCGTGCTGGGCGAGGAGTTCGCCGCACTGTCGGCTGCAAAGCAAGAGTGCGCACTGGAAGAGAATGCTGACATCATCCTTTCCGTTTGCCGACAGCTTGGTTTCGCGGCGATCAGCGCGCCAACCCCGCCCTGGGAACAATCCCCCGGCGTGCCGGCCTATTACATTCTGCCCGACGAGGCCCCGTTCCGGCAGGTGGCAGCCTTGCGAAAGGCGGCGGGCAGTGAACTGATGATCGTCGGCCACGGCACGGCGGTCCTGTGTGCGAACTACGATGTGGAATTCTGTGCGGCGCTGGTAGAGTCGCCCGAGACAATCGAAGCTATGGCCGACCAGTGGCTGGCCCGCGGTTTGGAGACTGCGCGTCGCTTGCGAGACCTGGGTGTCGAGGCGGTCTTCACCGCGTCGGACATCGCCGACAACAACGGCCCATTCTTCAGAATGTCACAGATGGAGCGTTTCATCCTGCCCTATCTCGACCGCTGGGCGCAAGAGTGCAAAGCGATGGGGCTGTTCACGATCTTGCACACCGACGGGCGCTTGCCGCCAGCCTGGCTCGCCGCCATCGCCGATACAGCCGTGGACGCTTTACAAGCCATCGATCCGGTAGCTGGCATGGATCTTGTTTCAACCAAGGCATTGGTCGGCGACCGACTTTGCCTGTGCGGCAATGTTGATTGCGGCCTGTTGCTCAGCGGAACACCGGAAGAAGTCCATGCGGTTACGACACACCTGTTGCAGACTTGCAAGGCGGGTGGCGGATGGGTGCTGGGGGCCAGCAATGCCGTGGAACGTACGGTTCCCGCGGAGAATTACCGCGCCATGCTCACCGCTTGGAGGGAATACGGCAGCTACCAGAAGTCCGACGTTACGCACAAAGGAGGGTAAACATCATGATCAAACACTCCCTTGCGATCACCACGGTCCTTTTCCTCGCGGCAGCGCAAGCGATCGCCGGCCAGGTCCGATCGGTTGCCGATCTGAAGGCCGATTTGGGCTTCGCCGAGCGACAGGTGCAGCCGGCCGGTTTGGGCCTGAAGGACAAGGAAGTGCTCACGGCCCGACTGTTCGACGGTCCGCTAGTCAAAGGCAAGTACGCCTTCGACGAGAAGATGCTCATGATGGCCATCGAGGGCATGATCAATCGGCATGGGCCGTTGGTCTTCTTGGATCTCACGCCGTCGGGCTGGCGGGGTGACGCGACATGGCTGAAATACTACGGTGAAACGCGAGCCTTTCGGTTTGTCGGCCAAGAGCAGGACTTCGCCAGCTTCCTGAAGCGGACATCGTCGGTCTTCAACGGCATCATCCTCTATGACCCGTTGCCCTCAGATAATCATTGGCTGGCGATGAACCTGGCCAGCCTGAACTTCTGCCTGCCGGTCAGCCGGCGGATCTACGACGCCCATCGCGATTGCTTCGGCAAGTTGCCTGTCGTTGTCGAGTTGCCAAACAAAGCCTTGACGCGGACCGAGATCAACGACTGGATGATCCAGGAGATTCTTCCTAAGACGGATCTGACGGCGGCCTACACGCCAGCGGTCGATTTTTCCGATCTGAAGCTCAACCTGCCCTGGGAGGAGTTGGCGCTGAGCATGGATTATCCGTTCTACCGGCGACTGTTCATGTTCAATATCTCGTCGTTACCTGCGAAGATCCAGACATTTCCGGGCGCAGACGGCAGTCCAGACATGGCGCGGGAATACGACCAGATCATGCGGGCCCTCAAGCCTCCGGCCACGATCTTCGGTTGGTGCGTGAGCGAGGCGGAATTTTGCAAGTACGGGCATATTCAGTGTTGCTCGGCGACCGCGCCGAACCTGTCGTTCCACGCCGTGGTCAAGCCGCTTGCGCCACCGCCCTATCGCCAGGATCTCCGGCCGCGGATCGACAAGCCGGAAAAGAAGATTTACCTCTCCTTCTGCGCCAACGAAGGCGACACGCTGATCGTGCTCACGCAGCTTTATTACGGCGATAGCTGGCTCGATCCGGGCCGAGGCAAGGTGCCGCTCAACTGGCCTATCAATCCTCACTTTGCCGAACTGTTCCCATCGCTTGTCGAGTACTATTTCAGGACGCGGACCGATAAGGACTACTTTCTCTGCGGGCCCAGCGGCGCCGGGTACGTGCATCCCGATGCCATGAAGAAGGCCGATCTGGAGCGATTTGTTGCCTTTACGGGAAAGTGGATGCGGGAAGGCGCGACGACACGGGAGATCATTTTGTGGGAAGGCCGTGATCCGGCCGTACAGAAGGCCTATGCGGATGGGATTCCCGAACTTCGGGGACTGACCGTCAAACCGGAACAGATCTATCCCTGGGGCGAGATGCTCGTGGCGGGCAGTCGCGACGTGCCGGTGCTCCGCGAGCCGTGCGCCACGCAGTACTGGATGCTCAACCAGCGATTCGTTACTCACAACAATTATGGCGATCCCGAAAAGGTCCGACAGTTCCATAAGGGACTTCGTGTCAATGTCGAAGAATTCGTGAAATACCTCGATGAACTCGACCATCACGTCGAGAAGCCGTATTGCTTCATGGCCTACGGCTTGCAGATCAATCTGCCATCAGAGGTCGGGCGGATCCAGGATGCGCTGGACGCGAAGCGTTTCGAGATCGTGGATATGGGCACGCTATGCCATTTGGCCGGGCAAGTGGCTCCCCGGCTGAAACAGGAAGCGGCTGCGATGGTTGACCCGAAGAAGTTTCCTGCGGTGGCGCAGCCGTCAGCCGATACAGTGGCCTGGCGGCCTGCACTGTTGCACGATATCGACCGCTGGAAACCCTATGGCAAGGCCGTTGTCTCGGGTGGGGCCGCGGGCCTCCGGTTGCAGATCCCTGCCGGCAGCAACGATGCAGCCGCAGCGTTGCCCGGCGTGATGATTCCGACGTCGGCCACTCGCGTGCGCATCCGGGTTTCGGACATCCAGGGTTGTCGCTGGGTCTTGGAGATGCACGGCGATTTTGAGGGCGGTCCCACAGAAGCGATCAACATCGAGGGCCGTCGGGAGAAGCGGCTGCAGGCATCGTGGCAGCCCTTCAGTGAGTGGTCGCCACACCGTCGCTTTCCCGAGAGCGACGACCGGCCGTTGGACAAGAGATTCATCACGAACGCGCTGCAAGGAAGACCCGTGACCCTATGGCTGAAGGTACAGGGGTCTGAAGGTGGCCATGCCGTCTTCGAGTCGCTCGAATTTGCGAACAACTAACAACGCATCAACCCGAAAGGCCTAATAGGGTAGTACTATCATGCCAGATATTGCCGAGCGATTTCCCGCAAACCCCATCCTGCGTCCCGGCGACATACCGGCGAGCATGCCCGGCATGAAGGTCGAGTGTCTCTTGAACCCGGGCGTCTTCCGCTTCCAAGGCAAGATCTGGCTCTTGCTCCGCGTGGCCGAGCGGCCGGAACAAAAGCCGGGCAAGATCTCTTTCCCGGTGATGAACGGCAACGGCAAGCCGCATATCCTCGAATTCGACACGTCCGACCCGTTGCTGGATTTGTCGGATCCGCGGGTGATTACCTATGCCGGTCAGTACTATCTGACCACGCTCTCGCATCTCCGCTTGGTCGCCAGCGACGATGGAGTCCGTTTCCACGAGCCCAAAGGCTACTCGCCACTCTTCGGCCAGACCGAACTGGAGACCTTTGGCATCGAGGACTGCCGGGTGTCGCAGATCGGCAAGGACTATTACCTCACCTACAGCGTCGCCTCGCCGCACGGCGTGGGAGTGGGTCTGCGGAGTACGGCGGACTGGCACACAATCCGCAATCACGGCATGATCTTTACCACCCAGAACAAAGACTGTGCGATCTTCGAAGAGAAGATTGGAGGAATGTACTACGCACTTAATCGCCCGAGCAGCCCGGAGTTCGGCGGCCACTACATGTGGATCTCCGAGTCGCCGGATCTCGTGCATTGGGGCAACCACCGCTGCCTCGCCCATAGCCGTAAAGGGATGTGGGACGAGGCCCGAGTCGGGGCCGGTGCGGCTCCGATCCGAACGGAACAGGGCTGGCTGGAGATCTACCATGGCGCAACCAGCAATCCGAATCGCTATTGCCTCGGTGCCTTGCTGCTCGATCTCGAAGAACCGTGGAAGGTCCTGGCTCGCTCGGAAGAGCCGATCATGGAGCCGCTGGCTGACTACGAGAAGGTGGGTTTCTTCGGCAATGTGGTCTTCACGAACGGGCACGTCGTGGAGGGCGACATGTTGACAATCTACTATGGCGCCTCCGACAGCGTGATCTGCGGTGCCCGTTTCTCCATCGAAGAAATCCTGAAAACACTGGCTGGGAAACGGCGGCCATCATGAAGAAAGTCCTCCACGAATACCGCCTGTTTCTCTCCTATCCCTGGGACATGCGGGTGCTGCTCACCACGAACCTCGTCTACGGCCTGGTGATGCCGGTGATCGAGATGTTCATCGGCGCTTACGTGATGCGGAAGTCGGACGATCCCAAGATGGTCGTCACCTACCAGTTGGCGGTCTATACGGCGGTTCCGATTGCTTTCGTGGTCAACGGCTGGCTGCTTCGGCACATCAGCATCAAGCGGCTTTACTCGGTCGGCATGCTCCTCAGCGGCGTCTCGATGGTCATCATGATGAACCTGCCGGAATTGGACCTGATCGGTCTGGGCGGGGCCGGTCTGCTCATGGGCGTTGCCGCTTCCCTCTACTGGGCCAATCGCGACTTCCTGGTCCTGTCGAGTACCGAGGACGCCAACCGCAATTATTACTACGGCCTGGAGAACTTCTTTGCCACGAACATGAACATCGTCGTGCCCCTGGCGGTCGGATCGTTCATCGGCTGGTATGGGCAAGACGATTCGGGCCGCGTGGGGGACGCCTATCGAATTATCACGGGCGTAGTCTTTGCGCTGGGATTGGTGGCCTCGCTCATCGTCCAACGAGGCCGCTTTCGCAACCCGCCGCACACCGGCTTTGTTTACTTCCGCTACCACGCGATCTGGAATCGGGCAATGTTGATTTGCCTCATCAAAGCGGTCTCGGATGGCTATATTGTGACCGCCCCGGCCATGCTTGTGATGACCTTGGTGGGCAAGGAAAGTTCCTTGGGGGCGCTGCTGTCTGCCGGAGGCATGGTCTCGGCGGTTCTGCTTTACCTTGTCGGTCGAACAGCCGGCCCGCGATACCGCGTCCATCTGTTGGCGGCAGGGCTTTCGCTGTTTCTGGTCGGCTCGCTGGCCAATGCCGCGCTTTACAGCGCCCTGGGTGTGTTGCTGTTCATGCTGCTTCTGGTGCTGGCCCGGCCGCTGGCCGACTTCGCCGGGTTCACGATCATTCTGGGCGCCATGGACAAAGCTTCGCAGATCGAAAAGCGAAATCCTTACAGTTACGTGATGATTCGTGAGTTCGCCGCTTACATCGGACGTGCTGGCGGCTGCCTATTGTTCATTTCGCTCGCGTATTATGTTTCCACACAATTCGCTCTTCGCTACGCGCTGGTGCTAATTGGCGTTTTGCAGCTGCTGAGCGTTCCGGTGGCCCACTCTGTGCTCCAGGGATGTTACGCGACGGAGACGTCATCAGAGGGAGACTCGGCCCTGTGCGAGACCAGGTCAACCACAGGCAATTTCTAACATGCTTGATAACTTCCAGCCCGACTACCGACATATCGTTGACGCCGCCTTGAATCGCAAGCCCCTGCGCGTGCCGCTCTACGAGCACGGCTTCGGCCCCAAGGTGATGGAGCAGGTTCTCGGCAAGCCATTCTGGCAGATGATGATGGAAGGCTCGTTCGCCGACAAGGTCGAGGCGTATCGGCGGTTCTGCGAGTTCGGCATCATGTGCGGCTACGACGTTATCCCGGTCGAGTTCGGTGCGTGCCTGCTGGTGCAGGGCGGCGAGGCGCTGTGCGGCCGGGCGTCGGGTCTGTTCCGCTCTCTGGCCGATGTCCAGAAATTTCCCTGGGACGAGATGACCGATCGCTTCGCCGCCAGGTTTGACGATCAGTACAGGGCTCTGGCCCAGGCTCTGCCGCCGGGCATGAAGGCCGTCGGCGGCGTTGGCAATGGCATTTTCGAGACCGCGCAGGACTTCCTTCCGCTGGCCGAGTTGGCCATGCTCCGCGTAGACGATCCCGAAGCCTATGCTCTGCTGTGGCAGAAGGTTGGTGACATGTTCCTGAGCCTGTGGACCTGGTTGCTTGATCGCCACGCGGATGCCTTCGCCGTATGCCGCATGGGCGACGACCTTGGCTACAAAAGCTCGACTATGCTCTCGCCCGCCGACATCCGCACCCACATCATTCCACAATACGAGCGGATCGTGGCCGTGGTCCATGCCCACGGCAAGCCGTTCCTGCTGCACTCCTGCGGCAAGATCTTCGATGTGATGGACGACATCATCACCAGGTCCAGAATCGACGCCAAGCATTCCAACGAGGACCAGATTGCCCCGTTCAAGTTGTGGCTAGATCGCTACAACGACCGCATCGGGATCTTCGGCGGAGTCGACATGGACCTGCTCTGCCGGGCGGACGCAGAGACAATCCAGGCGCGAACCCTGGAAACACTCCGGCTTGCAGAAGACTATAGCGGCTTCGCCATCGGGTGTGGTAACTCGATTGCCGATTACGTGCCTGTGGAGAAGTTTCTCGTCATGGTCGAGACGGTTCGCCGATACCGAGATCAGTGAGACGCAGTACGTGGCCAGCCATCAGATGCGCAGTCACGTAACAGTCCCGGTCAACCCGGATGGATCGACAGGCGCTCGCGTGTTTCGGAGCCTCTTACTGCTCAATCTGCGACATCCGTTCGGCATAGTCTCTGCTGGTGAATCGCAGCCTTCTCCAACACGGACCGCCATGCGGACCACCGGAAGACGAACAGTCAGATTGGGCGTTTGGTCATGGCCAACCCATTTGGCCGGTTGTTTAATCCGACCCTTCTTAAGTTGGCGCACGTGACGGCGGGAATTGTGTTGGGAGGACTATTGGGGTTCGCTTGTGGTCACGTCGTCAACGTTCTGCTTGCTCGCCGTGTGGCGCGCTGGAGACACATAGGTGCAGCGCGGGACAGTATTTCCAAAGACACCTGACAACAATGCGACGCGAGGGCACGATCGTCGTCGGCTCGCTGGGCGTCGTTGCCAATCTCGGCGACGGTCTTCGTAGAGACGAAGCCCGGTCGGTACTTCGTCGATGAATTCGCTGCGGACAACTTCGTGTGTGTGCGACGAGCGAAGGCGTTGGGAATGCTGGCCATCTTCTTGAGGCTGTGCGGGCTGGCAATGTTGGCGAGTCAGTTCCTGTGAGGACGCGTTGGCAGGCAGGAGCGGTCGCCATGCGAGTCTGGGGCGACGCGAACGCCGGTCCTCTCGGCGGGCAGGGCAACGCTGCAACCGCGGAGTTCTGATCCTCGATTTGAGTGCGAGTGCTGGACTGACCTTGGGTTGATTCCTGCCGATCTTGACCGACACGGCCGTCTGGATGATGCTGCACAATCATGAAATCATCCCCAAAAGTCGGCGCCATCGGCGAAGTGCAGTTCACGGTTGAAAAACAGTACATAATCGGCTTTGCCGATGAGCAGATGCCAGCCGTGCTTGCCACGCCTTGGCTGATCTGGTTCCTGGAGCGTGCCGCTCGGGAGGCGATCGATCCGTGCCTCGAACCGGATGAACGTACCGTGGGCACTCACATTGACGTCCGGCACCTCGCGCCGACACCTCCTGGCCAACGTGTCACCTGCCGGGCACGCGTCGTGCACAGTGAGAAAACGGTTGTCTCCCTGCAAGTAGAAGCTTGGGACGAACAGGAGCTAATCGCGCGGGGAATGCACGAGCGCCGGATCATCCGCTGCGAACGATTCGCCAAGAGAGTTCAAGCGAAGACAAGACAATAGGTCGACGAATACCGTTCTGTCGTGGACGGGCCCGCAGCCGGGCGTGTTTTCCCGCCCAGCCCTTGCCCGGGCCCTTCCGTGGAATGCACGACGCCCGCCGTGGCTGACTTCATCGCGAGCATCGGGTAGACTGCGTACGCTTCGACTGCAGCCGAGCGGCGGATCGGGTTGGTTCTGATGGTAAGCCGTCTGAACGCCGCCGGTTGAATCGTGACGTAATCCGCAGAACTGCAAAGCAACACACCCTCCACAAGAAGCAAGATTGCCGTTATGACACCGTCCGAAAAGAAGAGACTGGTGGGAATCAATGCGGCAATTTGGGCGATCGCGATTCTTGCGGCATTCATCTTGCCATTCATCGCTGCATCTCTATCGGCTGGTCCTGCAAAGCTCCTCCAAGTTTTGTGCTTTGCATTCCCGCTCATCACTGGAATGGCGATTTCATCCATCGTCATCAGCACTTCCATCGTTGAGATCACAAAGTGACAGATGAACGGGGGCCTCCATCGCTCCAGCCGTCCAACGCGTGATGCCGCACCGTCGGATCGTACTGTGACTCCGCACGAGTTTGACGGCCCCTTCGTTGCCTTCTGCATTCTCGCTTGTTCAGATATGAACGTCATGTCGCCAGAGTCGCCATCGTAACCAAATTCGAAGGCGATTGACCGGCGCGAGAATTACAAAGTCGGTACAGTAAGACACGACAAGGAATGACCAAATGAGGAGAATCGTCGGGTTGGGGTTCTGCGCGATTGCGGCATTTCTGTTCGCTGCGCGATACGTGTGTGCTGCGATTTTCGGCAGCGGCGTGTCCTCCTGGAACGCATTCCTGTTCCGCAACATGTACGGCTATGTCGGTTCGGGGCTATCTGTCGCCGCTGGCATCTCGTTGCTCGTCGGGATCGTCTACCTGGTCTGGGGCGAGATAACTGGCAAGTAAAGGAACTGGGACCGAACCAGCCAGTGAACATGGACCGGGAAAACTGCCGCCGCCTTCGGCTCTGGAGGTCCCCCGGGCCAGTCACCGGCATGTTCTGTCACAAAGACAGACCGGCTCTCCGCGAAAGGAAATGTGATGCGTTTCTTCATTCTCGCAGTCACGTTGATTGTTGCGTTTGCAGATTCAGCGATCGCCCAAATCGAAAACCCTTTTGCTGATGTCTTGAAGACGGCAGCAGAGATTGAAGTGGTCGATAGCGATGGCCGACATACAACACTTCTCAAACAGAGCTTCAATTCGGCGCACAAGGAAATGCGCATTCGATACAACTGCTGACTACAGGGTGCTGGTGAAATCGATGGGTTGCTCCAATCGATCGACCGACTGCACAAAGTTCGCCTTGAAGTCGGTCCCGCGGCAAACGAACCCACGATCCACTTCTTGCGGGCGGCCGCCAGGTCCGGCTTCATCATCTTGGCCGTCTTGCGTTCGGTGCCGCTGAATTTGCGGGAGACGGGAAACAGAACAGACTCGCCATAGCGCTATCTCCGTCCGGCCGTCTTCTGGGCGGCAGAGTGTGACAGTGTGCCAGGGTGCGGGCAAAGCTCAAACGCTGTTGAGCGACAGTTTTCGAGCTTCCCAGATGTGCCGGGGCGGGCAGTCGGCAGCGATCCACAGGCGGAGTTCCTTGGCACGCCACAGGGTGCTGCGCCGGATGCGCACCGGACGGGGAATGAGTCCGCCCGCGTCCCAGGTTCGCCAGGTACGCAACGACTTGCCACAGAGTCGCGCCGCCTCGCGCGCTGTGAGCAACATGGGATTCCGGCTGCGATGCGTGCGATGAAGTTGCATGATGGGAGCCGCCTTAATTCATATATGCCGTTCGTGTGCCGGAACGCCCCTGCTGTTTACGTACCGGAAGCGGGAGCGAGTTGTCCGGGAGAAAATGCAAACGAAATCAGGCTCGCCTCGCAACGGCGCATTGCAGTGGGTGCAGTGTGCCGGCTCGGCGCCGCGGACGGCGTGAAAGAGTTCACTTCGAAGCGGACGCCCCCCGAGGACGTACGTGCCAATGGCGCGCAACAACCAGGCCTGCGCCCCTGGATTCCATCGGTTGCCGTCCTTGGCTCAGGGCTCATTGCCCGCCGCCGGGGCAACGATCGCTTTGCTTACTCGCTGCATCTGAGCGACGCTCGTCTCCGGCATGGCGCCACCAATCCCGATCGGCAGATTGAACGTCATGGCACCACCGACGGACTTGACCGCCCGCAGCAATTTGACGAGCGTGGCGTCGTCGTAGTGCTGGTCGGGTAAAGCGGGACCGCAGAACGTCGAATCCACCGGCAGCAGTCCGTGCCACTGGACGCCGTCCACGAACCGGCTGTCCGGCAAGTACGGCTTGGGGTTATTCTGCCACCAACCCAGCGCGACTTGGCCGTCAACCAACGTGTGAATCTCACCAGGGTGGTAGTCCTCGAGCGGCGTGACCGGTTTGACCTTGCCCGTGCAAAACGCGCCGTCGTTGAAAGCGGTGATCGCGTTCGGATTTCCGGCACGTGCCGCCGCAATGTAGCCAGCGAAATCCAGGTACTTGCTGGGAAACACCGGCCATTCGTAACATCCGTCAAACCACCAACCATCACAGTTCGAACCGTACTGCAGGGAGAAAGCCCTCACAAATGCCTGGTAGTTCGGCTGAAACGCGGCCTGCTTCGGATCATCGGCACGCCAGCCAAACGCCTCATGCAGGTCCGCCGGTGCCGCGAGCTCGGCCGGCATGTACGCGATAAACCGCTTCCCTGATGATTTCAGCTGGGTGGCGATTTCTCCCACCAAGTCGCGGTGCGAAGTGTGGCCCGGCAACTTCGCATCGAGAAAGCTGTTGGGACTGTTGTAATAGCCTGTGTTCTGGCCGATCGTGAAGATGAGCCAGTCCGCGCCTGTGGAGCTGAACTGCCGCACAAAACCGGGTACGTCAAATGCGTCCACCGTGCGGTTGAAATCGGCCGTCTTTTCTGCTGGCGAGTTTCCGACCGGCGAAATCAAATAGTGGACCATCAGTCCGAAGCTCCCCTTGCTCATCCAGTCCGCACGGTGCTTGTCGGTGGTGGCGGCATTCGGGTGTTTCGTCTCGGCGGCCCGGACAGCGGTCACGGTGATCAGAATCAGTCCGCACATCAGTGTGACAGGTTTACGTCCGCATGCGGCACGATGCATGTATCACCTCAGTTCAAGGCACAGCGACGACACTTCGTCCAGGAGAATAACCCGGAACACGGGTGGTCAGTCTCCTTCATTTCTCGTCTGCAATCCACACCCCTCAGCCAAACGGCCAATGTTTCAAACGCAGCAATAACCAGCTCCACGGAACGTCAGTCACTCACGCCAGAGCTGAACAGGGGAAAAGGAAGGAGTGCCGGTTCCTCACTCGTCCTGTGCGGTCTGAAGTTTGCAGGTTCGAACGAAGAAGAGCTCGATGCGTTAGAAGATCGCACCCATCCGCTTCAGTGCAAGGCCAGTTCCGCGCGGCTCGATTACTATTGGGAGGCCATTTCGGTCGAGGAGTACGCCTTGTTCATCGGTCCACGTTTAGGACTGATTGGCGTTAAAAACGGGTCTTGTGTTGTACTGTCCCGAGAGGATGTCACAAGGGTTCAGGCCGATGTGACTGCCACCTTGCACGAAATGGGGCTAGGTGGGGAGCCGAGACTGCATATCCAGCGCTTCCCTGATTTCTGAAGAATGCGCCCGTCACAGGGCGGGAAAGGCGCCTTGTCGGTGGGCGCTTCAAAACGGGCCGCTCGCGGGCGCTTCAATTTCCGCAGGTAAATGAATATTCAGCACTCTCCGGCTGACTGCGGTCCGTTTTCACGGATCTCCCTCGCGATTTCTTCAGGCGTGATACACATTCACAAAGGCACTCGTAACTCGGCCGTCCGGAAACATCTGCCGCAGGTGGTGCTTCAAGTGCTCGACATAATCCGACATGACGAAAGACAACGTGAACGGCCCGACACCTTCGATTCGAATTGTGTTGTTCAGCCGGTCAGGGCTAACGGTGGAAATCAGGTAGGCGAGGTGCCGGTTGTATGCGGCCCACAGGCTGACCATGCCTTTCCAGTCAGCGTTCGCCCAATTCTGAACTGCCACCCAATCGTCTTGGCGGTACCCGGGAAAGTCCAGAGCGGGCTGCTGCATCATGCGCACGAATTTCTGCTGATTATTGCACGCCGAGTCGATGAGGTGGCCGAGGATTTCCTTGCGGGACCACTTCTTGGGATCTGATCGGGCCGCGAGGCTCTGGTCTGTAGCCAGAGACTCGAGCATCGGAGCCACCCGCTCGATGATTTCGACCAGTTCTTGAGCGACGGTCTGCATCAACTCATCCCGGACTACCTAATTCTGCCGCTGAGGAAGCCCGGCAGTATTTCGCTGCCGCGGCAATTCCGGCGGGGTAACGCACAGTCTGAACAGCCGTGAATCTAGACCCCGAGTGCCAACAAATCAATTGCTTGCGACAACTGGTCGCCGCGGGCACTGCGGCGTTATTAGGCGGCATATTCCGCAGACGGTCAGCGGAGCGGAGATGACGATGTCCGTGCGCGAAATTGCGCCGGCGGCACCCAATGACGTGATGCAGAGCCACGGTAGTGAGCGATCACCGCCCGCCCGCCTCCAAGGGGCGGAGTGTGCCTGTCGCGGTTGCGTGAGGAATTGGTGCCTTGGTAGGTTGGGGTGCCGAAGTCATCGTGGAAGTGCGCGCATTCGTTTTTCGTGACGGTGGTGAGTGAGGTTTCGCCAAGGTATGCGGGATCGAGCGGCCATCGAGCGAGGTGGTGAGATGAAGAAGTTGTCACGTCGGGACACGCTGAAGCAGATGACGTTTGCGGGGGCGGCGCTCGCCGGCGCGGGACTCTTCGGTCCAAACACGGCCGCCGCTGCGTGGCAGCCGACCAACACGAGCGTGCCGCGCGGCAAGATTCGGTTTGGCGTATCCGGCCTGGGCGGCCGAGGCATCAACTGGATCGGTCAACTGGCGAATCATGAGGACATCGAGGTTGTCGCCGCATGCGATATCACGCCCGCTGCGGTCACTGCCGCGAAGCACTTCCACCCCAGCGTGAGCTACTACGATTCGCTGGACAAAATGCTCGTGCACGAGATTGACGCCGTCCTGATCGCGACTCCTGCTTTCAAACACGCATCGGATGCCATCGCAGCCCTGAACGCCGACAAACATGTCTTGAGCGAAGTCACGGCCTGTTGGACCATGGCCGAGGCGGTAGCCCTCTATGAGGCAGCCAAGCGGAGCAAGGCGATCTACTCATTTGGCGAGAATTACTGCTACTTCTACCACATGCTGGAGATGAAGAAGCTCTACTCGGAAGGGCTCATCGGGACCCTCAACTTCGCCGACTGCTCCTACTACGCTGCCTACCGGGAAATGTGGATCCCGTTCTGCAAGCACAAGTTCGAGTGGCGCAACTGGATGCCGCAGAGTTACTATTCGAGCCACGTCGTCGGCCCGCTCCTGTTCGCCACGGGACTCAGGCCGGTAGCGGTGTCCGGTCACGAGTCTCCGAATTCCATCCCCTCACGATCCATCGGCAAGTTGACAGACGAGGTAGCTTCGTTCGCGGTGAAGCTCAGCAATGGCGCTACAGCCCACTTTGTGAACAATTTCATGTCCGCGGCGTCCACGTTCCTGTGGTGGTTTCTGTCGGGTGAGAAAGGAAGCATGGAGAACGACCGCACCGGCGGCGGATTGCACGTCTTCACCAAGTCAGGCGTCGCTCATTCCACGCCGACGGCTCCGCACAGTGCCGAGAAGGCCGCGGCGGCAGGCCACGGCGGTGGCGACTACTTCCTGGTCCACGACTTCCTGCGGGCCATCAAGGGGGACGCGCCGCCGGCCATCGATGTGCGGACGGGACTCGAGATGACGATGCCGGGCATCCTGGCGCACCGTTCTGCGCTGGCCGACGGACAATGGCTCGATGTACCTGACCTTGATGATCCGGCTTGTCGAGACCGCTACCGCCACGACACGGCGACTCCCTTTACGGTTCACAACCGGCCGGGTGATGTATCGCCGTCGGTGCTGGGGACGCCTGCTCCGGACCAAGGCGTCTGGGTCGATGAAACCATCGGCGACGATCCGACGGCCATTGCCGAAAAGTTGACCGCCTACGGCTTGGCAGGTTGGAAGGTGTGAGCCTCGGCGTCCGGGGTGAAGTGGCCGAGCGACTTTCGGCATGACCTTTTGTCCGCTGAATGCGGCCGGTAATCGCACAGGCCAGCGCCAAGAGCTCCACGCGACAAGATGTGATCCGCGTCAGAACATTCAAGAAACCGGCAAAGACACTCGCTGCGTTCGTAGCGACACCGTCGGTGGATTCGCACAACACATGGCGGTTCAGTACGAAGGTGGTGAACCTTACGGCGTCCGGTCAAATGACTCGGCCAAGGGCGGAGTTCTTTGACAATTAGGCTTTTCAGGGTCGGCGGACCAGCAGATTTCGGTCGAGGTACCCGGTGACGCAGCGCAGGTATTCGGTCACTCTTTCATCCGGCACGGTCAATCGTGCCAAACCGCTGGAGGTTTTCCTCCGCACGATCGAGATCATGGTCGGCCCCGCCTCGGAGGACATCCAACTCAATGGGAAGTTTCAGATCAAGCAACCCCGTCGGGCGAAGAAACCCGCAATGATGCTTTGCCTTTCCGTATATAACTGGATTTTGAGAGCGTGTGCTTGACTGGCGTGCTGCCTTATTACGCCGATATCGCCCGCGGTCCTGCTGGACTGCAGGGGAGGTCTTATGACACCACGGGAACGACTGATCGCCGCCGCAACGCACCGGGCAACCGATTTCGTGCCCTATCACATCGAGTATTCCGCCGGCATCAAGGCGGCGATGATCGAGGCGTTGGGTACCGAGGATTTGGACGAGGCCACTGGGGACCACTTGTCCCGCTATTCGACGCGGGGGAAATGGGAGGAGATCCGCCCGGGATTTGTCCGCGACGACTTCGGGGTGGTGTGGGACCGCACGGCGGACCGCGACATCGGCGTTCCAGCACCGGTGTTGACTACGCCGGATTTGAGCCGGGTCCAGTGGCCCACGGCCGAGAGCTGCGGCCGCCTGTTCGGCGTCGAGACATTTGTCGAGCGAACCCGCGCCGCGGGCCGGTTCTGCTGTCTCGGCGTGGCGCTGTCGCTCTTCGAGCGGGCGTGGGCGTTGCGCGGCATGGAGGCGTTGATGATCGACATGCTGGACGAGCCGTCATTCGTGGACGATCTGCTGGACCGGATTGTCGAACACAACCTGTCGGTCATGCGTGCGGTGGCACACCTGCCTTGGGACGGGGTTTGGATCGGCGATGACTGGGGCCAGCAGCGCGGGCTGCTCACAGGCCGGGCGTTGTGGCGCCGGTTCATCCTGCCCCGCGCCCGGCGGATGTACGAGTTTGCGCGCCGCCAGGGCTGGATTGTCATCATCCATAGCTGCGGGGACATCGTCGAACTGCTGCCCGACCTGATCGAGGCCGGTGTGCAGGTGTTCAACCCGTTCCAGCCCGAGGTGATGGACCTTGCCGCCGTGAAGCGGGAATACGGGCGCGACCTGGCTTTCCTCGGTGGGATGAGCGTGCAACGAACCTTGCCTTTCGGCACTCCCGACGAAGTCCGCTCGCAGTCCCGATGGCTGCTCGATCAGATCGGTGACGGGAGCGGCTTCATTTTCTCCCCGTCGCACATGCTGACGAACGACGTGCCGGTTACGAACGTGCTGGCGATGCTGGAAGTAATCGCCGCCGCGAACCCGGCTACCCGCTGGTTCGGCACCGGTTCGATGCCGTGCTCGGGCAGGATGTTGCCGACGGACTGATCGGGGATCTCGTGGCCGAGGCTGGCCAATGCTCTTTGAATGCGGTCGCAACCCCAGATGGGATTCTAGCGTGCCATGCGGAGCACCAACTTGACGACTTCGTCGGATACTCGCGGACGGCCGACCGGTGTGGGTTTGTCACGGTGGTTCCATTTCTGAGCGACGAGCGTCCGATGCCAGCGGAGAATGGTGCCCAGGGTGAAGAGCGTGCCGACTTCTTCCGGCCGCTGGTGTTTCTACACTTTCCCTCTGACCGCCAGTCGCCGCCGCTGCGCTGTAACGCTTAACGCTGCACCGACGGATTGCACTGCCACTCCAACGGAGTTTGACCGTTCACTGGCCGGCCACTACAGTTGCGGATATTCGGATCGCGTCTGTTGCCGCCCGCGGCTGCCCGGCCTCGTCCGAAATGGACAGTCCTACCCGGCAGCCGAAGGCATCGAAGCTCGAACGTTGTGCCACCGAAATCAAGTCCAAGAACCAATGGCAACTGAGAACCCCTACCAGTCGACCGCCTTTTCCCCTGCATCAACGAACGGCAACCTCATGCCCTCCAATGGTTCGTTGTGGCGCGCATACCTACTGGCGCCGGCGGTTGCTCCCGTTGTGTTCGTGGCGCTGCTTTTTCTTGTGGGTATCGTCTCTGTTCGGATAGGCGTCGAAATCAATGAGGCGAGCTTTGTTGTTCTTCCCGTTCTCGCGCTCACGATTGGGGTTGTCGGCTGCTATCTGGTCGCGGGCTTCATCGGAATGCCGATCGCTTTTTACCTTCGAAGAGCCAACGCGCTGAATGGCTGCTCGATCCACGGCGCAGCGTTGTGCTGGGCCATATTGTTTTCAGCAATCTGCTCCGCCTACATGACCAGCGGAAACTGGAGCGAATTACCTCTCGCTCTGTGCTACGTTGGGGCTGGCGTGGTTCCGCCGGTCTTGCTTTCTGGCACTGCATTCTGGCTGCTCGTACGGCGATTTCCAGTCTAGAAGCCAACGCGGCACATCCAACGATTCGTCTCTGAGTTTGACTCGAACTCCGGTTGGAGGACCATGTCATGTATTCTCCTCTTTCCCTTCTTTTTGTGGCGTTGGCCGGAGTGTTGGCGGACGGCTACACCGTTACCGAGGATGAGCAGCAGATAAAGATCGAGACACCGCAACTTTCGGCTGCAGTGTGCAAGAAGGGCTACACCAGCGGCGTGGCTCGGCAGTCATTCCTGGACAAGAAGACCGGCTTCCGCGACGCAGGTTTCGGCCTGGATATTGTCGACTGGCTTATGGAACCCGGAAGCGACGAGGCCTATCGCGACAGACTCCCCAAGGAACTGCTCTACCACACCGGCGATCTCTTTCACGGCAACCTCGTGAAACGCTCGATCGAGGGTCCGCAGATCTGCACCCAGGCCCGGGAACTCCATCCGGAGGTGATTCGCGGCCGCGATTTCGTCGCCGTTCGCCAGCAATTCCATTACTACATCGCCGCACCGGGCAAGAAGCCGGGGTCGCAGTGGACGCAGATACTCGTGTTCCCGCTGGGCAAGCGGTACTTTGTCTCCATGGACCGCATCGACTCGGTCAACTCCAGCGACGCCCTGTTCCTGCGGATCGACATGCCCGGCCATTTGCAGCATAAACAGGGCGACACGTTCAGTCAGATCTACCTGAGTTATCACGGTATGCTCTCGGCGCGGGAGTTCTTGGTCGATTTCCCGCCGGACGCCAAATTCCATTACCGTCGCGGCCGCGACCCGCTGCCCGAACGCTTCATCCGCGCCTATCAGCTTCGCGACCCCGCCACAGGCAAGGTTGGCCCATGGCTGGCCGGCATGACGCTCGATCCGTCGGTCGTCTGGGAAGGCTGGTGCCACCAGCGGGACTACGTTTGCATGATCGAGGAATTCGGCGCCCGACCGGTCCGCGCCGGCGGCAGTTTCAGTGCCGCCTTCGTCGTGGGGTACTTCGACTCGGTTGAAGAAATGCACCAGGTCTACGACCAGTACAAGGGAGCCACAGCGTTGGAAGCCGACGCGAGTGGCTGGCGGATAGTCAAGGCAGGTGCAGGCGGCTCGACTCCGCAGTGACGGCCAGACTAGCGATAGTCATCTGCCGGGTCGTGGCGCGTGCGTTCTGCGAAATGCCGTTCCCGGAACAAGCCCATCGCGGGAGTGCGTCGCTGCAGGAACGAAACGAGTTGAACCACGTAGCCGCGTCTCTCCGAGACGCGAAATCCGCGAGTCTCGGAGAGACGCGGCTACGCGCGAACACCTGCGGCCTACGATCGTTCGTCATGCTCGCAGGTGAACCGGAAAGGCGTTGGGGAGATCTGATTGTCGCCGAAGGACATGTCCGGCTTGCGTTCAGGCGGTCGAGCAGAGGACGCTCTCGATGGATCGGCCTGTCCGAGCGGCCGACGGCACAGAGGCTAACGCGAGGGGGGGCAGAAGCCGGAGAATCTGCCACACAAGATGGCGACTTTCCCGCCGAATACTTCCTGAGCTACTCACCACGGGAGACCAGCCATGTCCGCAGCCGCCGTTATCGTCGCGAGGCAAAATAAACTGATCCGCCGGTTTCGAGACGCCGGAGCCACCGCACCTGAGTTCGCACGGTCGCCCGAAGATCTGGGCTGCCGAAACTCGTGGATCTTCCGCCGCCTCGTCACGCGAGGCGTCTTTTGTTTGCCCAGCGAAGCTGGCAAACCCAGTCGCTTGCGACAGCAAGCGACCTCACCCCGTCCACGGGGAAGAGAATTCGACTCGCAAGGGCGTCGTCGGCCAACGGCGGGGTCTG
>CAIPEB010000006.1 GCA_903863885.1 uncultured Planctomycetaceae bacterium | reverse complement strand
CTGCCAGGACCTGCCGTGGCATATTGGCAGCCAATTGACCTGTCGCGGCGCAGCGCGACGAAATGGCCAGTGATGTCAACACCACCACGAGCCAACCCGCCTGCCACAAACGGCAGTTCAACCGAAACACGCCGATGAAACGCATTCGACGGAGTTTCCTGAAGCCAGCCGGAAATCAGACGCAGTCCACAGACTTACACGAACGTTAGTGCAGGCACCCTTCGATCAAAGACAATACGAAGTGAGTGAGTCGCTGGTTCACAATCAACGAATAGCGCCACCCGAACGTTAGGATGAGCAGGATGCGCAGTCGATTCATCGTTGTAGTCACGAACGCCGCGAGGTCTTTGTGTCGCTTGCGATTGCCGCTGCAATGTTGAGTTGACGGTGTTTCTCGGCTCTCGCGGTCTACGACCAGCTAGCTCCTTGTAGCTACCCCCGTGTCGCATGGTACTGCGGAGGTAGTCGTTTCGTTTTTCTCCGTGTCCTCGCCCGCATCCGGGGGGCGTCGGCCGGGGGGCGCTTCATCGACTTGGCGTGCCCCCGTCGCCCTGCGCGGATTTGCTTATCCGCTTTCGGCTCGCCCGAACAACAACTCGACGTAGCGCCGGTCGCCGGGGCGGAAGAAAACGTAAACGTGGTCGTCGGCCATGAGAACCGCAGGTCCACGAGGCGCCACCAAATCGCAACCTCGCACGATCAGCATTACGGCCGCGTCCGGAGGAAGGTGGATTTCTGAAAGGGATGCTCCGCACACGGCTGCCGCCGGCTCGATGAGAAAGGACGCAATCTCTCCATTCAACGGATGGGCCGAGTTGATTTCCAGTATTGCGCTGGGAGCCGGCTTTTCAGGCGCCCCGAGCTGAAACCAGCGAGTCACGTAGCGGATCGTTGCGCCGGGTAAAATAATACTGACCACCACAATAAAGAAGACGATGTTGAATACTCGCTCGGCGCCGGAAACCTGCGCCAGAACCGGCAGAGCCCCCAGGATGATAGGCACAGCTCCGCGCAGCCCGATCCAAGCAAGATATGCCACTTCTCTTGTCGGGAGGCGACTTCCGACGAGACAGATCGAAACGGCAAGGGGACGGGCCACGAACGCCAAGAAAAGGGCCGATGCCAACCCGACGCCAGCCACGGGCAGCAAGTGCGAGGGGAATACCAGCAGCCCCAACATCAGGAACAACGCAATCTGGCTAAGCCACGCCAGTGATTCGTGTACGCGTGCAAGACCGCTGCGATACGGAAGGGTTGAATTACCCATTACCAAGGCGGTCGCGTACACGCTCAGCAGACCGCTGCCTTCGAGCAATGTCGCCGCGCCAAAAGATACAAACGCAATCGCTAACGTAAGTGCCGGATAGAGTCCGACCGTCGGCGGGCGGATGCGGCGTATCATGCGCAGCCCGAGGTGTCCCGCCAGGACGCCAATCCCCGCGCCGATCGCCAATTGCAGGGGCACCTTCAAGGCCACGGTCCAACGAAGAGTATCGGGGGACTTGGCGACCTCGATCATGATCACCGTGAGGATCATCGCCATTGGATCGTTGGCGCAAGACTCGACCTCCAGCATATTGGCAACTCGCGGCTGAAGGTGAAGACGACCTCCCCGCAGCACCGCTAACACGGCCGCTGCATCGGTCGATGAAACTACGGCCCCAAGCAACAGCGATTCGGTCCAGCTGAGGCCCAGCGCCCGGGCGAACAATGCCAGCAATCCTGCGGTGAGCGCCACGCCAACCGTCGCAAGCAATCCCGCCGGTACGCCCACCCGTCGCACCGCACCCCACGGCGTATTCATGCCGCCGTCAAACAGAATCAACACGAGATAAACTGTGCCGATTCGCACGGCGACGCCAAAATCGTCGAAGGCGATTCCACCGATCCCTTCCGATCCGCCAAGCATTCCCAGGAAGAGGAACAGGATGACAATCGGGATACCGAGTCGGTCGATTCGACGGCTGAACAACACGCTCAGCGCGATAAGCACGCCGACGACAAGCAAAAAGAGTGCGGTCCCGTAGGGTTCTATCGCAGTCACAATCATGGAGTTCTCACGATCACGTCGCAGTTTTGGCAGCGCGACTTGGCTGCGAACTGATCCGACTGGGCTCTGCCCTTCATTCGGCGTTCATGGAACTTCCGCGGCTCTCCAATTTACCACGCCGCTTCATAGCGGTTCAAAGCGACTGACTCGCTGTACATCGCTTCGCTGGCCGTCGGCGGATGCAGCTGGTCCCATTGGTTGACCAGTTGCAGATAGACCAGACGGATTGTCCCGGACCCGTTTAGGTTGACCATCGTGACGTGGCCCACGCGATCCTGCCGCCCGACGCGGAAAGAAACCTCACGTCGTCGCCGCATGCGAGGCGCGAGCATGTGGACGATCTCGTTTCCCTGCGGCGTCCACTGGCGAAGCATTTCGTCGAGCTCACAGGGGCGAACTTGCGAGTAGCCCACCTGTGAAGACTCCCGCATGATCTCGATGTCGTGCTCGGCCGCCCACTCCTGGATGGCTTGCCGCCGCTGCCCAACCGAGAACACAAACGGGTCCTCGATCGATTGAGAGCAGTAGGCCACGGATCGGATGCGCGGAGGCTCCTCAGCCATTCTTGGAAATATCTTCCGTGTCATCGGCTGTCTCCCGTAATCGTTGTCTCCAGGCGCGGCGTGCGCCTGACTCACGACAGTTGCCGGCTCAGGCGAGCAGGGATCAAGCGATGATCACCCGGCGCGGGACAACCGATTTGCTGGGCCGCTGCGGCCCCCCGCCTCCGTGGCTCTCCAGATTGCTTGCCAAGTTGACTTGATTTGCAGAAGGGATTCGAGACCGGGGAGGGGCCCCCATGTCGGAAATCTGCTCGCGGCGTGTCGATACGTATTGCTTCATGATTGCCGAAAACAACGTGCCCGTGTCAAATAAACTCGGCAACAACGAGCAGCAGGAAAGGCAACGAAACCGGCCGATTCTTCCCTGAGAAGCAGGCCGAGTTGACGTGGAAACTCGAGCAGCGGGCGAAAGGCAGGTTGTCCGAGGGTTGCCGACGCGCGAGTGAACACAACGGCTTACCCCAAGTGGCATCTTTCAAGCGATGTGGTTGCCGCGTCGAACCCTAAATCGCCCCGGAAAACGCAAAGATCAGGTGCCCCATGCACAACCAGCAAAAATCCAGCGAGCAACGGATTGCCGAATTGGAGCGGCGGGTTGCAGAACTGGAAAACCAACTGGCTTGCAGCAAGGAAGCCGAAGCCGAGTTGCGTGAGAGCGAACATCTGCAGCGAGCGATTCTCGACAACATTCCCGATCCGGCCTGGGTGAAGAGTCTGGACGGACGATTTGCGGCGGTGAATAGGGCGTGGTGCGTGTTCACGGGGGCAACACACGACCAGGCGATTGGGCGTTCGGACTCGGAACTGTTTCCTCCGGAAGCGGCCACTCAGCTTCAAGAACAAGATCGGACCGTGGCTGAAACGGGACAAACGCACCGTTTCGGGGAAACATTGACCGACAAAGAGGGACGCGTCCTGACCTTTGAGACGTTTAAAGTCCCGTTGATGGACCTGTCAGGCCGCGTCACTGCGATCATCGGAATTGCGCGGGATACCACCGAGCGCACCAAGATGGAGCGAGAACTCAGCGAAGGAAAGGCCCGACTCGAGCAATTGGCAGCACACAGCAGGACGGTGGCCTGGGAGGTTGATTCGGCGGGACTGTTCACCTATGTCAGCCCTGCGGTGGAAGCTCTTCTTGGCTATCGTCCGGAGGAATTAGTTGGTCGCTTGCACTTCTATGATCTCCATCCCGATGCGGAACGGGAGGCGTTTTGCCGCGAGGCGTTCGCTTTCTTCGAGCGGCGGGAGTCGTTTGTGGATTTCATCAATCCGGTGCTGAGCAAAGAAGGTCGCCTTCGGTGGTATTCCACCAACGGTCTGCCCGTATTGGGCCCGGATGGAACCTTTCGGGGTTATCGTGGCAGCGACACAGATATCACGGAGCGGCAGGAAGCGATTATTCTCCTTCGCCGCGTCAAGCAGGACCTCCAGGAGAGCGAGGAAAGGCTGCAGTTCGTGCTGGAGGGCAGCCGCCTGGGAACCTGGGACTGGAATGTCGAAACGGGTGAGGTCCGGCGCAACGAGTACTGGGCCGAGATGCTGGGCTATTCGCTTCGCGAGGTTGACGACGCAACTGCCACCGGCTGGCTGAGTCTCATCCATCCCGAGGATCGGGAGCTGGCATGGCGGTCCATTGAGGACAACCTGACCGGACGGACGGCGGTGCACGAAATCGAGTACCGGATGCTGGCTCGCGACGGCAGTTACCGCTGGATCCTGGACCGGGCCCAGGTCGTCAGTCGAGACGGCGAGGGGCGAGCGACGCGGATGTCCGGCACTCATCAGGACGTCACCGAGCGAAAGCGGATGGAAACGTCGCTGCGAGAAAGCGAAGAGCGATACCGCAACCTGGTAATGAACTCCCCGGATGCGATTTTTGTGAACCAGCAGGATCGGGTCACACTGGTCAACCACGCCTGTATCCGACTCTTCGGCGCGAATGACGCTGAACAATTGCTCGGCAAATCGCCCTACGAGCTTTTTGATCCCGAATTCCACGAAACGATCCGACAGCGAATTCATCGCCTGCGCGAAGGAAGCAAAGTCGAGCCGCGACTCGAACAGAAGATCATCCGACTCGACGGCACGCGACTCGACGTGGAGGTCGTGGGCGCCACGTTTCCGGCCGGCGGCGTCAATGCCATCCATGTGATCCTGCGTGATATCTCCGTTCGGAAGCAGGCCGAGGCCGAATTGCGCCGCCACCGCGACGGCCTTGAGGAACTGGTACGGGAACGAACGGTTGCCCTCCGCGAGAACGAGGAGAAGTTTCGCGTGCTCTTCGAGGGCACGCGCGATGCAATTCTTTTAATTGACGACACGGGATGTATCTGCGATTGCAATTCGTCCGCGGTGACCATGTTCGGTTACGCGAACAAACCGGACTTGCTGGGGCATCGGATTCTCGAGCTTTCACCAAAGCGGCAGCTGAACGGCCGGGAGTCGCGCGACGTCTTCCTCGAATACATGCAGGCAATCGTGGCTGGCGGCAATCATCTCTTTGAGTGGCAGAACCAGAAAGCCAACGGCGCCGAATTTCCCGTCGAAGTTTCGGTGACCCCGCTGGAAATCCAGGGACGCCGATTGTTCCACAGTGCCGTGCGCGACGTGTCCGATCGCAAGCGGGCAGAGGAGGCCCTGCGCAAGCTGTCCCAGGCGGTCGAAAACAGCCCTTCGATGATCCTGATCACAGACCCCGAAGGTCGTGTGGAATACGTGAACCCTGCCTGGGAACGGGTGACCGGCTATCGTCTGGACGAGGTTCGCGGACAGAGGCCGCAGGTCATGACGTCGGGTGTGCATTCCCATGAATTCTACACCCAATTGTGGAGTGAGATCACTGCGGGGAAAGTCTGGCGCGGCGAGTTCTGCAACCGTCGAAAAAACGGCGAGCTCTACTGGGAATCGGCGGCCATCGCTCCCGTACGCAATGACGCCGGCGCGATCACGCACTACGTGGGCGTCAAGGAAGACATTACCCAGCGACGCGAGATGGAGGAGCAGTTGCGCCAGTGGAATGTCGAACTGGAACGTAAGGTGGCGGAGCGTACCGCTGATCTCAGCTCCGCGCAAGAACGCGTCATCGAGTCGTTGGCAAAGATGAGACAATCCGAAGCGAAGTTCCGAGCGATGTTTGAGCAATCACCTCTCGGTGTGGCCCTGATCGCGGGAACGACCCGGCACTTACTTGAATGTAACGAACGTTATGTGCAGATCACGGGGCGAACCCGTGAGGAACTCGTCGAACTGAGTTGGGTGCAAATCACGCATCCCGATGACGTACCCGGACAGTTGGAAAACATGGTGCAGTTGGAGGCGGGGGAACTGTCCAGCTTCCAGATGGAGAAACGCTACATTCGCCCAGACGGCACACTCGTGTGGGGTAACATGACGGTCGCCCCGTTGATTGTGGAGGCAAACCAAGACCGTTCGTACCTGGCGCTGATCGAGGACATCACCCAGCGCCACGAGATGGAAGAGCGGTTGCGAATCAGCGAGCAGCGGCACCGATTGCTGGCCGACAATTCACTCGACGTGATCTGGACCATGAATCTGGACGGCAGATTCACCTACGTCAGTCCGTCCATTGAGAAGTTGACCGGCTATGGACCCGAGGAGACCATCGCGATGTCCTGGGAGGAAGTACTCGCCCCGGACTCCCGGGCCATCGGTCAGGAAGGCTTTGCCAACGCTCGTGCGAATGTGCAAGCCGGACTTCCCGTAGATTTCCGAGGCCGAGAGCTGCAAATGCGGTGCAAGGATGGCTCCGTCGTGTGGGTTGAGGTCACCGCGTCCGCTTTCCGTGACAGCGAGGGCAGGTTCGTGGAATATCTCGGCATCACGCGAGATATCAGCGAGCGAAAACGTGTGGAAGCCCGAGTCGCCGAGGAAACAAACCGGCGACGGAGTCTGTTCGAACAGGCTCCGGACGGAATTGTGATCGTTGATCCGGAAACGGCCTCGATCCTCGAGTTCAACGAAGTCGCGCACCGTCAGTTGGATTACTCCCGTGAGGAGTTCTCGCGATTGACTCTCTACGATGTGTATCCGGCGCTGACGCCCGTGAACTTCCGCATGCAAGCGTTAAAAATCCTTCGGGCGGGACGAATGAAGTTCGAGACCGCACAACGGACTCGCGATGGCGAGATCCGACACATGGAGGTGACATCGCAAGTAGTCAGGATTTCCGACGCCACTGTGATTTGCTCCTTTTGGCACGACATTACACGGAGGAAGCAGGCCGATTTGGCTCTGCGGGAAACCAACGTCCAACTGCAACAGGCCACGGCAAGAGCGCAGGAACTCGCCGAGCGTGCCGAGGCAGCCAATGCCGCCAAGAGCGACTTTCTGGCGACCATGAGCCATGAGATCCGCACCCCCATGAACGGCGTCATCGGTATGACCGGGCTGCTGCTGGATACGCCGCTCAATGCCGAGCAGCGTCGCTATGCCGATACAATCCACGCGAGCGGCGAAGCGCTGCTGGCCTTGCTGAACGATATTCTGGACTTTTCCAGGATCGAGGCAGGCAAACTTGAGTTGGAGGTTGTGGACTTTGAATTGCCTGTCGTGCTGGACGAACTCATCGCGCCGCTGGCTTCACAGGCCCAGGAGAAGGGGCTTGCGCTGAAGTGCGAGATCGGACCGGACGTACCGTTCCGTGTCTGCGGCGACCCCGGACGCCTGCGCCAGATTCTCGCCAATCTGCTGGGGAATGCCGTGAAATTCACGGAGCGTGGCGACATCTGCGTCCGCGCCAGCCTGTTGGAACAGACCGAGACTAACTTCCTGCTCCGATTCACCGTACGGGACACGGGGATCGGTATTTCGCCGGAACAGCAACAGAAGCTCTTTCAGAAATTCGCCCAGGCGGATGCCTCAACCACACGTCGCTATGGTGGCACCGGTCTTGGGCTGGCTATTGCCAAGGATCTAACCGAGTTGATGGG
>CAIPEB010000005.1 GCA_903863885.1 uncultured Planctomycetaceae bacterium | reverse complement strand
CTGTGGACACCAATGGCACAGACATCGCGGGACTGAGCGATGTGAGCGACACGGACCCGAGCAACCATTTCGGCGTGACGACGGGGATCCAGGTCGTGAAGTACACCAACGGCCAGGACGCGAACACGACGACCGGTCCGCTGCTGCTGGTCGGCTCGACGGCCACCTTCACTTACGTTGTGACCAACACGGGCAGCGTGCCGCTGGCTTCGGTCGTGCTGCGCGACGACAACGGCACTTCCGGCACGACGGGCGATGACTTCACGCTGACGCTGGTCAGCGGCGACGCCAACAGCAACGGCCGCTTGGATCTGACCGAGACGTGGAACTACCAGGCGACCCGCACGGTGACGGCGGGTCAGTACACGAACATCGCGACGGTGACGGCCAATCCTGTGGACACCAGCGGCACGGATATCGCGGGACTGAGCGATGTGAGCGACACGGACCCGAGCAACCATTTCGGCGTGACGACGGGGATCCAGGTCGTGAAGTACACCAACGGCCAGGACGCGAACGCGACGACCGGTCCACAATTGCCCGTCGGAGCGACCGCCACGTTTGTGTATGTAGTGACCAATACGGGCAACGTGCCGCTGGCTACGGTCGTGCTGCGCGACGACAACGGCACTTCCGGCACGACGGGCGATGACTTCACGCTGACGCTGGTCAGCGGCGACGCCAACAGCAACGGCCGCTTGGATCTGACCGAGACGTGGAACTACCAGGCGACCCGGACGGTGACGGCGGGTCAGTACACGAACATCGCGACGGTGACGGCCAATCCTGTGGACACCAATGGCACAGACATCGCGGGATTGAGCGATGTGAGCGATACGGACCCGAGCAATCACTTCGGATATGTGGCTGCAATTGCTCTGCAGAAGTTGACCAACGGCATCGATACGGGCACCGGGGCCGGGCCGAATCTGAGCATCGGATCGACGGCGACGTTCACATACCGAGTTTCAAATACGGGCAACGTAGGGCTGACGAATATTGCGATCACGGACGACAATGGCACTCCGTCCGTCCAGTCCGACGATTTCGTGCCCGTGTACGTCAGCGGAGATACCGACGGTGATTCGCAGTTGGATGTGACCGAGATCTGGGTGTATCAAGGGACTCGCGTGGTAACGCTGGGTTCCTATTCCAACATCGCGACAGTAACGGGCGAGGACCCGGACTCGAGCGTCATCACCGCGACCGATCCGAGTGCGCACTTCGGTGTGAGCCGGTTATCGAAGCGGCGGTTCGTTTCGAGCATGAACTGACGACGGAATCCGTGTTTGATCCGTGGCTTCTTTCCGTTTTGGAGTGCGGCGGGTCGACGTCGCACTCCAAAGGACCGTTCAGATGCCGAACTTGGCAAGTCGGTCGCGGAACGTGGAGGCCTTCATGCCGAGCGACAGGGCGGCGGCGCTCTTGTTGCCGCCGGCCGCCTCCAATGCGCTTATCAGCAGCTGTTTTTCGGCATGCTGCATCGCGGCCTGGAAACCGCCGGAGCGAGGTGCCGCTACCGCGGAGGCGGGCGATTCGGATGACGCGGAGCCGCCCATTTCGGCTTCAATCAGGTCGGCCGTGATGTGTCCGCCGCTGATCAGATAGGCGCGTTCGAGCGTGTGATACATTTCGCGGACGTTGCCCGGCCATTCGTGCTGGGCCAGCAGCACCACGGCCTGCGGTTCGATCATGCAGGGATCGTCGCCGGCAATGCGGCGCAGCAGATGTTCGACCAGTTGAGGCACGTCCTGACGGCGGTCTCGCAGCGGAGGGACGCGGACCCGCAGCACATCGAGGCGGTAATAAAGATCGGAGCGGAATGTGCCGTCGCCGATCTTCGCCAGCAGGTTCTTCTTGCTCGACGCCACGATACGCACGTCGGCCTTGAGCGACTTGTTTCCTCCGACTCGCTCGAACACCTTCTCCTCGATGGCCCGCAGCAGCTTGGCCTGTTGGGCAAGCGGAATGTCGTCGACGTCGTCGAGGTAGATCGTGCCTCCCTCGGCCAACTCGAACCGCCCTTTTCTCGGTTGAGCCGCTCCGGTGAACGAGCCTTCCTCGTGTCCGTACAGTTCGCTCTCGATCAACGATTCGGGAAACAGGGCGCAACCGACCTTGACGAACGGTGAAGATCTGCGATGCGACAGTCGGTGAATGACCGAAGCGATCAGGTCTTTTCCGACGCCCGTTTCGCCGTAGATCAGCACGTTGGCGGCGGTTCGAGCGCTGACCTTAATCATGCTCTTGACGCGCGACATGCCCTCGGACGAGCCGATGATCAGTCGGTCGAGCTCCGTGAGATGTGGATTGGGGGCAGGTGTGGCGCGAGCCGCTTGTGCCAACTGCGGCGAATCGAACCGGTTCTGCTGACATTCCATCCGCGCAACGATGCCCGCGATCTCGGCGGAGGTGAGCGGTTTGCCGACGAAGGCGAACGCCCCGGACTTGACGGCCTCCACGGCCGAACCCACCGAGCCATTCGAACTCATCAGCACGACTTCGGTATCCCGGCTTCGCCCCCCCTTGATGCGGCGGAGTAGTTCCAGTCCGCCGAAATCGGGCGTTTTGATATCCGCGAACACGAGATCGAAATCGGACTGCTCAATTTGCGCCAGAGCATCTCGACCGTGATACACGACCGAGGGCTCGTGCCCCTGGTCGGCCAGATTGTCCGCCAAGGCCACGCCCGACGTGGATTCGTTATCGACAATCAGGACTTTCATAGCGCGAAGACTAAGGTCCGCAGCGTCGCCACGGACTGGACCATCGATTTCAACACCATCGCCTAACATGTCAGGCCGCCGTCGCTTGCGCCGTCCGGCGAAGCGATCGCGGTGCACGTTGCGAGAGAACGCTCAGGGTCGCACTTCTGCGGCAATCGCGTGCGAGTCGTAGACCGCCTCCGGTCCATTTCTCGGTGGAATGCTACCTCCCAGTATACGAACTCGCGGCGGTTGACGGTATGCGTTTCGCTTACATTTCCGGGTGGTCGGCCAATTCGCGGACGAGCGGGAAATGTCGCCTCGTAATCCGTCATTTGGGTGGCCCGCTTGCTCATAAGTCCGCGTGTTGTTGCGGGCCCGGCTTGACGAGTTGTCATTCCTGCCGCCGGACTTTGTCGATAGCATGGTTAACGGTTCGGTCGAGACAGGCGGATATTCCGACGCCGGTCGTTCCGTGCAAGTTGCCGGCTGAAGGTGGAGAGAGACGTAACGTGATCGCCAAGAGTATTGAGCAGCAGCGGGACAATCTGCTTCGAACGGTGCGATTCGAGCGCCCCGATTACATCCCGATGACGTTTCACATCAACGATGCGTGCTGGCACCACTACCCGGCGCAGCGTCTCTGGGATCTCATGGAGTCGCACCCGTTCCTTTTTCCCGATTTCCAGCGTCCGGCCCAGGAACCTCAGCGCGTCTATGCACCGTATGCAACGGCCGGAGTCCCGTTCGTCGATCCGTGGGGTTGCGTCTGGGAGACGACCGACAACGGAATCTTCGGGGTGGTGACGAAGCACCCGTTGGCATCCTGGGACGATTTTGCCTCCTACACGCCGCCCGATCCGCAGGTGACCACGCATTGGGGGCCGATCGACTGGGACGAGCAAAGCCGGCAGTTGGGACCGGCCATTTCACAGCGGTGCATGCGCAACGGCGAGATCGGTCACAATCATACGTGGCTGCGTCTGATCGATATCCGGGGCTACGAGAAGATCGTCTACGACATGGCCGACGGCGAACCTCGCCTCCGGAAACTGATCGAAATGCTCGAGCAGTTCAACGTCGGTCTCGTGAGGAATTACATCGATCGCTGCCGCGCCGAGTGGATCGGGTTTGCCGAGGATCTCGGCATGCAACAGGGACCGATGCTTTCGCCCAGCGATTTCCGGCAATACATCAGACCGTCGTACCAGCGCATGATGCAGGTTGCCCGCGACGCGGGGTGCATCGTGCATGTTCACTCGGACGGTGATCTTCACGCCTTGATCGACGAGTTGCTCGAATGCCCGATCGATGTGTTGAATCTCCAGGATCTGGTCAACGACATCGGCTGGATCCGCCAGCGTCTCAAGGGACGCGTGTGCATTGATCTGGACATCGACCGCCAGAACATCACGGTGCTCGGCACGCCCGAACAAGTGGATCAACTGGTTCGCAGCGAAGTCGAACAACTCGGCGACCGATCGGGCGGGCTGATGATGATCTATGGACTTTACCCGGGTGTTCCGCTCGAGAACGCGTCCGCGCTGATGGACGCGATGGAGCGATACGCCACCTATTACTCGTAGGCGGCATATGCACTTCGCGGTGCCGGGCCGAGGTTTCAGTACAGGGTCTTCATCCGCTCGGGATGCGTCATGGCTTCTTCGAGCAGTGACTGCCAGTGCGCCATGCGATCCCCGCGGCATAGAAGAATGAGGCAAGTCGCGCGATCCTCGTCGATGGTGATTTCGCGCGTCGACCCATCGACGGGTATCTGTTCCAGCGTGAACCACTTGCCATTGCGGAACTCGCCGGCCTCCGCGGCGAAACTCGTGTCATGCGAGGGAATCGCGAGGCTTCCCGTCTCGAACGGCGCGTAAAGTACTGCCTCGGATTTCCGCAGGTCTTTGCCGTCCAGCGAAATCGCGGCCTTCAGACCCCGGCCCTCGAGCAGCTTTTCGCCGCCGGCTTCGGCCATGGCGTCGGCGCTGATGGCGACTACGCTTCCGCCCGCGGTCACCGCGGCCAGTGCAGGCCAACGATTGCGAATCTGCAGCGTGACAGGACCGGCCGCCGTGTCGAATGCGACTCGTTCGCTGCCGGCCGATCGCTGAGTGTTGAACGCGACGTGCAGGTTGCCCTGCGCCGTAGGCTGGACCATGGCGTGCAGCCAGTCAGCGTCCGGTTTGACAGAGATCGGCTTAATGTCCGTCGCCGTGATCAGTGCGGTGTAAAGCAACCTGCGTGATGCGGCGGCCGGATCTTCGCTGTCCAGTTCGATGGGGTCGGCAAGCCAGTAGACGACGCCCTCTCCGATCTTATTGCGGGTCAGAACGGGCAGATCCTTGTCGCCCGTGCCGAGCAGTTCGGCCGTTGCGACTCGACTCTCCACGCAGGGACGCAGTCGCAGAGGATTGACGGCCAGGATGCGGAACGAGACCGGAACTACCTCGCCGCGGTGCCGTTCGACGTGCGGGTACCGCGCCGAGACAAAACTCACGCCGGCCAGTTCCTGCAGACGTTCCCGCCGGGTCGGCTGCCGATTTTCGTCGTAGCCGACGTCGCCCGTCACGATCAGTTTGCCACCCGCCCGCACCCACGCCAGCAGGTGTCCGTAGTTGCGATCGTCCAGAGTAAAGGGCGACGGATAGAGTATCGTCCGCGTCGTGCCGGGAATTGCATCGAGGTGCTGGTCGTCGATGACGTTGAATGAGAAGTGGCTGGAGAGCAAGCCGGCGACAGCGCGATACGCCACATCGATTCCAATCTGTTCACGGTTGCCGATCCGCAGGTGGCTGGGAACGCACAGCGTCAGCGGCGGTGCTTCATATCGCGGCGCGAAGAATCTCCAGATAGCCGATTGGTTGCGGTGCGTGTAGGCGATGTCTTTCGGAAGGAACGAGTTGGGATAGAAGAGGCCCCAGGGGAACACGCGGTTCTGCGAATCGGCCAGGCACCAGTTCTGGACCTTGGCTGCGCCCAGGCCGAGCGCGTAGTGCGCCACGGCCATGAACAACTGCTTCTGTTCCTCTTCTGTGCGTTGGACGTGATAGTGGGTGGCACCGTTTTCGACGGTCCAAGCCGGATGCGTCTTGACGCCGTATTCTCCCAGGGTGATCCCCTTTCCCCTCGCCCGCAGGTCGTTGAAGCGGATCGCCAACGGCAGCCGGTCGATGTCGCGGATCAACTCGTCGAAGTATCCGATGTCCGCAACGTCCTGGCCGTCGATCGTCAGCGGCAGGTCGAGGCCGCCGCCAGGGCGCTGGTAGTACTCCGACATGATGGGGTGTTCGGTGTCGGATTCGCGGACGGCGCGCACGTGCGGTTCATTCCACCGCAGCGTCAACCAGAGTTCAAATCGGATGCGGTCCATCGCGGCGACGTCGTCCCAGCGTCCCGAATTCGGAGGCGGCAGCGCAATGTCGCCCCACGCTCCGGTATTGCTGTTTCCCCATGCCCGCTCCAGCGACTGGCGGTCGTGGTATTTGTCGGCGAGCCACTGGTTCCAGAGCGTCCGCATCTCCGCGGCATTTGTATTGAGATTCAGCTGGTAGTCGCCGTTGATGTAGTAGTGCAGCGCGGGCAGGTCATGCAGGTTCTGCGCGTATGACCGGCACAGAGCACTTTGCTCGTTCAACCCCTCAGCGCCCACCGCGACGTTCTCGCCGATCAGCATTCCCGGCATGAACACAAGGTTGTGCTTTTGCGTGAGCTGTGCCATCGCGCGGAACGAACGCCAGTCCGCTTCGGTCAGCTGATGGCCGGGGCGGCTGAACTGCAGGTTCTCGTAGACCTGTATGCCGTAGTCCCGGCATGCGCGGTGGTCGCGGGCCCAGGTCAGCGGATTATCGAACGCGGAAAAATATGTGTAGCTGTACGTGTCCGTGCCGAACAGGAACAGCGGTCGGTTGCCGTGCGTGAAATAGTTGCCCGACATGCGCGACGGCGCCGCTGAACGGGCGACCTCCGGGCGATCAACGACGTATCCCGTTTCCATCTCGTCGATCGTGCGGCCGTCGATCTCCACTTTGGCATAGATGAGTCCCGCGTCTCCGGAGAATTTCGGCGGGGAGAACTCGGCCTCGATCTTCCGCGAAGCGCCTGATTCGAGGGTAAGCGTCTGTGATTTGAGCGGGATGGATACGAGTCGGTGCGGCGTGCCGAACGGCGTTTCGTCCGCGTGCATTTCGATGCGCACGTTCTGCGGAATTCGGCCTCGGTTCTCGACCACGGCGGTTACTCGAACCGTTTCCCCGTCGCGGTAGAGCCGTTGGTCGGTCTGCAGATTGTGAAGATAGGTTTCGCGCGCGACGTGGGCCGCCATCTCTGCCAACGCTTTCGACATCGGGCTGTTTGCGTCGGTGAAAAGATCCAGATTGTCCACGCCCCAGAATCCCCAGGCCGACCCGCGGTAATGGCCGTTGTAATGGAACATCACGGAAGCGGCCGGACCGCGGCTGCGGCCAAATCGGTCGTAGGCTTCGAGCATCGGAATCCAGCGTGCGTTATTGTCTCCCACCACGCCGCTGGCTGCCCAGCCGCGAATATCGGCGCCCAGCCTGCAGTCGGCGGCGAGCAGGCAATTCCCGGCGGATCGCAGTTCTCGCACCCGAGTCAACGGATAGGAGGGATCGAATACGCCGATCTGCTCGGGACGCGTATTCAGTCCATCCGCCGGAACGCCGGAGGCCGTGTTCATGCGCGGCGCGGTCAGTCCCGTCACATTGGCCAGGCGGAAGTCGTCGAACCACGCCTGACCTGTGGCCAGATACAAGCCGAACTGAACCCGCACGCGCGCCACTCGCTCGTTCGGCGTGAATTCATAGCGGGCCTCGGACCAGTCGCTGGTACCGCGCCGCGTGACGAAGTCGCGAAATTCGACGATCTGTCCGTCTGCGGCGTGCTCATAGACCGCGGCATAAGCCATGCCGTCCCCGGCAATTTCCTCACACCTGATGCGGCAGGCGATTTCGTAGCTCTGCCCCGCCTCGGGTTTGAAGTCGAGGTAGAACGTGCGCGAGCCCGACGCCTGGTCCGGCGGAAGCATGACGTGTGCGCAGCGCGTTCCGCTCATCCCCTCGATCTGAGCTACCTCGGCGGACGGCCCGTCGCGCCGCCACTGCCGATCGAGTTGCACGCCGCCGACCGGAATCTCCCCCGGCAACTCGAAACTCCCATTGGGCAGCAGCGATCGCTCGGGACTCAGCGCCGCTTCACGCTGCGCTTTTGTGTGCGTTGTCTCGTCGGTCCATTTCGTGCCGTCCTGAACCCACAGGCGATTGAACGCATAGCCGCCGATCGAGATGAAATTCCCGCCGTCCTTCAGGTAACGCTGGAAGTTCTCTCGCGCCTTCGCGGGGAAACTCTCGCCGGTCGGCACGACCGCAATGTCCACTTTGGAGGTATTGAGCACCTGAGGGTCGGCCCACTGCGCAGCCGAATGCAAGTCCACGTGAAAGCCTGCCTGCTCGAGGATGGTGGCGATGCGCTCGGGCTGGGAGCCTGTTCCGGCCGCGGGCAGCCCGGGTTCCCGCAGCACGGAAACACTGCCGCGCGTGGATGCCGCCGGATCCGCAGAGAGAGCCGTCGTCAGAAGCAATATCCAGAGCATGTTGTTCTCCTTCGATGCGGTTGCCTCAGTCGCCCCGGCGTTGTGTTCCGGTGCGGCGCTGACCGTCAGAGCGTATGTCGTTCGCACAAAGTCCAGCGACCAACGGGAGTCGGTCATCCAACCAAAATGCCAGCACTGACCGGGCTGGCGGTCCTCCCGCCCTGTGAAACACGCCGAACCACCCAGCATGTCGCGATTGCTCAACGTAACATCTGCCGAACGGATTGGCATCCAAGTATGCACCCCGTCGGTGGGGTGCAGGTGCCAGCAGACGCCCGTTTCAACTGGACCCGTTGCTTTATTTGCGACTACAATAGGGAATGTAAACAATCCAGATTGAGCAAGGTTTGTCGTTTGGCGTGACGGGATGTCCAACCCGGGAGCCCGCCGTCAGTGCCCGTGACTTCCGTTCATGGCAAACGACCGATACCCGTATGCGTTGTCGCGGTTTAAGAGATAGCGGCTCGGGTGGTTTGGCTGGCTCGGCTGTGTTGCATACTTAGCCGTGGCAGCAGGTTACAGCCTTTTAGCGATTGGTACAGCCCTCGAATCGCCGGCACGGGCCGGTGTGTACAGGTCGGGCCTGCAACTCCTGCCCCGCCGGAACGACCTGAGCGGAATTGGTCGCTGACTTCGTCGCCCCGCCTGACGGGATGTCGGTCTGGCGGACGAGTCAGCGCAATCTCAAAAGAACAAAGAGAATCGTGATGAACCTGTCTCGAATCAATGGTGTGTTGAACAGGTTTCGCATGCCGATTCTGGTATGCGTGATTGTGGCAGCGATCGGCGTGCTTGCACTGGCCGTGTTCAGCCTTCGGAAGGACTATGGGGAACAAGCTCGAGACTACGTGCTTTACACGGTGGCCAACGCGGATTTGCCGATCGTGGTGACCGAGCGCGGCAACCTGGAAGCGCAACTGGAGACGCCGATCCGGTGCGAAGTCGAGAGCCTCACCCGCGACTCGACGGGCAACTTCGGCACGCAGATCATTTTCATCGTCCCGAACGGTTCAGCCGTGAAAGAGGGGGACCTGCTGGTGGAACTCGATTCGGCGGCGCTTCGCGAGAAGCTCGACTCCCAGATCCTAAGCCACCAGAAAGCCGTTTCGACGCTGACGCAGGCCACTGCCAAGTACAAGAACCAGATTCTGCAGAACCAGACGCTCGAGGCCGAAGCGAAACTCAAGGTTGATCTGAACAAACTCGAACTGCAGATGTATCTCGACAAAGCCAAGGGAACCTATCGCCTGGCAGTGGATGAAATCGAACGCACGATCTCGGACCAGAACAACAAGATCCTCGAGGAACGAGCCGCGGCCGACCTGGCGAAAATCGAAATGGCCGCGGTGAAGAGTCTGTTCGAACTGGGGTATCGCGGACAGAGCCAGGTGGATCAGGTCCGACTCAGCCTGATGAAGGCTGAGGACGCGGTTGCATCCGCGACCAACAACCTGAAATCGGCTGAGGCGAAACGGGGCAAGCTGCAGAGTTACGAACGCGAGATGCAGGAAAAGACGTTGACGGGCGAAGTCGAGACTTCGGAACGGCAGCTGATTCAGGTCAGGAACAACAACGAGTCGCAACTGGCTCAGGCCGAGGCAGCGAAGATCGAAGCGGAGAGTTTTGAGTCCAAGGAACGCGAGCGGCTGGAGAACTACAAGGAACAGCTGACCAAATGCAAAATCTACGCACCCCACGGCGGGATGGTCGTGTACGCGAGGGAAGGCCGCGACGGCACGACGGAAATCGCTGAGGGTATCTCCGTTCGCGAACGCCAGCGCATCATGTCGCTGCCCGATCTTTCACGCATGCAGGTCAAGACACAGATCCACGAAGCGGTGCTTGACCAGGTGCGCCCGGGGCTTCCCGTCACCATTCGCATCGATGCGTTTCCGGACGAAGTGCACTATGGGTTTGTGCAGGAAGTCGGCGTGGTACCCGCCTCGACCGGGTTCTTCAGCACGGGTGTCAAGACCTACGACTGCATTGTGAGGATCGACGGCGAGGTGACGAACCTGAAGCCCGGCATGACTGCGGTAGCGGAGATTCACGTCGATCGACTCAAGGACGTGCTTACGATTCCCGTCCAGGCGGTAGTGCAGCGCGACCGGGACAACTTCTGTTATGTCCAGTCCGACGGAAAGGTCAGCAAGCGCGAGCTGAAATTGGGCAAGTCAAACGACAAGTTCGTCATGATCGAGGGCGGCGTGAAGAAAGGCGAGCATATTGTGCTCAACCCGATGTCGATCCTGGAGAAGGTCGAGGGATTGCAGAAGAACATCGGTCCCGATCTGGGGGCTCCGGAGATGCCGGATTCAATCGCCAAGAACATGAAGCAACAGCATGCGGCGGCTGCGGCTGAAGTCAAGAAGGGCAAACTTGGCGAAGAAAAGAGCCTGGCTCGCGACAAAGAAGGCCCGCCGCGTGGCGAAGACGGACAACCGCGTCGCGAGGGAGGACCTCGCATGAAAGGCGGACCGCGTCGCGGCGGCGAGGCGCCTGGCGGTGGCGGCATGCAGGCGGGCGGCGGCTGATAGTCTCGTCGCGAATAGTCTCTGCTTATCTGGCATGACATGTTCTGGAACACGCTGAAAGTCGGCATCAAGAACCTGCTGCTGCGAAAGCTGCGCAGTCTGCTCACCGTCTTGGGCGTTATCCTGGGCGTGGGCTCCGTCATTGCCATGCTGGCCATCGGCGAAGGCTCAAAACGCGAAGCCCTGGAACAGATCCGGCGGCTCGGCGCGAACAACGTCATCATTCGCAGCGTCAAGCCGGCCGAGGGCGAGAACCAGGGATCCAGCAACGCATCCCAGCAGCGCGGCTTTGTCCTGGAATACGGACTCACCTACAAGGACTTCGACCGGTTGGTTGCGACGATCCCGACGCTGAGCGAAGCCGTCCCGATGTCGATTATCAACAAGTACGCGGTGCGCGAGACGCACTGGATTCCCAACGCCAAGATCCTCGCGACGACTTCGGAGTACCTGCAGGTCAAAAACATCGAACTCGGACGGGGCCGGTTCATCAGCGGCGTGGACAATCGCAACGCCTGGAACGTCGCCGTGCTCGGTTCCGGGGCCGCTGAACGGCTCTTCAAGTTCGAAGATCCGATCGGCAAGCCGATCCTGCTGGGGGACGATGTTTACCGCGTCATCGGAGTGCTGGCCAGTCGCGGCGACACGGCCGCGGCCGGCGCATCGTCGGGCGACGACGCCAACGACGAGATCTACATTCCGCTCTCCTGCGCCCAACGCCGTTTTGGCGAGATCAAAATGCAGCGGAGCAGCGGCAGCTTCAGCGCCGAAAAGACGCAGCTGAACGAGATCACCTTGAAGGTTGCCGATTCCAGCGTCGTCAGCCAGACCGCCGCCATGGCTCGCAAGATCCTGCTCGCGGCCCACCCCAAGGAAGAAGATTTCCGGCTCACGATTCCGCTGGAACTGCTGCGGCGAGCCGAAGAAGAAAAACGCATCTGGAACCTCGTGCTCGGATCGATCGCCGGCATTTCGCTGTTGGTCGGCGGCATCGGCATCATGAACATCATGCTGGCCAATGTGACCGAACGCACTCGCGAAATCGGGATCCGCCGCGCGATCGGCGCCAATCGCTGGGACATTACCGTCCAGTTTCTCGTCGAGACAGTACTGCTCTCTTCGGTGGGCGGCACGATGGGGGTGGCTCTGGGAGTCAGCATCCCGTTCCTGGTCAGCTACCTGTTCGCTCTGGAGACCGTCATTAGCTGGTGGTCCGTCTGCCTGGCGTTCGGTATCTCCGTCGGCATCGGAATCGTTTTCGGAATCTACCCCGCGCGGCGCGCCGCGATGATGGATCCGATCGAAGCTCTCCGGAACGAGTAGACCGGAGTCCGGAGTCTGGCCGGGCGGCTTGTCCACTCGTGTGAGGTGCGAGCCCGCGTCGATTCGCGCGAGCGACTTGCATCCGTGTCAATCAGTGCCCATCCGTGGCCTCTTCCAACATGTCCGCGTTGTGGGGATTCGTCCCCTTTCCGTGTTGCGAACAATCCACCATGCTGGGGCGTATGAGGCACGTTGTTCCACCTTTCTGTCTACTGCTTGGCCTGGCGATGCTGATCGCTGCGTTTGCGATGCTGGCCGTCGATGCGCCCGCCGATCCGCTGGAACTGCATGCGGCTCGGGTGACGGGCGACGATGACTATCGCGAGGTTCTGGAGGCGGGTGTAGCGCGACGCCAGTTAGCTCGTACGACTTTGATTGTCGTGCTCTTCGTCTGCAGCGGTCTGATGGTGGTAGTCGCTTTTGTCGCGATGACGCCCAAGTCGGCGGACCGCGGCGTCGCCAAAGCGCCTGGCCACTCTGACGACGCAGACGATGACGCGGGCCCTTCGTCGCAGACCTGATGCAAGCACGGCAGTGACGCCTCGCGTTGTCACATTTGCCCCCTCTTTTTTCGCTCCGCCTCTCTGCGCATCCAATTTCTTTCTCGCACCGGAAACGCGAACGCAATTGTTTGATGTTTCCCAATCGTTAATGCCGATGCAATCGAACGGTTGAAGTGACTCGTCGTGCTAGCTATTCAGCGAGCAAATCGTGCATCTTGACACTGGATATTCCGCGGTTGTTGTCAGGGTCTGCTGTGTTTGCGTGATTTCTTTCGCGCTGATCACAGGCTGCTCGCGGCAGCATTACCGGGTGGCTACGGACAAGACCGTTTACGGAATGCTGGCCGAGAAGTCCGTGGGGCGTCCATGGCAGGTTCCTGAAGGGTTCAATATTCTGCCGAACCCGCTGTCGCGGTTTTTCGACCCGACGATCATCGAAGACCCGATGCTGCCGATGCCGAGTCCGCAGTTGTACGCGTATCAGCTGCCGCCGCTTCCCAGCCAGATGGAGCCGCAGAGCGGGGATTCCGCAGCGCCGATGCCGTCGGACGAGTTCGGAGACGCCGAACCGGAGGCGTCAACCGAAAGGCCGCCGGGCGGCGGTGTTCGATATCGCATGCGTCCCGGCGAGGTTCAGCAGGTGGCATTCCTTTCGCCTGCGGACGAGGCGGCGCTGGTGCGGATCGCGGCGGAGCCTGTTGCGGAACCGTCGCATCCGGTGAATATCTGCGACGAGGAAGGGTTGCGCACGCCCGTGATTGCCGCGGCCAATTGGGACGCGGTGCCGCGGAGCAGTCTGCGTCGGATGCTGGAGTTTGAAGGTGTCCGCGAAGAGTACAAGATGACGTACGGCACGGAGCCTCCGGGAGAGATGCGGGATACGTCGGCTCGGCTGACGCTGGAAGACATCATTTACCTGGCGACGATCAACAGCCGCGATTACCAGACGCAGAAGGAGACGCTCTACCGCGCGGCTCTTGAATTGTCGCTCGAACGATACCGTTACGCGCTGAAGTTCTCGACATCGAACAACGGCATGGACGTCAACTACGATCACGTCACGGTGGATGGCGTCTCGGAGTCCTCGCTGGGAACTCCCGCGTCGCTTCAGGTGGACAAGGCGTTGATCACGGGCGGCGATTTCATCGCGAGATTCGCTAACGACGTGGTGCTGTCGTTCAACGGGCCTCAGGGGTTTGCGGCCGACGTCACGACGGACGCGCTGTTCCAGTTCTCGCAGTCGCTGCTGCAGCGCGACATCCGGTTCGAAACGCTGACTCAGCTCGAACGCAACGTGGTCTATGCGGCGCGGGACTATGCCCGTTACCGGAAGCGGTTGTTCGTCACTCTGACCGAGCAGTACTACAACCTGATCCGCTCGTACCGTGAAATCGATATTGCCGCGCAGAACTACTTCCAGCTGGTGCGGGCGTTTGCCGAGACCGAGGCGGAGTACTATGCCGGGCAGACTCCGCGGTTCCAGGTGGACCAGGTTGAACAGAAGCTGCTCCTGGGCCGCCGGCTCCTCGTCGCGACGACGAACTCGCTGGAGAACTCGCTGGATGGGATGAAGATCCAGGTCGGCCTGCCGACCGAGACGCCGTTGAATCTGGATCTGAAGGAACTCGTGCAGTTGACCTCGCGGGATGATCTGGCCGTGACGGCCGATCTGATGCGTCGCATCCGCGACGGGAGGCTCGTCAAGGAACGGCAGAAAGAACTCTCGCAGATCAACAAGGAGGTACTGTACAGCGCATCGATTTCGCTGCTTGACCGGATGATCTACGCGCATCAGCTCCGCAGCCGTCTGGGCGAGGAGCAGGCGGACATTCGGCCGCTGCAGACGCACGTGGCGAGGCTGGAAGTCAAAAAGGTCCAGAACACGCTGCATCAGGCACGGGCGGAACTGGCCTCGGAAGAGGGCAATACGGTCACCTCGGAGCCGCGGTTGCTGCAGGCGACCGAGTATCTGAACCAGACGCTGGGACGGCTTGTCTGCAGGGAACTGACCCTCGCGGCGATGTCGGGCGTCGAGAGCGACAAGGTTGCCGCGCTTCGCGAGCAGTTGAACAACTGGGGCGAGCAGGAAGCCAAGATGCGGGCGGATCTGGACGCGATGCTGCTCAAACGGGAAGTGGGCCGCATCGGCGAGTTTCTCGGGCGGGCCCGGCAGCTGCAGGCCGAGGTTGAGAAGATCGCGGCGGAAGCGGACCGCATGGTCGGCGAGCCGGAAAAGCGTCCGACCCCCGAAGAAGAGCTGGCAGAGTCGCTGCGCGACGTGGACAGCCTGCTGGAAGAAAGCGGCCGCATGCTGCAGGATTCCGCGGGCGGCCTCGTGCCCGTCGAGATCGAGGTCGACGACGCAATGATGACCGCGCTG
>CAIPEB010000004.1 GCA_903863885.1 uncultured Planctomycetaceae bacterium | reverse complement strand
GCAACGCCGACCTGTATTCGGCAAACTACGTCAAGTTCTCCTACGACAAACATCCGGAACGAGTCGTCGGCGGTTTTCGGCGCGCGCCGAGTCCGCTCGATTTCGACCCGGAACCGGATGCCTTGTTCCGCAACAGCGGCGACGGCACGTTTACCGACGTCTCCGAGTCATCGGGCATCCGCGCCCGATCGGGCAAAGGAATGGGAATGGTCAGCGGCGATTTCGACAACGATGGGGACTCGGACATTTTTGTCTGCAACGACGTCATGGAGAACTTCTACTGGAAGAACGACGGCACGGGGAAGTTCGAAGAAATCGCGCAGCTCGTAGGTGTTGCCTATGACTTTTGGGGCAAAGCCAACGGCAGCATGGGCTCCGACTGCGCCGACTACGACAATGACGGCTGGCTCGACATTTTCATGACGGATTACCAGGCCGAAATGCCGGCGCTCTACCGCAATCTCGGCAAAGGCATGTTCGAGGATGTGGCCATGAAGGCCGGCGTCGGCAACGCGTGCATGCCGCACGTCAACTGGGGCAACAGCTTTCTGGATATCGACTGCGACGGAGATCGGGATCTGTTTGTCGGAAACGGCCATCTCGAGCCGATGATCCACTCGATCGACGACACGACGGACTACAAACTCGTGAACGTCCTGTTCATGAATGTCGGCGGCGGGCAGTTCCTTGACATCTCGACCAGCGCCGGGGCCGGAATGAACGTCAAGGAATCCACTCGCGGCACGTGCGCCGACGACCTCGACAACGACGGCGACGTCGACCTGGCGATGCTCAATCAGGAAGCCCGACCTACCCTGCTGAAGAACGAAACGCACCATTCAAATCACTGGCTGCAGCTCCGCCTGATCGGCACGCGCAGCAACCGGGACGCAGTCGGCGCCCGTGTCAGAGTCGTCGCCGGCGATCTGTCGCAGATCGATGAAGTGCACAGCGGACGGAGCTACCAGAGCCACAGCGGATTGCGGCTGCATTTCGGGCTGCGCGACAAGCCGCGTGCCGACCGCATCGAAGTGAAATGGCTGGGCGGAAAGACCGAAACGTTCCCGGCGGCTGCAGCGGATCAACTCGTCACGCTGGTGGAAGGCACGGGGCAATCGGCGCAGCCGTGACGAATCCTCGCGGGGAAGAGGCCACGGATCTGCACGGATGAAACACGGACCGAGTCACTCTCCGGCATCTCCGCTCACTTCTTTGCGGGCCCCGCATTGATCGCGTCAAGAGCCGCCTTGTAAGAAGGGTCCTGCGGGGCAAGTTTGATCGCCTGCTCCAGCGCGGTTCGCGCGGCGGGCAGATCTCCGTTGGCGCGGCATGCGGAGGCAAGCAGCGCGTAGTTCGCCGCGGAAGGCCTGATTTCGATGGCCTTGCGAGCCAGCGTCGCGGTTTCGGCGAGATTCTGGCCGTATCGCAGCAGCAGTCCGGCCAGAGCCACATAGCCGGCATCGTTTGCCGGGGCAGCTTTGCAGGCTTTACGAAACGACTCTTCCGCGGCGGGAAGCAGCTTCAACTTTTCATAGGTCCGCCCGACTTCGATCAAGTAACTGGGGTTCTTGGGATCGATGGCCGCCAGCTGATTGAGCCAGGCGATGTTTTCTCCGTATCTCGCCGCGTTCCGCATGAGCCATGCAAGCGACTGTCGGCAAAGTACATTGTGCGAGTCGAGCGCAGCCGCCCGAACCCAAACTGTTTCGGCGTCGGCCTTGCGACCGCTCGTGAAGAACAAGCTTCCCGCGTCCGCATAGAGCGCAGCGGCCCCCTCCTGCATCAGCTTGAGATCGCTGACTGTCGACCCGCGAATTCTCGCGGCGGACTTCTCCGGCGCGTTGAGTTTCTGGAATTTCTCCATCGCCGGCTTGGCTTTGTCCGGCTGACCGAGATGTTCGTACGCGACAGCCAGCCCGTTGTACGCCTCGACATAGTCCGGGAATATGCGGATAGCGGCTTCGTAGCTGTCTTTTGCCTTTTCGTATTGTTCGAGCTGCGAATAAGCCTGGCCGAGCAGAAAGAAGCCTTGCGACCGGGGATCCGACTTCAGAAACGGCTCGAGTACCGGCGGAACTTCGGCAGCGCGTCCGAGTTGCAGGAGCGATTGCGTCAGCGTCACTCGGGCCTGGAAGTTGTTCGGCTCCACCTCCAGGGCCTGCTTCGCATATTCAACCGCCTGATCATGCTCCGCCCGCTCGGCGGCGACCGAAGCCAATCCCACGTAGGCATAAACGTACCGCGGATCGAGCTTCACACATTTTTTCCAGACATCGAAAGCTTTGCTCGAGTTGCCGAGCCAGACTTCGCTGCGTGCCTGAACCTCGAGGGCATCCGGGCTTTCAGGAAACGTCGCGACCAGACAGTCCACGACGGCCTTCACTTCTCTGGTCAGCGGCTCCGCCTTGTCGGGAACCGGAGCGTCCGGATCGAGTTTCAGCACGGGTGCGGGCGGCGAGTTCTTGTCTGCTTCCTTGTCTGACTTGGCAACCGTGGTACGAACATCCGCAGCGGCGTTCCCAAAGCGACCTCGCGCGAATCGCCCGCCATAATAGCCGGCGGCCAGCGCGATGACACACACCGCGCAAATCAACAGACGCCCGCTGACGAAAGTCCGCGTCGATGCAACCGGCTCGCTCGCTTGTTCGCCACCGCTGACGGGGTGTTCCGATTCGCCCTGCTTCATGGGATGCCACGACTTGTTGCGGAGTTTGCTTCGCCCGAGCCCGCCGCCGCCCAGGAACCGTTGGTCGACGCTTTTTCACGGCCTTCCACGACGCGGATCCACGTGTCAGCCGGGATGTTCTCCAGTATTTCGGATTTGCCGCCGAGCCACCGGACCTCGAGGCGTTTCACATCGGTGGCGGAGCCCAACCCGAAATGCAATCGCGTCCCGAAATGTCCTTGATAGCCGCGGCCGCTGTGCACTTCGGCGATCTGGCGCTGCCCGCCGGCCTCAACACTCACCACGGCCCCAACCCCGTCCCGGTTCGCCCGAGTCCCGCTGAGGATCACCTCCAGCGAGTGATTGCGCGGCGACGAGTCGTTGCGCAGGATCGTCGGCTCTCGGCGCGAATTCAGGATCACCACATCGAGATCGCCGTCATTGTCGAGATCGTCAAAGGCCGCTCCTCGCCCCACGGATTTCTTTTTCAGACCGTCGCCCGCCGACGAGGAGACGTTGACGAATCGACCGGTCGTAGTCTGCCACAGCACTACCGGACTGGCAAGGTACGACGTCGTGTCGTCAAGCGAGTCGATGTTGTCGATCAAGTGGCCGCACACATAGAAGATATCGCGGCGGGAGTCGTTATCCAGATCGACAAGTCCGCAGCCCCAGGTGACCTGGTTGGATGACCCCGTCCCCGCGCCGATGCGCTGCGACACGTCCTCAAACCCCTTTTCGCCCCGGTTGCGGTAAAGCGTCGCAAGCTGGCCCTGGTACGCTGTGACATACAAATCGAACAGCCCATCGTTGTCGTAATCACCGCAATCGGCTCCCATGCTTCCGTGCGCCAGCCCGGAGCCGCTGTAGGCCACACCGCTCTGCACCCCGCATTCTTCGAACACTCCGCGGCCATCGTTGCGAAACAGAAAATTGCCGGGCCCGCCGTCGTTCCCGACAAAGATGTCCGTATCTCCGTCGCGATCGTAATCGGTGCAGATGGTCCCCATACCATAGCCCGGCTGCAGGCCCACCCTGGACTGCTCGCTCAGATCTGAAAAAGTCCCGTCGCCGTTGTTACCGAACAACCGGGACGGATAGGGCTGGAAACGCTCCGGCCCCGGATAGATCGGCTTTCCCCGCCAGGCATGGGCGATCTTCATGTCGGGAGACCACTTCAGATAATTCGCCGCAAACAGATCCAGGCTTCCATCGCCTTCCTTGTCAAGAAAGCAGACGCCTGCTCCGACACGCTGTTCATCCGGAATCGCAGTGCCCGCCGTTGACGAAAGGTCACTGAAAGTGCCGTCGCCGTTGTTGAGGTACATCACGTTGCGGCCGAGGTTGCTGACGTACAAGTCCGGACAACCATCGTTGTTCACGTCGCCGACGGCAACGCCCAATCCGTGGCCGGTATCGCCGACTCCGGCGTGATCCGTGACATCCACAAAGCGAAAGTCACCCAGATTGCGATACAGTCGGTTCTTCGGGGGCGGGTCGGCCGCCGCGCCCGGCAGGGCCCCGCCGCTGACAAAGTAGATATCCGTCCAGCCATCGCCGTCGTAGTCGAATGTGGCCACGCCCGAGGCGACCGTTTCGACGATGTACAGCCTGCCGCTGCTGCCGTCCGAGTGCCGGAACGTGATGCCGGTCCGCGCAGTGATATCATGCAGGCGAATGGGCCCGGGCTTCTCGTCCTTTGCGGCAGGAGCAAGCGCCTCGCCGGTTGCCTTTTCCTCCTCGGACGCGCCGCCCGCCGTCTTCTCCGCCGACGCCGCCGGAAGTTCAGGCTGCGTTTCGGCCGGCGACGAAGGGGATGGAGCGGACCGGTTGCAGGAAAGCCCCAGGATCAGAACAGCGGCCGACAGCACCGGCAGAAGTCCCCACTTGGCCAATCTGTTCACACGGGTTCCGCGAACCGCGAGTTGGATCTCGCCCCACAACACCAATAGCCCCTCCGATCTGCAATTCCCGCCCGATGCGCTCCCGGATCGCCGTTTGTGCTTCACCGCCTGACCGTTACACGGCGATTCAGTCAGTCTAGGTGCTTCTCTGCGATCGGTCAAAGGAGTGGTATCCTTGCACTCAGCCGCCAACTCGATATCTGTCGTTAGATACGGTCCAAACCGGAAATCGGCTCGCGGCCGGCCGCCGTTATCTGGAAAAGTAATCGCGGAAACAGGACGCTCGAGCAGTGCGGCGCGGCACCGCCCCACAGCGCAAGGCCGCCCCGCAACCGCAACGGACTCGTCAGGGCTGGCCAGCGCCGCGTTTCTGCGGCAGCGTCCAGAAGGCCGCCCCGTCGCGCCGATGGGCACTGTCGACGCGTTCGAGGATCAGCGGCATTCCGGGCAGTTCCGTGTAGAACTTGGCGCTCGGATCGATGCCGTTGCGGACGTTCCGCTCGATGTGCTCTCGGACCGCACGCATCCTCCCGAGTTCCGGCAGCAAAACGAACCAGACGCCCGCGATCACGAGGCACGCGGCAAGGAGCCGCAGCGCACCGTGGCGGTCACTTGGCAAGCGCGTCGGCGACATGGGGAAATACCTTTTCAAACATCAGCCAAGCCATCGCCAGGCTGAGCGCCAGATTGAGCGCCTGGCCGCATACGTACAGCACGATCGGCTTGCCGCCGACCAGATATCGGCTCAACTCGCGGAAATTCGTCTCCAGCCCGATGCTGACAAACGCCAGACAGAAGAACCAGCCTCGAAGGACCGAGCTGACGTCGGTTGTGACGGTCCCCGCGACAGCCTGCGATTCCAGGCCTCGCGACTGAAGCAGCGAAAACACCAGCGAAATGGCCACGAATCCGAGCACGAACTTGGGGAACCGCCGCCAAATGTCGTGGAGGCTCGGACGAGGGCCACCCGGGGTCTTTTCGATGCAGGTTACCCAATAGACGGCCACGCCGAACGCGGTCACGCCGATCAGGATGTTCTGAATCATCTTGACCGTGGCTGCCACGGCCAGTCCGGTGTCGCCGAGCATCGCGCCGGCGGCCGCCACCGCACCCGTCGAATCGATCGTGCCGCCAATCCACGCACCGCCCAGCACCTGGCTCATCCCCATGGCCTGAATCACGGCCGGCATCACAACCATCATCACCACGGTGAAGGCCAGCGACAGACCGATTGCCAGCGATAGCTCTTCCTTCTTGGCCTTGCAGGCCGCGGCCGTCGCGATCGCCGCGGAAACGCCGCAGACCGACATATCCGCGCAGATCACCATGTTCAAAGAACGGGATTCCATCCGCAGGACTTTCTGGCCGAAGAGGTATGTCGTGATCAGAACGACGGGCGTCACGAACCACGACGTCAACACGCCCGGCAGTCCCAACTCCAACAGCCGATTGATCAGCACTTCGGCCCCGAGCAGCACAAGCCCCGTCTTGATGTAGAACTCAGTCTGCACGGCCGAGCGCAGCCACATCGGCGTACCGATCGTATTGCAGATCAACAGTCCCACGAGCAGCGCCCAGAGCGCGTATTCGAGGTTGTAGTACTTGATCACCTCCTGGCCGGCCAGAACCTGCGCCATGACGGCCAGCAAAAACACGACCGTGAAGGCCGGCGGGAATGCGACGATCGGCTGTCCCATGGCAAACCGGCCCAGCGCGAACAGGACCATGCTCACCAGCCACACGCCGATCAGGCCGGGCAGGACGGACTTGCCGGACTTGTCCAGAAAAGCCTTCAGCGGATCGGCGTTCCAGCTGTTCAGCTTGCCCATCCAGGGTGCGATGGGATTCACGGCCAGTTTCTTTTTTGCCGCATCGGTTTCGGCGCGCAGCTGCTTGACCTCTTTCGTACCCGATCCGGTGCGCGCGGCGAGTTCGTCGGCCCGAGTTTGAAGATCGACAACGGCGCCCATCCGCCGGTCCACATCGCCCGGACGCGAAAACCAGACGACGATCAGCGATCCGAGCAGGATCAGAGCGCCGAGCCAGATGGCCCAGCCATCCTCGCAATTGAATGCGGAAACAGACTGGCTGACGACAATATCATCGGCCGGATCGGCCGGCAGGGGATTGATGTCGGACATGCGGCAAGCCCTGGCGAGAGGAGCGGTCGAATGCAGCGTGCAGCCAGCATATCGGCCTGCAGTCCACTCGCCAAGTCATGCCTCAACGTTGCCACGCACTTCAATTCTCCAGGGCCCCACTGCCGCAGTACGGTTTCCCGGAACCGTCCCGTCTCGCGGGTGGAATGAACCGTCCTCAGCAGGACGTGGGCCCTGCGTCTGCCTGGGGCTGTCGGAAAAGATAGATTCCCAGGGCCGTGTCACGGACCATCGAATAGGGCCGGCTGAGGTCAAATCCGCGTTCGAGCAACAAGGACGCAAGTACGCTGGCCGCTTTCTCGTGGTCCTTGAAATCGAACAGCGTCCGAATGGGAATGGCGCAGATGTTCATGGGCACGCTCTCTCGCTCAGCATGGCTGGACTTCGCCATACAAGTTTGACCACCAGAGTCCTAATCATCCGTCACTGTATTCTTGGACGCAGCCGGCAGTGCAGTCGTTCCGCTGCGCGACAGGTCATTGAAAAAAATCCTGGTTGGGACTTCCGGTTACCGAATTCAGCGCGGACGTCGCGTATCGTGCGGACAAAAAGCGGCGAAGCGAGGCGGTGCAGCCCGATTGCTTCGGCCCATGCCTGCGCCAGATAATCTTGGCGTCGCTCG
>CAIPEB010000003.1 GCA_903863885.1 uncultured Planctomycetaceae bacterium | reverse complement strand
TCCGTGTCGCATGTCTCAAGCCAAGTTCCTTTTGCCGCGCTGCCGGCCAGTCCCGCTCCCAGCAGCACAGCCCAGGTCAACCAGAAGACTGTCTCAACTCGCCCGCAACGCGTGCCCTCGCAATGCGGCATGGGTTGCGTTGGCTCTTTGGCGGCTTGCGATGATGGCGGCTCTTTCGATGCGGACATGGGCTGCTCCATGCTGATTGCGAACCGCCACGATAACAGCATCAGCCGCTTCAAACGAGAGATCGAACCATACGTTGTTGCGAAGCCCGTGATTCTGGCGAAAAATGGCGGGCTGAGTCTTGCGGTCTCGAATGCGAACGACCGCGAGAATCCGCGATGCGACTGTTGAACAAGGGGATGACCATGCCGAAGCCGACCTTGATGACGCACCTCGTGACGACGATTGTGATCTCAACCGCTGTGATTACGAATTGCTCAACTGCATTCTCCGCCGATTCGTCCTCGCCGGGCACAGCATTATCAGCGGGAGATCTCCGGCTGTCCCTGGACAGTTCGGGGGAAGGCATCCGCTTGACCAGTTTGTCCGACACCGCGACCAAAGTCGAATTGCTCGCGGCCAAGCCGGTTCCGCTCTTCGGCATGACGCTTCGTGAAGGGCAGGCGGGGCAGGAAGTCCGCCTCGACGCCGACGCAGGGTGGAGTCAGGTCGCAGTCGCACTGAAGAGCGACAAGGAACTCGAACTGAAGTGGATCGCCGCCAAGGACTCGCGACTGACTGGAGTGCAAGTCACTGCGCGAGCGACCGCTGACGTCGCCGCGAGTGCCATCCGTTGGCAGTTCGAGGTGCAGAACACGAACTCGCACTGGGGCGTATGGCGGGTCGCGTTTCCTCAGGCCGCGATCGCCGACCTGGGAGACGGCGCATGTGCGTTCGTGCCTCGCGGCCCGGGCGAAGCGACACCCGGCTTGTGGAAAAGGAACTTCCAGTTTCGCGACACTTACCCGGGCGCCTGGATGACAATGCAGTTCATGGCCGCGTACGACCTGTCGAAGAAAACGGGGCTGTACATCGGACTGCACGATCCCACGGGCAGCACCAAGGATCTTGCAGTGGACACGCGGCCCGCGGAGAAATCGGTCGTGTTTCAGTTCGATGTGCCGGCCGAGAACATGGGCCAGCCCGGCACCGGATACCGTTGCGAAGGCGAGGCCGTGTGGCAGCTGATTCGCGGCGACTGGTTCGATGCCGCGCTGATCTATCGCAACTGGGTGCGCCGCCAGGCCGCATGGTATCCGAAACTCGGTCCGGACGGCCGCAGCGACACGGTGCCCGAGATGCGCACGCTTGCGGCCTGGTCACTCGGCGGTGCGGATCCCTGGCCCGCGGGCGGCCCTCCATCGGCGGAGAAACTCGCGCAGTTCAAGGAGTTCGCCAAGCGAGTCGGACCGCCCGTCGGAATGCACTGGTATGGCTGGCACCAGAATCCCTTTGACAACGACTATCCGCATTACTTTCCCGCCCGGGACGGATTCAAGCAGGCCGTGGCGGACCTGCAATCGTCGGGCTTGCTGGTCATGCCTTACATCAACGGACGGCTGTGGGACACCCGCGATCGAGGCACGGAAGATTTCGAGTTCAGCAAGTTGGCAAAGGCCAATGCAGTGAAAGACGAGCGTGGACAGCTCATTACCGAGGAATACGGGAGCAAGGAGAGCGACGGAAGCAACGTGAAATTCAGTGTGATGTGTCCAGCCACCCGGTTCTGGCAGGACCGAGTTCACGAAATCACGCTGACACTCTTCAAGGAGTACGGAGTGAAAGGTGTCTACATCGATCAGATCGCTGCCATGTTCGCACGGCCCTGTTTCGATCCCTCCCACGGACATCCGCTCGGCGGCGGACATTGGTGGGCCGACGGGTATCGCAAGATGCTCGATGACATCCGGCGCGACATGCCGAAGGACTGCTTCCTGACGACCGAGTGCAATGCCGAAGCTTTCGTCCGCTGGTTCGACGGATATCTGACATGGCATTGGCAGAACGAAGGACAGGTTCCCGCGTTTTCCACGGTCTACGGCGGCGCGTTGCAACTGTTCGGCCGAAGCTACAGCGGCGGGCCGACGCGCGACCTGGCGCTGCGGATGAAAGCCGGACAGCAGTTGACCTTCGGCGAACAGATCGGCTGGCTCGGCCCGGAGGTGATCAACGAAAAGAGCAACTTCGAATTCCTCCAGAACGTCATTGGTCTGCGCCGGCAGTTGCAACAGTATTTTGCAACCGGCGAAATGGCCCGCCCCCCGAAGATTGAAGGCGAAGTGCCGACTGTCAAAGCCGACTGGGGCTGGGGCGGCGGCAACTGGTGGATCAATGACCGTGCCCTTTTGACAACCGCTTGGGTTCGCCCGACGGAACACAGCGCCGCGGCGATTTTCGTCAACGTGAGCGACCAACCGATCAACGCGACGGTCTTGCTGAATGCCGCGGAATACGGCCTGACCGCGGAAAAACTCGAGGGCACGGTGGTAACCTCGGGAGGCCCCGGCGATCGGTTCGAGTCCGGTCTGGAACTCCGACGGCCGATTTCCGTACCGCCGCACGAAGCGGTTGCGTGGGAATTCAAGCCGGCTCGTTAGGCCGAGCGGAAACATGACCTAGAAAATTCGGCGGATGCTTGTGAGCAACTGATTCGTTACCGCAGCCGCACGAAATGGTCACCTGTTCTTTCGATTGACCTCAGTTAACGAGGCGTTCGTGCTTAACTTCACCCTCCCGCCAGGCACTTATGTACTACAACGGACCCGCCGGGAGGGTGAAGTGGATCCTGCAAACACGAACGAAGCTCACCCTCGATAGACTTCCTCAAGGCTTGTCGCTACTTCGTGCCCTCGAAGACGTACATGAAGATCGATCCCGGAGGCAGGCCGTTGCGGCCCGCGCCGGTCTGGTCGTTGACGATGAAGGTGCCGCCGGCCACGGTCGCCGGCGTCAGTTCCACCGACGACGGTGCGATCATGAGCTTCTCGCGATTGTTCTGACGCGGGTCGCCGGTCAGTTTGTGCAGCGAGACTTTCGCGGCGCTCTGGAACGGCAGTTTCAACGTCACGGACGTGCAGCCGTCGCCGAAATCGACGTCGTCGTGGCGGCCGTCGAGCTTGCGCGACACGAGGATCACCGTCCAGCGATTTCCATCCCGCATCGCATACGCGCCTGCCAGCGGGTAAATCTCTTTCTGCTTGCCGCCCTTGCGTTCGAATGTGGGCACGGACTTCTCTTCGACCTTCATCAAATCGCCCGAGGCCCATCGATTCCGCATGACGAGCGCCTGCCAGCCCGGACTCTGCCGGAAGCCGTCCCACAGGCATGTGTGGCTGTTCCAATAGGTTCCCTGACCGAAGGAAAAGAAGCACTGATATGTCCAGCCGTAGGCGTAGCTGCGCATCCAGGCATCCATCGAGGCGACGGCCATCGCGAGCGACTTGCCGTATTTTTCGTTGGCTTCTTTTTCCTGCGGCGAGTCCCGGCCCGGCAGCGCATAGCCGCTTGGTCCGCCCTCGTAGGCCGCCATGTCATAGTCGTGGTGCGACTTGGCCAGCGCCTCGCGGGCCTGCATCATCTTGATCTGATTGCGATCGGGATCGGTCAGGAACGCGAGCAGCGTCTCCTGAACGCCGTGGTCGTCGAACTTGCCGCTCGACGCATCGCCGGTCTCCCACTTGGGGCCGACATAATTCGCGTGGCCGGCCAGCGTGGCTTGCGGGCAGTGCTGCATCGCCTCTTCAACATAGCCCCACACTTTGCCGTCTTTTTCGACTCGCCCGTCGTAGTTGCCGCCCAGATCGATTCGCAGTTTCCGATCCAGGTTCTGCGACTTCCAGTACGGGCTCTTTTGCATGTTCTCGATCAGGTAACGGGCAAAGAACCCGTATTCCGGACCGCCCTGGTGCACGGCTCCGAAAGTGCGGAAACCGAGCCAGTCGCCGAAAAGGCCGTTGTGCCAGGTCTCGTTGCCGAACTCCAGGATGATCTCCGCGAACTCGTCCGTCCAAGGTGTGTTCACACCCCGCTGCTGCACGCGGAGATAAGCCCACGGTTTCGACTTCGGCGTGTCCTGCTTCGGGTCATAAGGAGCAGCAAGATACTCAATCAGCGCCAGCCAGTCCTCTTCGCTGTGCACGATATGCTGCAGCACGAGCCACGGCCGCATGCGTGTCTGAGCATCGCGACCGGTGTAGTAGTCGAACGTCAATCCCATCGGGATCGTCATGTCGGTCGTGCCCTCGATCGCGGTTCGCCAATCGACGCCGATTCGCGAGTTCGCATGCCAGGTCAAGAGCGACTTCATGGTCGCATCGCGGTTCAGGAACCAGATGCGATGCGGGCCTTTCGGTCCCGACTCGGGCTGGGACGCGACCAGTTCGCGGAAGACCGTGGCGTTCGGGAAGTACGGTTTATCCACCGTCTCGGCCCGATACACGCGGCTGATGCGGCAGTTGTCCATCCAGAGCGTGCCGGGGCCGGTGAAGGTGAAGCGATGGCCGAAGTGATATTGGTCTCCGGGCCGCTCAGGACCGACAAAGTCGTAGGTGTATTTCCTCCACTCGCCCGTGACGTGGAAGGTCTGCTTGAGATCCGGGTATCCGCTGCCGTACGAGAACTTCACCGCGCCGTTGTCGGCCAGACCTTCCTGCCGCAGCCACACCTCGAGGTGATATTTCTGGCCCGGTTCAAGCTGGCCGTACCAGAGCGCTTCGCCGCTGATCTTGGTGCCGATAAAGACAAACTGTTCGATATTCTGCTCGACCGCCTCGGTCTTGACCTGAAGGCATGTTTCCCCGGGATCGATCATTTCGCCGGGCACGGGCTGCGGATGCGGCACCAGAGAGAATCTGGCCGTGTTCGGTTCCGCCCGCCAGTACCACTCGGGCAGGTCCAGCGGATTGCCGATGCCGCGAACGCGACCATTGACGTACTTCATGTCGAAGTTGTCGAACCGCCGCTGCAGCACGACGTAGTCCCACTTCTCGAGTTTCGGCGCGCCGTCGGCCACGTAGACTCGCTGCACCTGTTCGGCGGCCGGCGCGGTCGAGCGTTTCAGGCGATAAGCAACAACGTCGGGTGAGGGACTCGGCTTCCACGAAATCGTCACGCAACCGTCGCCCGCGACGGCCTGGACGTTCTGCGGCGGTTGAGGCTTTTCTTTCTTGTCGCCGCTGGCCGGCGGCTTGGGGGCATTGAACCAGTACGCTCGCGTATCGCTGTGCCCTTCAGCATCGGTCACTTTCAGTTGAACTCGCAATTGCTCAACGGCCGACGCAGGCTTTCCGGAGATCTTGCCCGATTCGGCGTCGAACACGAGGCCTTCCGGCAGCTTCAGCGATCCGCCGCGGTCGTCGAGCACGGTCCATCGGTACGGCGATTTTCCGCCGAAGACTTTGGGAGTGAAGTCCATATTCTCGCCGGCCTTCAAATCGGGAACCTTGTCTCCATCGCCGGTGATCAGCACGCGAGGGACTGAAGCAATTCCGGCGCGGGGCGCGGCACTTGCCTCATTCGCATTGTCCGACTCCTGGTCCTTGGAATCGACTGCAACGACCGTGTACCAGTAAGTGCGGCCGTTCTCCAGATGCGATGCGTCGGTGACGCTCGTGTTTCCGTGGCGAATCCAGGCGTTCGGAAAGGGATTGCAGTAGACGTTGGCAACCCATCCGCCATCGGGAAGATTGGGCGAACCTTCCGGCGCGATGCGGGCCGGGCCGACGAACTCGACGTGATCGGCCTTGTCGATATCGAGGTAGCCGTCCTTCTCGGGCAGCGGCTTGCCGCTCTTGTCCACCAGCCGATAGATGCGCAGGCCGGCGCCGCTGAGCAATCCGCTGTTCCACAGGTCCCACCACGAAGTGCCGGGGCCGTCGATCTCGAGCCAATTCGGACCGACATTCTTTGCGCGGTGCATGTTCCGCCAGTAGACCGGTTCGTTCCCCGAGTTGCGGACGAAGTTGTTGGCCGCCCACTCAATCGCTCCGCAGCCGCCCCAGTTGTTTGCCCCCAGGGGCGGGACCTTGTCACGCGGCCGCAACACCGTGTCGGTCACTGTGAAAACCGCCGGAGCATTGGCGTCGACCGACGTTTCGGCGGCCCGGACATCGCGCACACCGCAAGTTACGGCCGACATGACTAGACAGACCAGCAGAGCGGCTTTGCTCCGGAATGATCGCATGACAAAAAACTCCACCTTTCGTAGATCTGAATTGCAGCAGCCTAAACGTCTCAAGGGCTCTCGGGTTTCCGGATCGCTGCGGGTCGCGTCTGAGAAACCAGCGGATCGTGCTCGTCTTCGATTTCACCCACCATCTCTTCCAGAATGTCCTCGAGCGTAATCAGTCCCAGAATCTCGCCCTCATTCGAACGCACCAGTGCCATGTGACGGCGGGACCCGCGAAGCTGCTCCAATGCGATGGCAACATCGCCGTCGGGCTTCACGAACAGCGGCGGGTAGAGAGCGTCATCAAGAATAACGACTCCCTTGAGGCTGAAAAGAAAGAACAGGTCCTTGGTATTTACGATGCCGACGATGTTTTCCAGGTTGCCCTGATAGACCGGCATTCGCGTATGGGCTCCGTGCCGTACCGCTTCCATGACCTTGTCGGGCGGCATGTTCCGCTCGAGCACCGCCATCTTGTCGCGCGGGATCATGCAGTCACGAACCCGTTTCTTTGACAGGTGAAAGACTTTCTGCACGACGTCGGCCTGAACTTCTCCGAGTATCCCTGCTTCCTCGGTGTCTTCGACCAGAAGCGACAATTCCTCGATGGAATGGACCATTTCGTGTCCGCCGGCCGGCTGAAGACCGATCGCGCGCAGTATTCGATTTCCCGTGCCGGTCATAATTCGAATCAGCGGCTGAACCAGTTTCGAGAAGACGTTCAACGGCGCGGCCGTCCAGCGGGCAATGCCATCGGGTCTCTGCAACCCCATGGTTTTGGGAATCAGTTCGCCAAAGACAACGTGCAGGAACGTAATCAGCAGAAACGCCACAGCCGCCGCGAGCGAATGAGTTGTGACCGCTCGCCATCCCGCCGGGATGATCTTGAAGATGGGCTCAAAGAGATGGGCCAGAGCCGGCTCACCCGCCCACCCCAGGGCAAGGCTCGATAACGTGATGCCCAGTTGCGTGGTCGCGATGGAACGATCGAGGTTCGTAATCGCCGTCTCGATCGCTTTCGCGCCGGCATGGCCGCTATTGACCATCTCCTCGACCCGCGTGCGGCGGATCGCGACGAGTGCGAACTCAGCGGCCACGAACAGGCCGTTCATGAACACGAAAACAGGGATACTTACCAGGCCGAGGAAGGACCAGATCCAAGTGCCCGTCCCCAAGAGCCAGCCAATGGACATCCGTACAGAAACTCCGTGCCAGGTCTACTGATGCACCTCGGCGGCAATTGCCAGGATCCGAGGCAACGGCAGATTGTACATACAGAACGCCGTTCCTGCTGCGATTTTCACTGCGCAATACGGAGCGAGCGGTTGACAACGCGGAGGCAGTCCACCCAAAGGCCGTGAATGCGCGAGCAATCGTCCAACCGGACAACGTTTGCGTCAGGCGTCGCCGTGCTGCTTGCGGTGATAGACGCCGTTGTAGTCGGTCGTCGTCTTGTACCGCTCGAACTCGCCGCGAGCACCCGATTCTCGCGTTTCGGCCAGCATTTTACCGATCTCGTCGGGCGTCATCGGTTTGAAATCGCGAGCTACCGCAATGTCCTGCAGCAACTCTTCGCGCGACGTGATGCCGCAGACCAGCGTGCTGATCGGCAGCGAGAGCGCATAGCGGCGGCAGGCCGGCGCGGAGAGGCCGAGTTTCCTGGCCACCGTCCCGCTCGCTAGGCCCTTCATTCCGATCACGCTGATGCCCTGCTCGAGGCACTTCGGAGCGACTTCTTTCTGGAAGCTGCGATAGTGGGCGTCGAGAATGTTGATGGGCATCTGGCAGGTGTCCCAGGCGAATGACTTGGAGAGCATCTTCAGATGGTGGTCGATGTCCTTGTGGCCCGTGAAGCCGATCATCCGGACTTTGCCCGCCTTCTGTGCTTCCAGCGCCGCCTTGATGCCGCCCTTCTCAAAGATCATGTCCGGGGCGTCCGGCCAGTTGACTTCATGAAACTGCCAGAGATCCAGATGATCCGTGCGCAGGCGGCGCAGGCTGTCTTCAAGGTGTTTCATGCAGCCCGCATAGTCCCGGTTGCAGGCCTTCGTCATCAGGAAGACCTTGTTTCGCCGCCCGCCCGTGGCCAGGGCTTTGCCCATCAATTCCTCGGCTTTTCCGTTGTGGTAGTCCCACGCGTTGTCGAAGAAGGTCACCCCCTGGTCGATGGCTTCATGCATCAGACGGATCGCTTCGTCCTCGGGCGGAATCGCGATGTGGTAACCGCCGATGCCGACGATCGACACCCGTTCCTTGCTGCGTCCCAGCGGGCGAGTCGGTAGTCCGCCCGGCGTTGTTTCCTGCGCGTCCACTATCGAAGAATGAACCGAGGCCCATGCCAGACTGGCGGCCGCTGCCTTGAGGAAATCGCGTCGTGTTGCATCGCTCATGGTTATCGTCTCCGAAGTAGTTGTCGACCTTGGCGCTGACCACAGATCCCAGAAGCCGGACGGAGTCTATTCTTTCACTTCAGCCGCCATTTCCAGGAGAGCATCGAGCATCTTTATTGAAGCATCGGGCTCGAGTCGGCTGGTGCCGAGCCACGTTTCGTAGCCGCCGAGCGGAAAATGGCGGGGCGTGGGCAGGTAACCCATGTAACCGTGCGCCAGCGAGACCAGTTGCGCGGGTTGAATCGGGCATCGCTGGCGAAAATCCAGCCCGATCTCGCAGAACACCTCGGTCGGCATCGTACCGATACATACGGGACCGATGCGCAGAATCTGCAGTGGCACAGGCAGCTTCTCCGGCGTTTCCGCCAGACTGAGCGTGCGCCGCGCATACACCACGGACAGGTCGACCTTCGCGGGATCGGCGTCGGCGGGTTGTTTGTCAAGCGTTTCCCTGGCCCACGCGAGTTGCTCGGCCGTTGGCTGCCGTCTCGCGATCATCGGCTCCCGATATCTCGCCGCGAGAGTCACGCCATCGCGATACTCGGCTTTGGCAAGCGCCGCGTGCACTTTGCCGGCGACGTCGTCCGCAATCAACCGCATCTTGGCGTACGGCGGCAGCGACGGGCGGGCGTTGCGAAAATCGATGCTGTTGATATCGGCGCTGGTGCCGTTGGCCATCGCCGCCACAAACGGCGGATCCTGATCGTCCGCCCCAAGCAATCTCGCGAGCTTGTCGCAGTACATGCCGTAGTAGTCGGCCGACACATCGCCTCCCGACTTCACACCCCCAACGTAATGCAGCGAGTACGTCGAGAACACCGCGATGGGATGGCCGTCCGGTTCCCGCAACGCCATAACCGAGATCGTCGGATCCGTCGGCCCGGCCGGTTCGACCAGATCGGGGCTCGCCACCGCCGGGTTCATCTTGACCTGATCGATCGTCCCGAATGGATTCCTGGGTGCGGTGCCCGGCTTCATCAGCCAGCGCCGATTGTTGACGTGCTCGGGAGCATCGGCCGTCACAAATGCCAGCTGCGCCGGACGCAGCGTGCTCAACGCCGTCTGAACCGAGTCGGCGATGCGCCGCGCGACGAACCGCGAGTACTCGTCAAGCGGCGCTGCGTTCATCGCACTGCAGGCCGAGTGCGTGTGCACCGCGGAGATGAGAACCTGGGCGGGTGGAATGCCCGTGTTCGTTTCAATCAGCTTGCGAGCCTCGGTGCTCACGTCGTAACCGATTCCCAACAGATCGCAGACGACCAGCGCCAGCCGCACCTTGCCGTCGTCGAGCACGATGCAGCGGGCATGCAGTTCATCATGGACGCTGGTTGCGGGCGGCGTCGTAAAATTGCCGATGATCGGGCCGCCAAGCGGCGGAGTGATGTTGCTCGTTGCCGCTCCCGCGCGAAACGGCGGCTTCGAAGGTTCTGCGGCAACAAGCGGGACGCCGAGCAGACATGCGACGACAAGAAGGCCGTGCTTCATAAGGCGGTTTCCTGTGCGAAGAGTGCGGCGGTCTCTGCGAGTCAAGTCTATCGGTTCAACTCATACCCAACAAGCTTTCGGCCTGTTGGAGCAAACCTCGTCGGTCCCGAACAAGTCGAGACTTTTTCAGAAGGACCTCGTCACGCCGGGCACGGCCACCGGATAAACGCCGCCGGCATCCGCGCGAACCGGCGGCGATGAGTCAAACGCGTACTCTTCCGGGCCGAGCTTCATTTTCGAGTTGATCGCATCATCCCAGCGCGCCACCTGCCCTGAATTCCTGGCCATGCGTCCCATGATGGCAATCATCGTACTCATCGCAGCATATTCTACGTCGTTGCCAGAGCCACCGTTTCGACTCCATCTGCAGGTGGTAGCTGTCCATTTTCCGGAAGCCGGAAAATGGGCCGTATAAAGACGTGGGGTTGACGGAGAATGATGGTATGCGGCGATCAGCCGCTCGGCACAGGTTCGGGTTGGCAGTTCGCAGTGCCCGCTGCGTTGAGCAGTGCTTTAAGTTCCGCCTCGAAGATCGAGTAGCCCTGACGGGCCCACCGTGCAACTTCGTCGATGAGTGCGTCGAGAGTGAACTTGCTGAAACGTGTTCGAAGCGAAGCCAAGATGGTCATGATGATGCCACGGCGAGTTGCGCCGTGGCTCGTCTTACTGGTGCGACCACCTTTGCGAATTTCTGCTTCGCGCCGGACGTTGTGTTCACTGCGATTGTTGGTGGCCTCCACGGTGGGATGTTGCACAAACACGAACAAACAGTCCAGGTTGTCCACGAGTTCATTCTGCAGGCGAATAAAGGTCGCCAGCGCTTCACACGTGGTATCGCTGGTGCGGATGTCACACAAGCCGCACAGCGACCGTATTCGCTCCTGAAGCTCGAGGACTTTATCGGCGCGGCCGGCGCTGAGACGCTGATCACGCTGAAAAGCAACGGCTTGTTCGTAGATGGCGCACAACTCCGTGAGGAATTCCGCGTAGGTGGGCTCCTGGGCGTTCTGCAAAGCCAACTTGATCGCCTTGCGGAGGAGGTGCGCCCAACACAACTGGTGTTCCGCAAAAAGATGCGTGTAGACGCCGTAGTCATCCGTCACGCCGATACCGGCAAACGATGGACCGAGGATGGCCTCTGCCTCCTCACGGCCACGTCCGACTCCGCACCGGAACAGCACATGCATGGCAGTGGAGAACGCCCAGGTATAACAAGACTTCTTCCCGATCTTCCAGCCGGTCTCGTCGATATAGACGATCATTTGCAGGGCGATCAATTGGGCGATGGCGTCATACTGCTCGTTCCAGTCGGAGGCCAGTTGGTTCAGAAGGGAATCCGCCTGCGACTTGGCGAGCACCAACCCCGTAAAGAACCTGATGGTCTCCCGGGCATTGTCGATGGACAGGCCGACCCAGTAGTGAAGATGGGCCAGAATGAGAATGACTTCGATGCCGAACTCGCTGCGACTGTTTCGCAGCCCCGGTGGAATGGGAGCCTCTTTCGATTCCGGCAGGCCATAGATGTCATACTGGACGTACTTCGCCCGGCCCTCGATGATCCGCCAGGCGCACTGCGACCGCTGAAGAACACAGCGTTTGCGGACCGCTCCCTCCGGATAGATCGCGACCCGGCACTCGACCAACTCGCGTTTGGCCTCATTCTGCCGCCGCCCCGTCGACTTGCGATGGCGTTTCTTCTTCTGGCGAATCTGCTTCAGGCTGTAGTTATCCGGAAACCGCGGCTTCTTGGCCGCTTTGGAGTCCGCCTTGTGCTGCAGCAGGGCAAGCAGTTCCGCAACCTTGGCCTCAAGCTCCGCGATGCGCTCGGCCTGCGCCGCGATGATCTCGTGCGCCTTGCGGAGTTCGCCTTCCAATTCCTGGGCGTTCATGCCCTATGTTGGAACACGTTTCCCAAAATCAGAAAAGATCAATTCTTCCACCGTCGCCCCTTCCGGGGCGACGGGGAAAATGGACAGCTAC
>CAIPEB010000002.1 GCA_903863885.1 uncultured Planctomycetaceae bacterium | reverse complement strand
GGTCATCGGTCATCGGTCATCGGTCATCGGTCATCGGTCATCGGTCATCGGTCATCGGTCATCGGTCATCGGTCATCGGTCATCGGTCATCGGTCATCGTGTGTTCGTCCTGCGTGGTGAAGCCCCATCATGTCATTTCCGTGATGACTCTTGATCTTCGCGTCGATTCGAGACGGGGCTACTACTGTCAATCGACTGGAGTCAGGACGAGCGACGAAACTCGGACGCCGCCGCCTGCTTTGCCGGTCGGTCCGAACCGCAGTTCATGCAGACCGGCTTTGGGGAAATCGACGACGCCGACGCGATAAGTTCGGAAACGCATCAGCGTATGGCCGAATCCTTCCCGCATGGGACGCTCGCCGCTGTCGATTAACGGGAACGTCAAATCGGTCTCGCCGCAGCGAACTCGCCACTCGGAGTAGTCATCGGTCGCGGGGCAACTGTATTCGACGTCGAGATAGAACGAACCGGGTTCGACGGTGTGGAATGCCCATGTCGCTGCGCTCTCGGAACCATGCCAGCGGCCTGCGCACTGCGCGTGTTTCCAGTCGCCGAATTTCTCCATCCAGTCGATGGATTCCAGCTCGCACGCGTTCAGTTTTGCCACGCCGGCCTCCAGGGTCTGGCGGCAGCCATTCAGCACGAACTGTTCGCGACTTGCTTCGGCCGGCCCGGACAGTTCCAGCGAGATGACGGGGATCAACGTCGCCGGCTGGCTGGCCGGCAAGGCAATCTCGAGGCAAGGGCCTGCCGAATCCGAAGAGGGCAGTTCTCGGACTTCGCATTGGCGGATTTCGGTCCCCTGTTTCAATTGTGCGCGGAGCACTTTTGTCTTCAGGCCGGGCAGGAGAACTCGGCCGTCGGCCGGCCACTGAAAGACGTGCAGAAAAAGCGTGTTTCCGCGTGCGGTGCATTCGCCCCAGGCCAGCGGTCCCAATGGCGTGGCGTCGGTGCCGTGAATCGCTTCCTCGTGCTCGTGCACCCACTGTCCCACGGTGCGCAGAATCCGCGCGGATTGTTCGGGGATGCGGCCCTTGCCGTCCGGGCCGACATTCAGCATATACGTGCCGCCGCGACTGACCACACGAACAAGCCGCTCGGCGATCTCTCGCGGGCTCTTCCAGTTTCGGTCGTACCAGGCATAGGCCCACGTGTCATTGTGCGTGTCAGGCGTCTCCCACAATCCGGGCCGAGGCAGGCGAGGGATTTCCTGATCGCCAAGCGTATCGTAATCGCCCAGGTTGTTCCCGATGCGGCTGTTGACCAGACACTGCGGCTGCAGTTGATGCACGAGGTCAACGAGTTTCTTCGAGTCCTCGGGAGAGATCGGGCCCGGCGTGTCGAACCATACACCGGCGATCGGTCCGTATCCTCGCAGCAATTCCTCGATCTGCGGAACGGCTTTGGTCCGGAGGTACTTCTGGAAATCGCGGCCTTCCGAAGGCCAGTCCCAGGTATTTCCCACGGCATCGCGTTCGTGCCAGTCCTGCGTCTGCGAGTAATAAAAGCCGAGCCGTATGCCTCCCTTGCGGCAGGCCTCGGACAGTTCCTTCATCGGATCGCGCTTAAAAGGCGAAGCAACCACGATGTTGAACGGGCTGGCCGCCGACTTGAACATGGCGAAGCCGTCGTGATGCTTGGAGGTGATCATGATGTGCCGCATGCCCGCGTCCTTGGCCAACTGCACCCACTCGTCGGCATTGAATCCGGTCGGATTGAATCGCCCGGCGACTTGTGCGTATTCGGCCGCGGGAATCCTGGCGCGATTCATGATCCATTCGGCGATGCCGTAATACGTCTTGTCGTTCCATTTGCCTCCGAGTTCGGAATACAGTCCCCAATGGACGAACATCGCGAAACGCGAGTCCTTCAACCACGCTCCGCGCGGCGCACCGCCGGGTTCGTTGACCGTTTCGGCCGCGAAAGACGTGACGCCCGCGGTCAGCAGGAGCAGAGTCGTAAGAACAGTGCGAAAACGTTTCATGGATCGGTCCTGATAGTCATCAAAAGTGTTCTTAGTCCACAGAGGACACTGAGTACACAGCGAGAGAAATAGACGGTGGTTTCTTCTTGCAGTTATTCAGGGGCACCGCTGCGAATCAGATTGCCGACCTCGCGCAGCGTCTTCACATCGATTTCGCGCAGTCGGCCGTCGTAGCCGGGGCCGACGTCGAGCGAGAAGATGTTGCCGAACTTCACGGCGCCGAGGTAGTCGTGATAGAGCTTCTGTGCCGGCAGGCAGAGCGAGTCGTGAATCGGCAGCGAGTAGAACCACATGGCCCCGCCCTCGTGAGGCGGCAGGATCGGATAGGTGAATTCGGCGAGCCGATAATTCGTGCTCGGCGCGTCCTTCATGTAGGGCCCTGCACCGCCCTGGTCATCAAGGGGACCCGGCCGGCCGAGTTCGCCGAGTCGGATGTCGGCGCCCGTCTGTTCGCCGTGATTGAACCCGATGAAACAGCCCGGCTGAAATGATTTGCACCACGCGATGGTCTCCTGGTGGCTCAGGCCGCCATCGCCGACGGCATGGTCAAACCAGATATACTCGACCGGGCCGTACTCGGTGAGCAGTTCCTTGAGTTGAGCCTTTTTCATTTCGGGATTGGCGCCGCCGCCCCCCTCCCCTCCTTTTCCATCGACCGCGCCCGGCCAGGTCCAATCCCCTTCCGAGAAATACAGCGCGAGCTTGATGCCGTGCTTGTCGCACGACTTTTTCAACTCGGCCAGCACATCGCGCCCCAACGGCGACTTGGTCACCTTGCGGTCGGTGGTTTTCGTGTCCCACAGGCAGAACCCGTCGTGGTGTTTGGTCAGAAACAGGATGTAGCCCATGCCTGCTTCTTTGGCCGCAAGTGCCCACTGGTCGGTATCGCAGCCCGTCGGCTTGAAGAAGTCGAGATCTTTGACGCCGGGCGTCCATTCCTTGCCCGAGAAGGTGCTGAACGACCAGCAGATGAACATCCCCCAGCGGAGATTCTTGAGTTCCTCGGCCCGCTTCGCCATGTCGATTTCGGCAGCCGTCGCTGATATCGCCATAACCAGGGACAGTAAACAAATGGCCGGCGTAGATCGTCTCATCGTTGTCTCCCGGGGGCTGAGTGAATTTGCAGGGCTACATGTGTTCGTCAGATCTTCGGCAGGGCAAAGGCCTCGCGGCGCGGGCGCGATACGAGTTTGTTGGCCGCGTCGTCGCCGACAAACTTCTCAGCATTCGGGTCCCATGTCAGTTTTCTGCCGAGCTTTCGGCAGATGTTGATCAAGTGGCACACGGTTGTCGCGCGATGGCCCGTTTCGACGTCGGCGGCCGGCTTCTCGCGAGTGCGAACACATTGGATGAAGTTGGCGATGTGCGGGACCGATTCCTTTGGACCGCCCGGCGTGTCGGCGGGAGCGTCTCTGAGCAATTCGGCGGGGTTGGCCCGCGCGTGTCCGCGGAGTATCTCGATGTTCCCCTTGTCGCCACGGAAAATCGCGCCGAGATCCTCCATCGTGTGCCGCTCGCCGACCAGCTTGAGCAGGGTCCCGTTTTCGTAACGCATAATGACGCGGGGCCAGCCCTTGGAGTCCTTCTCCTCAAGCCACATTTCCACGGGGCCCGTGTTATCCGTTCCCAAAGCGCACTGTACCTGATCGAGCGAGTGCGTGCCCCATCCGGTCACTCCCCAGGATTGTCCGCCGCCGTCGTAATCCTCCCAGGCCGACCAGTTGCGGTGGATTTGCGAATGGTACGGCCGCAACTCGGCTTGATTGGTCCACAGGTCCCAGTCCAGTCCTTCGGGTTTCGGTTGCTCAGGCTGAGGCTGCCAGACCGCCGGGCCTTCGAAGTTATAGACGATTACTTCCTGGATCTTGCCGATGGCCCCGTCCCGGACCAGCTTGCTGCAATGAGCATTGATCGGCATCGATCGCTGCTGGGTCCCGGTTTGCAGAACCCGGCCGAGCTTATGCACTGCGTCGCATAGAATGCGTCCCTCTGCGATGGTCAGCGTCAGAGGCTTTTCGCCGTAGACGTCACAGCCCGCGGCCAGCGCCTGCATGATGCACCAGACTCGAGCGTGCGAGGTTGTTTCCACGAAGACCGCGTCCAGCTTTTCCTTGTCGAGCATCTGCCGGATGTCGGGGTATTTCTTCCAGGTCTCCGGCTTGAGATCGGGGCGGTCCTTGGCAACCATCGCTGCCATCTGGTCGCATCGCGGGAATTCGGCATCAGCCACAGCTGCAATTCTCGCTCCGGGAAGATCCTCGTTCAGCAGAATCCACTGTGCGCGGCCGCCGAGTCCTGTGATACCGACCCGGACCGTTTCGCTTGGCGGAGTAGCTCCCTCAAGTCCGAGAACGTGGGCGGGAACGACGAGCGGAGCCGCGATCGCGGCCGTGCCGGCTGCCAGGAATTGTCGGCGCGTGAATCCCGGTCGATGCATGGCTGATACTCCGAGTTTTTGACTTGTGAGGTCCTCGCTGCGGAGATTTCCGCTCGATCCGTGCGGTCCGCTAAAGACCAGTGTTGTGTAATCCGAGGCTGACTGCCGCGTGAAACAGGCAGCGGCGGTCAACCCTCCATCACGACGCGGACGCCGAGCAACTGCGTCATGTCGCGCACATTGGCGACGTGGTTACCGTAAAACACGACTCGGTGCAGCAGCGTCATCATGCCTTCGCCCTCGAGCACGCCGCTGCCCCAGTTGGACAGCATCGTCCGTGCATCGGCCACCTCGGCCGTGCATTGCGTGCGGCAGCCGCGGTCGTCGAATTCGGGAATTTCGATGATCTTCTGGGCGGACAGCAGCATCGTGTCCAGGTTCGCAAGTTTGGCGCAGGTGATTTCCTGGCCAACCCGCAGATCCACGTCCACGGCCGCGCCGCTGTTGTCGTCGCGATGCGTTCGGATTGCGAACGGATGCCGCTGGCCGTCAATGCCGTCCATCCTGGTGGGCGCGACGCAATGAGCGTGGATGACCGCGTTCTTCGAGGTGTCGAACAGCGGATCCGTGATGAATCCCGGCTTGCCGAACGCATAGCCGAACATGAGCATCGTGAGCGTCGAGTCCATATCGCCCTCGCATGCCCCGACGAGCCCCAGGTCGTTGAGCTTGCAGAAAGCCAGGCACGCGTTGCACGGGTTGCTCATGCAGAGCGTGCTCGTTACTGCCTGGGCGCGGTTTTCGATCATCAGATTCTTCAACGCGAGGAACAGCCGAGATCCGTCGATGATGTCCTGGCGCGACGGCTCCACGATCTTCTTGGCCGCTTTGAACCAGTGCTCTTCGGCCTCAGCTTCCGCCGCGGCGGGATCAACGGCGTGAAAAGCCGCGATTTGCTGCTCGACATTGATGGGGACAATTTCCGTCCCGAACTTCGCCTTGATCTTCTCCGCATCGCAGGCGGGTTTGGTGCCCGTCGCTCGACCGACGACCAGAATCCTCGATTGACTCATGCGCGACGGCACTCGCAGCAAGGCGACGACGCGGTCGATGTCGGCCATGTCCCGCGAAGCGGCGAGTACCACTCGCTTGCCGGCCTTCTGCCATTGCGGGACGTACATCCAGTCGTGCCCGCTGAACGGTTGCGAAAAGATGGCGGTCGGCAATCCGGCATCGATCAGCTTGAGCATCGGGCTTCCGGAGCCGAAGGCGAGATGAACAATGAGCAGCGCATCCTCGCCCGCCAGTTTAGGCACGATCTCATCCGCTGCCGCATCGGTGTTGGGAATCAACTCGCCTCCGGTAAACTCGACGTCTCCCAGGCGCTGGCAAAGTCCGTCCAGATACGGTTTGAATTTCTCGACCTCGGCTTTCGCGTCGAATTCGGGCTTCGGCCAAGCGCCGCCCAACCCGATATAAACCACATGGATTTTCACGGGCGGCAGTTTGGGCCAACCGGCGTTTTCCGCTCCTTGAAGCGGTCGCAGCGCGACTCCGCCGGCCAGAAGCATGCCGCCTGCCAGAGCGGTAGTACCCAGGAATTCACGACGGTTCAACGGGCTGGTCATGGGGAAATCTCCTCGCGATAGTTCCATAAGTTGAGCGGTTGATGCGGTGTCGTGTACCCCAAGGCCTTGCCAGTGTTCTTGGACTGAGTTCAGGGCCGATCGTATCGAATCAGACGCGTAACAAGTCCAACGGATGTCCGATGGAGGACCCATCACACCGGCATTGCCAGGCGCACGCGAACGAATTGGTGAGCCTGATTCTCTCGCTCGGGCTAAGGCAATTCTTCGATCGTAATGTTCCGGTACCAGGCCTCGCTTGGTCCGCCTCCGTGGATCTGCAGGCCGATGATTCCTTCGAGCGGAATTTTCGCATCCGTCTCGGTATAGTCGACGGTCTGAACTCCGTTGACCGAGAGCCGGAGGCGAGGACCCTCGCAGCGGATTTCGTAGAGATTCCAGTCGTTCGGCTTGACGGCTTTCTTGATTAAGTCGCGATCTGCCTGAACCAGAATCTTGTTGCGGCGGGATTCATCGTAGAGACATCCCCAATATCCGCCGTCTTCCGCAACGCTCATGTCGGCCTGAAATCCCGACACTTCGTTGTGGCTCGGAACCCGCTGCGAGCGGATCTGAATTCCCGCATTAGCCGGTCCGAGCAGTTTGCATTCGGCGCGAAGCACAAAGTTCGCGTAGTGTCGCGTCGTGCAGAGGAACTCATTGCGGGGAACGGGGGCTTTCATGCTGCCGCCCACAATCGCTCCGTCTTCAATGCGGAACGACTTCCCGGTGTCCCCTTCCCAGCCCTGGAACGATCGTCCGTCGAACAGAGAAACGCACTTGGGAGGATTCTCGCCCGCCAGGCTTTGACGCACCATGCTGGACATGATGACAGCGATCACGGCGGTCATGATCGCGGCGGTGAAATGCGGCTTGAACATCGCTGTATTTCCTTCACGTTTACGGGCAGACGGTGAGTTGCTGGGTTCCTTGTTCGACCTTTTCGAACGGGCCTGGCGTCGGGTTGACCGGATCGCGCGGATTGCCGAAGTAATCGATGTCGATCTTCAGCGGCGTACCGTCCGGGTTTTCGTAGGAAACGCCGGGGATTTTTGCTTTGCCCAATCGCTCGGTCGTTACCAACGCGGTCTGGGGTTTCTGATCGGGTTTGTTGACGGTGAACTGCAGAGTGGAGCCGGTGAGCTTGACCTTCGGATCGGTCGCGGCTTCCACAACTGCATCGGTTTCTTTTCCGTACGGTCGCGCACCGTTGTAGTACACGTTGCCGCCGGTAAATAGCGGGAACTCCCGAGCGTCATAGACCCACAGCCCGTAGCCCGGCGTGAATTGGTGCGGTTCGGCCTTGTTCACCGTTCCGCCCGGTTCTGCGCCCGCGCCGACGAACACATTGTTATAGAACCGGTCGTCGCCTCCCTTGATGTTGACCAGACCGGCCACCTTCGTCGAATGGGCCGGATGATACGGCGTCTCGCGGCCGGGTTCCTCGGAACTGATGATTCGGCCCGTCATCAGGTTGTGCACGTAAGCTCCCCCTTCGGACATGTCGAGCAGCGTAGTCGGGGACAGGAAGATGTTGTTGTCCACGAGGAACGGCCCGTGATCCACTTCGACGAACAGGTCCTCGGAGAGATTGTCGTGGAACAGGTTCCGCGAGACTCGCGTGCCCTGAGCCATCCAGTCGAGCCAGAGGCCGCGACAAGTCCGATAGATGTGGTTTCCGCAGATCTTGACGTCGATTGCCGCATGGAACTTGATGCCTGCCATCTCCGCGCCGGTGAACAGTTGGCGCACGTGAATATCGTGAATCACGTTGCCGGTAACGGTGCTGAAAGAACATCCCATGCTGCCGACGATGCCGGTTTGTTCGCAATTGGAAATCGTGTTGTTGCGGACGATGTGATGGCCGATGTTCTCCTTCGTCCATGCGATCTCGTGGGCATGTGCCCGTTCGATCGTCTTGACGTAGCCTTCGGCCGTGTCGGCCGACGTGTTGTCGAATTTATCGCCGTGTTTTCCCAGTGCGATGCCGGAGCAGACCGAGTGGCTGATGATGTTGTTCTCGATGATCCAGCCCTTGCTCCAATGCGTGCCGATCAGGCCGATCTGCTCGGAGGTGGGCGGAGCCCACTGCGTGGCAGCCTGACGCATCGTGAAACCGCGTACGGTGATGAAGTTCCGTCCCGGTTTGTCCGGGTAGAAGACGGCGCGTCGCACATTGATCTCGACGCACTGCTCGTTGGGATCGACGCCCGGGAACTGTGCCCAGATCGTTGTGTTGCCTTCCGTCGATTCGGCGAACCACTTCTGGGTGATAGCTCCGGGAGCGACGGGCGGCTTGAATGCCAGGCAAATCGTCTTCGCGCCGCTGACCGGCTTGATCTTTGTCGGGAACGACAACCAGGATTGCCAGCCTCGAGTGTTCGGTACTGCGCAGGTGCCGAGCAACTCACCGCGAGGTGAATCCAGACGGATTTCAATCGTTCCGCCTCCCGTTTCGGACGCGGCGCGAATTACGATGTTCTCGGCTCGGTCGCCGAAATTGACCGCGTCGTAGCGAACCCAATCTCCGTCCTCGATCCATCCGATGCACTGGCCGCCTTCCGTGCAGGGCGCGTTGATGATCCCTTCATTGGCGGCATAGGAAACGGCCGGAATTCGGCCGGCTTGTTCGTCGGTCCTGCCGGGACGAATCCAGGCCACGTTGAGCAGGCATCCGCCCTTCGCTTCGGAAGACGCCGCACTGCCGGCCGCGAGAACATCGTCCAGCTTGGCCGCTTCGATCAGCCAATCGCCGTTGAGGTAAACCGCGCCGGTGTGATGCGGGCGTCCTTTGCCGCTGAACCAGTCGCCGCGGATCAGATCGGTGTAAGGATTGCCGTCGCCGAAGAACTCTTTGGGAATCGTAACCTTCCAGACGTCATTTTGTGCTTTGGTCCAGTTCTTGATGACTTCCGAGCCTTTGACTTCCACCTTCTCTCCGGGTGCGGCCTGATAGACGATTCGCTGCGAATCGGATTGGCCGCCGCGCGGCGGATTAATGCGTTCGCGATAGACGCCTTCGTGCACCGTAACGGTGTCGCCGGGCTGGGCGAGTTCCGCTGCATGCTGAATGGTTCGCAGCGGCGCGGCCTGCGTTCCCGGATTGGAGTCCTTGCCATGGGTTGCGACGTGGAACTCCGTCGCATGAACGGTTGCGGCGGTAAGTGTGACAGCGAGACACACAATCATCGTTCTGGTCATTTATCGGGTCCTCCTCTCGAAGTGCGATGTTTGATCAGTTTACTCGATTCAAGGGCGTTCGGAACGAATTGTCTTGGTTTCGCCGTTCACCCGCGCAGTGACTTCCCGAGGTTCGGGCGAGGTAATGCGAAAAGAAGTCACTTGCCCCTGCTGCCACGTGATGTCCACGGTGAAGCCTCCTCGAGCGCGCAGGCCCCTGACGCTGCCTGCCGGCCAGGCCTTCGGCAGTGCAGGCAGCAGTTCGATTTCGCCGGCGTGCGACTGGAGCAGCATCTCGGCGATCCCCGCGCAGCCTCCGAAATTACCGTCGATCTGAAAAGGCGGACACGCATCGAAGAGATTCGCGTAGCTGCCCGCGCCCTGTCCCGTGTAGTTCAGCACTCTTTCGCCGGTGAGATGCAGCAGCGCCTGAAGCAGCCGGTATGCGCGATCACCGTCGCCGAGCCTCGCCCAGAAATTCACTCGCCAAGCCAAGGCCCAGCCATTGCTCTGATCGCCACGCGTTTCGAGCGACTTGCGGCAGGCGTCGGCCAGATCAGGCGTGCCGCGCCGCGTAATCTCGTAGAAGGGATGCAGGCCGTACATGTGCGATGTGTGGCGGTGGGTCGGCTCCGATTCCGGATACGGCTTCAACCATTCCTGCAGGCGTCCGTCGGGGCCGATCTGATTCGGCGCGAGCCTCGTCCGCTTGTCGGCAAGTTCCCGCCGCAGTTCTGCATCGAGGCCGAGTATTTCAGCAGCTTGCGCGGTATTGCCGAACAACTCGCGCAGCAGTTGCATGTCGATCGTCGGTCCGAGGCACACATGCGCCGCTTTGCCGTCGGGCAGAATGAAACGGTTCTCCGGCGAATTCGACGGACCCGTGACGAGCCATTTCTTTTCAGGCTCCTCGATCAGATTGTCCAGGTAGAAAAGCGACGACTCCTTCAGTATCGGGTATGCCCAGCGCAGGAACTCGCGATCGAGCGTGAACGCATAATGTTCCCAAAGGTGCTGGCAGAGCCAGGCCGATCCGCTGACCGTAGCGCCCCAGCTCGCGTGCTCGCCAGGCGAAGTGAATCCCCAGGGGTTGGTAATGACGTGGGCCACCCAACCTCGCGAATTGTAATAGGCCTTCGCCGTGCGGCGGCCGGGTTCGACCATCGAAGCGATCAGCTTGTGCAGCGGTTCGTGCAGTTCGGACAAGTTGCAGACCTCGGCCGGCCAGTAGTTCATCTGGACATTGATGTCGAGATGCCAGTCGCCATTCCAGGGAGTCTGGATTTCCTCGGCCCAGATTCCCTGCAGATTCGCCGGCAGGCCGCCGGGCCTCGAACTGCTGATGAGCAGATACCGGCCGAAGTTGAAATAGAGCGCGGCCAGCGAGGGATCTTCGTTGCCCTGCGAAAAACCGGCTAGGCGCGCGACGTTCGGCAGCGCGCTGTTCGCCGTTGCGGGCAGGTTGAGCTCGACGCGATTGAAGTACTTCTCGTGATCGGTTCGCTGTGTCGCGCGGAGTTCTTCGAAAGACTTCTTCGCAGCCCTGTCGAGGTCGCCGGTCGTGGCGGCGAGCGGGTCGTTCAGGTTGCGCCCGGCGAAGCCTTTGAAGTCCGTCGCGGCGGCCAGCAGAACCAGGACTTCATTTGCGCCTTCGACGACCAGTTGGTGTCCTTCCGGTTTCACGGATCCGCCGACAACGACCGCTCGCAGGCGCGCGGCATAGGTTACGCCCCGACCGCCGCGTCCGTCGTCGAGCGTGCCGCTCATCAGCAATTCGTTGTCTGCCGTGGCCCGTGTTTCAAATCGTTCCGGTCTGTCGAGTTCGATAGCCAGGGAAAGCGAGCCCGGTTTGTCGGCAGACAGCCGCGAGACAAACAGTTCATCCGGGGCACTGACGAAATGTTCGCGCGTGTATCGTACGCCGCGCTGGCGGTAGCTCACATTTGCACATGCCGACCGCAGGTCGAGCGTGCGCGTGTATTCGTCTGCATCGCTCTTTCCTTTCCGGGGCGTTTGGCCATCGATCCGAATCTCGGCCACTTGAAAATGCGTAACGCCGGGATTCGGCATGAAAGTGAAGCGGAAATAGCGGCAGGCTGACGGCTTGGCGATTCTGTACGAACGGGTCTCGTGCCGTGCGGTGAAGATCGAACCGTCCCTCTGTTCGTCGAGCAGCGTCCATGATTGGCCGTCGGGCGAGCCCTCCAGTTTCCATGTCCGCGGATCTCGCTCGGGAACGTCCTCGGCCGAAGTGAGTTGATATCCGGCGGGGGTGGCGGCGTCGGCACCTGCGTCAAGCTGCCACACAACCGGGCGTCCGTCGTGAATGATGCACCATTTCGTGTCGACATTGCCGTCGATGGTGCTTTCGATTTCCTGGTTGGGCGACCAGGCGCGATGGCCGCTTTCGCATTTCAATCGGCTGCGGCCACGTGAACTGCCGAACGTCAGCCGCAGGTTGCCGAGAGTCTGGTAGCAACCGAACGGCACGTTGGCGCCGCTTCCGTTGCCCGATCCTCGCCCCTGGCAGGTGAAGTTCGCGTTGACAAGTTCCTCGGCTTCGGAGTTCTTGCCCTCGAGCAGCAGACGCCGGATTTCCGGAAGCGTCCGATGTGCGTCGACTCGGTCGGCCTCCTCGCGCGAACCGGACCAGACCGAACTCTCGTTGAGCACGATGCGCTCTTCATCAACGCCGCCGAAGATCATCGCGCCGATGCGGCCGTTGCCCAAAGGCAGCGACTGCTGGAAGCTCGCTGCAGGCCCGTCGAACCACATCGACGTCGACGGGTCCGCGGCAGTCGACATTCCGCAGATCAGCAGCGATGCCAGGGCAAGGCCAATATGTCCGGAAGGCAACGGATTCGAGGCTTTTTTCGGGCTCATATGCTGTTTCATCGTTCTTCGTAGGATAAGTTGGGTGCCAAGTTCCGGAACTTCGAGGCCGCGTGCCTCGGGTTCAGCCGCGGAACGTCATATCGGAACCAGAGCCGGCATCGACACCCGGGTCAATGGAAGTGTCATAATCCGGCGAAGACCGGGCGGCAATACAGGGCTTCAAGGCGAGAGAGACTTCATGGGGACTCGAACTTGTTTCTTCAGCGCGATTCTGGTGTTCGGATGTTGGCTGGTGACTTCGAGTCCGGCGAAGTTTGTTGCTGCCGCTGACACGAAAGCTCCCGATGACAGCGTCACCACGCGGTGGCTGCCGGATCCGTTTCCCAACATCGCGCCTCGCGTGCCGGATCGATACGCGACGGTAGAGATGAACAAGACGTTTCCGACGCCGAGCGTCATGCTCGGGAATTACGATGTCGAGACTCACGAATTGAAGTTCGTGAGTTTCACCAAGCCTTCCAACGGCAGCGCGGTCATGAACGACGACGGCACGTTCAGCTATACGCCGCGCAACGACTTCGTCGGCGATGACTCGTTCCAGTTTGTGCTGAGTGATGGACACAACGGAAGCACGACCGCGACGATGCACGTCACTGTGATCAAGCCGACCGGGCAATGGGCCACGACCAGCTTTACGGGCCTCAGTGAAATGAAGGCCGGAAGCGAGCCGGTCCGCGTTTCAACGGCCGCCATGCCGCGAGCCCTGGATTGGGACGGCGACGGATTGGTGGATCTGCTCGTCGGCGCCGAGGGACGCGTGAGCTGGTATCGCAATTCCGGTACTCAACAGGCACCCGCTTTCGCGCCGGGTGTCGTAGTCGAGGCCGGCGGTGCCCCGATTCAATTCGGCAAGGGACGCATCGCGATTGCGTGGATCGACATGGACCGGGACGGTCGGCGTGATCTGGCCTTCGTCGCCGACGATCGCAAAGTACGATGGGCACGCAATATGTCGACGTCCGCCGGCAAGCCTGCGCTGGCGAAGGCTGTTGTTGTTCAGGCGAAAACCGGCGGCGATTTCGTGGCGGAGGACGTGCGTGCCGAGATCGCGGATTGGAACGGAGACGGTGTTCCCGACGTGATCACCGGTTCGTTCTCCGGCAGCGTCAAGGTGGCCTACGGCGCGGCTGCTGACAAGGAACTCGTCTTCGACGCGCCCGACACCAAGGTGGATTCGGAGGGGCTGACTGTCGATGGATCGTACAACCTGAATGTCCGCATCGCGGATCTGAATCAGGACGGGTTGTCTGATTTCGTCGATTCATACAACTGGGGCAACATTCGCTTTCGCATCAATAGCGGCACTCCGGCAACGCCGCTGCTGCGCGAGCAGGGCGAGTTCAGTGTTTCCGGTCCTGAGTTCGGCAAGCTGGACATGCACGCTTTGACCGACGGGCCAATCGTGGATTTCGCGGACATGGACGGGGACGGAACGATCGACATGATTGTGGGCGGCGAGAAGTGCGGTGTTCTGCGGTGGGCCAGGGGCGAGAGCGGCAGGTCGTATCTGAGCGGGATTGTCTCGATGATCGCCGAGCATCCTCGCGATCTCGGACCTTTTCTCGCGGATCCCGCCAACGCGAACGCCCGCAGTCGCATGCAGACGCTGCAAGGCGCGCTGTACGATTTTGTGACGAGGTTTGCTACCCCGTCCCAGAAACAGGAGATCGTGCGCGGGCTCCTCGACCTTATCAAGTCGTATCCGCAGTATTTCAAACTCCAGACGCACGACATCAAGAAACAGCCCGGCATTCCATCGCTTGCCGCACAGGTCTGGCTTACAACGCTGGTCGCCTATTACGAGAACCCCAGGGTGCGCCGGGCGCTATGCGACGCCGCGCAAATGACCGGGGGCTATCGCAAGCTGGTCGAAGATATCGGCCTCATCTACATCGATAACGGACAGAACCCCCGGGGCGCCGAGGCGATCCATCAGTGGGTTCGGACGATTCCCCGCGAGATCTATCCCGGAACCGGCATTACGGCAAACGACTGGCTTGGCGGCGGACGCGACTATCTCGTGCGAGGCCATCTCAAGAACACGTTCAACGGCGTGCCGGTGGACAACGGCGAATACGGTTTCGGTCAGGATGCCCGCGAAATAATCGGTGATCGCGGGAGCGAGAACTGGTTCATGACCGTGGTCCATCACGAGGCCTGCCACGACATCGATGCCTACGTGCGCAAATCGCCGGAACTGAATCGCCGCTGGGGCCAGATGCTGGTGATGGCCGGCGGTCCCGACATGTGCGCGGATCCGAAGAGCGGCTGGTTCAGCTGGGACCTCACCAAGCGGCATTTTCAGGATCGCGGATTGTGGGACGGCGCGGCGAACACCTGGGACGCCGCCTGGAAGAAGTACTGGGCCGAAGGCCAGGGCGCGGAATGGGGCAAATACGGATTCATGCGCGGGAACATCAGCTGGTTTTACGGCGCGCCGCAGGAGAGCCTTGCCACACAGGGCAACCAGTTCTGGAACAGCAGCGAAGGCCGGATCGAAGTCGCGATCGATCGCTGGAATCGCGGGTTCAAGAGCAACTTGACCGAAGTCCTCCTGTTCATGGAGATCTGGTCGCTCGGATACAACAAGATGAAGTTCTGCGAGAACGACAACGCATGCCGGCAGGTGATTTCGTTTGCCGCTCTGCGCCGGAATGACCGCGGTTATATCGACCGCGTCGATCTCGGCGACCGCTACTACGAGTTCGCGGTGAACGACGACGGCGTTGTCACGAATATCGTCCACACGCCCGCGAAACCGGCATCGCGGTGATTGCTCTCGTAAGGCATGGGTCGGTTGTTTGTAGGTTCTTCCTCCTTCACATCGCACTTCAGACGCTCCGTGCCACCCGGCATGAAAAGTCCTAACAACGATGCGATGGAGTAAAACCTGAGAGCTTGTCCACCCGTGTGTCGCAGGCAGCTATCAATACAAACTCGAATCAATGAACTGCCGACAACGTCTTCACCCTCCTGCTTGCGGGCGGGTGAAGCGATAAGACGATCGCCTGCCAACCTCGTGTATCCGTCGCAGCACACTGGAAACGCCAATGTCGCAGTTGTACCCTGAGGATCTCTCGTGCGACTGCGAACTCGACCGATTTAAGAAAAAGGAAAGCAATACATGCGAATCATCATGCAAATCTGTTTCACTATCGCATTGGCGGCGTCGCTGCCGTCGATGGCGGCAGAGTCGGTCAGTCTCGAGTCTTTGTTGAACGAGATGGTCAGTCGCGAGCGGTCTGCCGAGGTTCCCTCGCCGCATTACATCTGCCGGCAGTTCAGCAGCTACGATCGCGATACGGTCGGCGTCGGCAAGGAGGGGTGGTTTGCGAACTGGGACCGAAGCCAGTTTGTGCGAGTTGAAGACAATGCCGGGCGAAAAGAGTACGTCATGCTCGACGCGAAGGGCGCCGGTGCGGTCGTTCGCTTCTGGGCCACATGGCATGGCAAGAGCAAGGACGGCAAGCTCGAGCCGTTCAGCAATGGAACGCTGCGAGTATACCTTGATGGCAGTGCGAAGCCGGCGATCGAAGGACCGATTGCGGATCTTATCAGCGGCGGCAAGCTGATCGGCCCGCCGTTGAGCGAATCGGTGTCGCCGTTGACGCCGTATGCTCAGCGAGGTCACAACCTGTATCTGCCGATACCGTACCAGGACGGCTGTAAGATCACTTATGAAAGTGACGCGATCGTCGACTTCGGCGCGCAGAAGGGCGAGGCGCTCTATTACCAGATCAACTACCGGACCTATGAATCCGGCACCAAGGTGAAGTCCTTCGAGCGAGGCCAACTCGACGAACTCAAGTCGCTGATTGACAAGATCGGCAAGACTCTGGTTGCGGCCGAACTGGGCGATACGCCGCCGCTGGGGACAATCCAAGTCGCCGGCGTCGAGTTGCCGCCGAAGACTGCGGGTTTGAATCTGTATCAGGGGAGCGGCGGGGCCGGAGCGGTTCGCAAGATCACCGTGAAGCTCGAAGCGGCGGATCGCGAGCAGGCTCTGCGCTCCACGGTTTTGACGGCGGAGTTTGATGGCGAGCAGACGGTCTGGTGTCCGGTGGGGGATTTCTTCGGGACGGGCTATCAGATCCACGCCTATCGCAGTTGGTACACGAATGTGGACAAGGACGGAACGATGACCTGTTACTGGGTCATGCCCCACGAAAAGTCCTGTCGCGTGAGCCTGCAGAATCTCGGTGACCAGCCGGTGAAGGTAACGTCCGAAGTGCAGGGCTCGGTGTACGAGTGGACCGAGCGGAGCATGCACTTCCACGCGGTCTGGCATCAATTGACGAAGGTGGATACCGGACCGCGAAAGGACCAGACCGGTAAAGGAGCCTTCGACGTCAACTATGTGACGGTCTCCGGCGTGGGAAAGATCGTCGGCGATACGCTTACGCTGTTTAATGGAGCCGCGGCATGGTGGGGAGAAGGTGACGAAAAGATCTTCATCGATGGCGAGGAGTTTCCTTCGCACATCGGAACAGGGTCGGAAGACTACTATGGATACGCGTGGTGCCGTCCCGAATTCTTCCAGTCGCCGTTTCACGCACAGCCCTGCGGCGACGGAAACCTCGCGGGAGGGTTCTCGGTGAACGACCGCTATCGCATGCTCGACGCCCTGCCGTTTACCAAGTCAATCAAGTTCGACCTCGAGTTGTGGCACTGGGCACACACCAAAGTCAACTACGCCCCTTCAGTCTTCTGGTATGGAAGGCCCGGCGCCACGTGCAACGTGAAGCCCGATCCGGAAGCGGCGGTTCTTCCCGTTGCCAAGAAACGGACCGATGTGGTGGAGGTTCGCGCCGAGCGAGACGCCCTCGAAGGCGAGAGCCTGAAGATCGTCGAGAAGACGGGCGGCGAAACCCAGGTCCAGGCGACGGATTCGAACGATTGGAGTTGCAACGCTCAATTGTGGTGGATCGACGGCAAACCAGGCGACAAGCTTGTGCTCGAGGTGCCGGTCAAGGAGAAAGGGCGGTACAAGGTGGTTGCCGATCTGACCAAAGCGGTGGACTATGCGATTGTGCGCTTGAAGCTCGGCCAGTTGACGAAGGAGTTCGACCGCTTCAACGACGGTGTGGAGAACGACGCGCTGGAAGTCGGCACGGTCGATCTCGAACCGGGCATCAATCGCCTCGAAGTTCAGATCGTGGGAGCGAATGCGAAGGCAGTGAAGCGGCACATGTTCGGGCTCGACTATTTGAAACTGGAAAAAGTCGAGTGAACTGTCGTGCTCAAGCGGTGCCCAAGAACGGCCGAAGGCCCGCCACGGTCAAGGGAAATCGACCTTATGCCGCCCGACGAGTGGACTGGTCCGGTCGGCACCACGCTCCGCGAACCAATCGTCAGGTTCGGCTCCCTTGATCCCAGCGAGCCTTCAGTCAATTAATTCGTGGCTGATCAAGAACCGGCAATGCGTACTTCGGGGGGAGCGGAGGAAATAACGGCGATGGGCTACCGGCCGGGAGCGGCGTGTCGCCTCTTGGCTGCGCCGTATTGCTGCCCTCAGCTGGAACCGAAGAGTGAGTTCACCAGTACTTTCGAGTGCTCTGGTCGTGTTTTGGGGCGTTCATCGGACATCAGCACGGCTTGTCACACGTCCCATTCGAGAGGTTTGGTCGTGAGTTCCGTGCCACACTTCCGTGAGCCTGTTCCACACAAACCCTTAGGCCCAATCCGTCAAGGAGAACACGATGCAATTGCGGCTTCCACGAAACATGGCGATTGCCGCGTGGATCATGAATCTCGCGTGCGCCTCTCTCGCCTTGACACAGACGCTGCCCAACAGTGAATTCCGCGAAGGCGGCGACAGTCCGAAATCTTGGAAGTCCGAGGGTGAGGGCTGCCGATGGGTTGACCGCGATATCCTGGAAGTGACTGGAAAGGGCGAGGATACGTGCCTCTGGCGAAGCGACGACTTGCGTCTGAAGTCGGGCGGCCTATATCACTTCCGTTTTCGGGCGAGGCGAGTTTCGGGAGCCGGATCGGCGATTGCCGGCCCCTCATTTGCCAACCGGGACTATTCCGACATCGGTCCCGATTGGAAATGGTACGGGCACACTTTTCGCGTGCCGGAAGACGGATCAGGTTACATCCGTTTGGGGCAGTGGCACGCGACGGGCGCGATCCAGTTCGACTCCGTTCAACTGGCCCGGGCGATTCCCGTTAATCTCCAGAAGGGACCGCTGCTGCTGGGGGAAGGGGAAATGATCCGCGAGGGCAGGTATCGGTTCGTCGGCACATTCGAAGGCCCTGCGAGCAACTATCACCGCACACTGGAAAATGCCACAGCCGGCTTCAACAGCACTCGCTGGACACTTGGGAATGGGCAATGTGTGACTTATGTGTTCGGCCTTCCCGGCATGCAATTCCGTTCCGGCCGGTTTTCTTTCAACGTGAACTACCATGTGGCCGGGTCGTGCATCGCCGAGGTGAGTCGGGATGGCACGCAGTGGCGGACGGCCGCGACGATCCAGCAGGTGGGTGCTGCGCAAGCGTCGATTCCCGAAGATCTGCTGTCGGGCGACCATCTGCGCCTGAGGTTGCGCGCCGCCGACGCGAGCGGCTTTCAGATCAATCAGGTCGAGTTTGAAGCCGAGGTGGCGGACAGGCAGGTTTCGCTCACCGGCGAGACGATCGTCGCGGATCTGCCGATCAGCGGCGAGCCGATTACCGTCGACCGGATCGTCAGGCAGGAACGAAGCGATGGTCGAGTTGCATTGACCATGACGGTTCGCAACCGCGGCAAGGAGGCGGTCGTCCCGTCCTGCTCGGTGTGTCTCGCGGGTAAGGATATCACGAAGGACTCGCTGACCGGTTCGCTGCCGAAGCTCGAATCAGGCAAGACACAAGCAGTTGAATTCACTCTTCCATCGCTGCCGGCGGGACCGAGTTCGTTGTCGCTTGCGGTCGGTTCGGGGCCGGCTGCGATTTCGACGCGGGCCGAGATGGAACTGAATGTGCCCGACTTCTACCGGTCGGATTACGGAATGCGTCTGGCTGAAACCGGCGGTGACACGGCCGTGTGGTGGTGCGATGCGACACGCAAGATCCCGCGGCAGCGGCCCGTACCCGCGGCGGTTGCTCCGGCGGCGACGCTTTCCGCGGCGCGGCACGACTACGAGGCGATCCAGCTCGTCGTGCGTCCCGACAAGCCGCTGACGGGTTTGACGGCCAAGGCATCCCCATTGACCGGGCCCGGAAAAGCCGTGTTACCGGCCGAAAATATCGACATCCTGCGCGTCTATTACCATTTTGTCGAGCATCCGACGGACGGTGCCGGCGTTCGGGACTGGTGGCCCGATGCTCTGCCGACTCTGCGCGAACCGTTGGACGTTCCTGCCGGCACGAACCAGCCGCTGTGGGTGCTGGTCTACGTGCCGAAGGATGCGGCGCCGGGCGATTATGAGGGCAGCGTTTCGCTGAAGGCCCAGGGGTTTGCGGCGGAGGTTCCGCTGCGGCTGCATGTCTGGGACTTTGCTCTTCCCGAGACCAATCATCTGCAGACCGCGTTTGGCTTTTCGCCGTGGACAGTCTTCGAGTACCACAACATCAAGTCGGACGAGGATCGTCGCAAGATCCTGGACATGTACTTCGAGAGTTTTTCCCGTCATCGCATCAGTCCGTATGATCCTGCGCCGCTGGATGACATCCGCGTGAAGTTCGTACCCGACGCAAATCCGCCGCGGGCGGAAGTCGACTTCACGGCGTTCGACGCGGCATTCGAGCGGGCTGTGCGCCGATTTCATTTCAATACGATAAGGCTGCCGATCGAAGGAATGGGCGGCGGGACATTTCACGATCGCGTCGAGCCGAAGATCGGGGCTTACGGAGAAGAGACGCCTCAGTACAAGGCGATGTTCGCCAGTTACGTCAAGCAGTTGGAGGATCATTTCCGTGCGAAGGGCTGGTTGGGAATGCCCTACATCTACTGGTTTGACGAGCCGGAGCCGAAGGATTACGAATTCGTGAGGCGCGGCTTCGAGCGTCTCAAGCTCCATGCTCCGGGTTTGCGGACCATGCTCACCGAAGAGCCTGTCGACGCGCTGGCCGGACCGGTGAATATCTGGTGCCCGATTACGCCGAACTACGACCCTGCACAGGCGGAGCGTCGTCGCACTGCGGGCGATGAATTCTGGTGGTACGTGTGTACGGGGCCGAAAGCTCCTTACTGCACGCTGTTCATCGATCACCCGGCGACTGAGCTGCGTGTCTGGCATTGGCAGACCTGGCAGCGCGAGATCGTTGGCACGCTGGTCTGGTCGAGCAACTATTGGACTTCGGAAACGGCATTTCCGGATCATCCGCAGAATCCGTATGACGATCCGATGGGCTACGTCAGCGGCTATTCGACGCCCAAAGGTGCGAAGCAGTTTTGGGGCAACGGAGACGGGCGTTTCATCTATCCGCCGCTGGCCGCTGCGGTGCCGAATCCGTCCGCCGGTCCGGTGCTTGAGCCGCCCGTTTCGAGCATCCGCTGGGAAATGCTCCGCGAAGGCGTTGAGGATTACGAGTATCTCAACCTGCTTCGCGAGTTGCTTGCCGCCGTTCGCGCAAAGTTGCCGGCCGCCGAGATCGCCCGCTACGAGACGCTGCTGAAGGTGCCCGCATCAATTACGTCGGACATGACGACTTTTGCCAAGGAACCATCGGCAATTTACGCGCGCAGAGCCGAGATTGCCGCCGCGATTGAATTGCTCACGAAGATCGGGCAGCCGGCAAAGTAGACGTCACTCAGCCCAATTCAAATGTCGTGATGCCGTAGACTCGTTCCAGTTGGACGGCGGGTTCCGGTCCTCGGTACATCCTCATGCAATTGAAGCCCGGCACCATGCCGAACTCGTTGGCCATCGCGATCGCCTGCGGGTTGCCTTCGGGAACATCCAGAAAGACCGGAGTGCCTTCCGCGGTTTCCCAGCAGCTTTGAAACAGGCCGCGCGCCACATCACGATGATCGGCGAACAGAGGACCGACTTTCCAGCCTGTTCCGCACCGACGCGTGACTGCGTAGCCTCGCAGCGTGCCGTTCTCGACTGCCGCAAAAGTGCGACTGTGCGGCTGGGCGATCCAGACTCGCAGGTATTGGTCGCGCGGCGACGGGAAGCAACTTCGATCGAATTCGGCCAGTTGTTCCCTCGGGATCGCGCTGACGGGAACGGTTCGGAACGAATCGTCCAGAGTCGGGGCAGCCCCGTCGAGTCGGAAACGAACGCTGAGCCCGGACTCGCGGAATTCGCCGCGGGCATAGAACTCCCGCATCGCGGGCACCGCATCCATTCCGATGGTGCCGTCGGGCCCAAGTCGCGCGGCGAGTCGGTCGCGTCTTGCGTACCAGAGCGTGCGGCCGATGCCGTGTCCGCGGTAATCCGCCCGCACAATGAAAAGTCCCATGAAACCGAAACTGGCGTGATGGCGTATGATCGCGCCGCCTCCGATCATCTCGCCGTTGATCTCGGCCGCCATGAATCCGTCGGGGTCCACCTCGAAGAAGGACCGGCAATCGTCCAGTCCCGGGTTCCAGCCCTCGCCGGCCGCCCAGGCGACCAGTTGTTCCACCTCCGGGGCGGTCATCGGACGAAGTTGCAGTGCATCGCTCATTTTCGGCATCTCCGGCGGTACGCGAGGACACGGATCGGCGACTGCTCGGACGCGGTCAAAAAGAAGAGCCGACGAATGCCCTGTTCACGCGGGATTGTCGGCTATTGCGATTTGGGCTGCAATAACGAACAAAGTCTGGAGTCCGGAGTCTGGAGTCCGGAGGAAGACAAAGAGATTCCCGACGACCGACCACTGACCAACGGCTGCCGGGTTGAGATGCAGCATCGCTCGATGTTCACGCGGGGCTCACTCGATCTGCAGGCTGCGGAGAGCTGCCTGCCCGTCACGGCCGACAGCGACTTCCGCGGAAAGGTTGTGGCTGCGGATAGCCTGTTCGTACGTGCGCCCGGTGCCTTCCTGAACGTAGTAAGACTCGATGCCGAATTCCGCGCGTCCCCAGCTGCGCAACGTTCCTCGGAGGAAAACGCCTGTGGCGGGCCGCGAAGCGGTGAAGCGTTCGCATCGCCAATGCTTGCCGTCCGGTTCGGGAACGAGCAATGCGTACACCGTTCGGCCTGCGACGTCATGCGAACCTTGCTGGTAATCCGGCATGCCTTCCACTCCGTTGGACGGCACGCGGCTGAAGTCGTAGCCGAGGATGACGTAATCGCCGCGGAACAGGTCGCGCGGATCCACGGGGACGACTCGCAGCAGCACGGTCGTGCCATTGACGAGCGGCCTGGACCTTTGGGCAATCATGGCGACTAGCACGAGGATCTGCAGGCCCACGCCGATGGCGAGCAGGAAGAAGACCTTTGACTTCAGCCAGGCGAGTATCTGAGCTTCTCGCTGCGGAAGTGGAGCAAACTCTGACGGTCCGGTTGGCCCTCCGGCCGCGATGTCGTATTCAGACATGTTTTCTCCCCCTGCGATATCGCCAGTAGAGTGACATTCCAAACAAACCCGCTCCGCACAGGAAGAACATCATTGCGGCGCCGAGCATGCCTCCGAAATCGGCGAACAAGTCGATGTAGCGGAAGATGGTCCAGAGCAGGAAATAAACCACGCCCGCTGCAAAGGGCACGCCACGGTCTTCACGCAGCCCGATCTGCATAAGCCAGATCGCCAGCATGACCATTGCGACATTCGCTGCGACCGTGGGCAGCAGTCCCGGAAAGAGCATTTCGTTCGTCACCGGCAGAATCGCCATGGCCAGAATCAGACCCAAGGGCAGCCACTGTCTGCGCAACACGGACAGCATCTGGTCCGGCAGCGGCGCGGAATCGTGCGAGTAGACTCGCCTCACCAGGATCGCCGCGATGATCACCACGAACGACAGCACCAGGATCGCCATGCCCATCGACAACTCGGCCAGCACCGGAACCATGTGCGAATGCGATATTTCCCGATTGAAGTCGTGGAAACTCAACGGTATCAACGCGCCGGCGGCGAGCAACGCACCGTAGAACCGGAAGACGATGCCGAAGCGGCTGTGGTCCGGGTGGAGCTGAGCCATGAGCAGGAACAGGCCCCCGGTGGCGCCGATGAAATAGACGATGCCCTCGGAGCAGTGCCAGGCAAACGGTTGAATCGCCACCCACCATGCGAGGAGCGGCACATACAGGCCAACGGTCATTACCGACTGTTTGCGGTAAGACCACAAAAGTCCCGGCAGCACGAGCAGCGGCAAGCTGTAACCCCCGTTGGGAATTCCGTGCCAGCGTCCAAACAACCAGCTGCCCAGATCCGGAAAGTTGAGAATCTCCATGCCCGCCCAGATCGCCATGAGCGCCACGAACAACGCGTGCAGCAAGGGCGTGTCCAAACACAGCGCAATGACCAGCGTGCCTAATGCCCAAATCCAGATGCCGTTGGGATAGTGCGACTGGATGTGGAATATCTGGGCGACCTGCCAGATGCCCACTCCGAACAACAGGCATCCCAGGAAGAAAGCCAGTTCCGAGGATCTCCTTGCGTTCATTCCGAAGCGGAGCCAGAATCCCAGACCGTGTGCGGCCAGCAGGGAGCCGAACAGGATTCCGAGTTTGACGCCTGCCGGCATGTCCGACCAGTTGTAGCCGACCAGCAACAACGCCGCCAAACCGACCATCAACCCGGCCAGTCCCATCAGCACGAAGGTGGCAGCGGAATGCTTGCGATCCGCGATTTCGCTTGCCGATTCGTAGCGGGAGAGAATTCGCTCCGATTGATCGCGGGAGATGATCCCCTCCGCAACCCAACTCGTGATTTCACCGGAGAGCCAATGTCGAACGCCATCGGAAATTTTTCGTTTGTCGGTCATGCGCCGGTCTCCGCTGACAGTCAGTCAAACCCGTTTGGCTCAAAGGAGTGGGGGCGTTGGCAGACAACCACCAGAAGTGGCACGCGGCAGTTCTCGAACCGAAACCCAAATCTCAAAGATGCTTGTCTGTGCCCGAACGAAGCGCGCGTTGAAAAGAAAATTGACCATTCCCGAAGATCAGCATATCGGTTCTTGGGTCTGATGGCACCTTGGGGGGGCGGAGTCTGGAGTCTGGAGTCTGGAGTCTGGAGTCAAAAAACACCAGGGATCTGTCATCCGGTAACTGTCACGGGCATCCGGTATCCGGCATCTGGTATCCGGCAGACTATGGAAATTGCACGGGCGGCAAGACAGACTGTGTGAAGTGTCGACCGTGATCTGACCCAGAAATATGGTGAGCATTGAGGCTGCGCAGGATGGCGAAGGAATCTGACAACACGGATGCGTTGATTTTGGAGGCCTTGGAGCGAGCACTTGCGGATTCTGCACCGAGGAAGTTGCACGGCACCAAAGCCAATCCGGGCATATTCCTCTCGGCCAGCGCGGCCGCGAAAGCGGCTGCGAAACGCTGCCTCGATGAGGGGTTGGTTGTTCAAGTGGGGGAAGCAAAAGGAAAGGGCGCTCGCACTCCGCTTTTCGCCTTGGCGCCTGCCGGCATCCGGTATCTCGTTGAGAAAGACCCTGGTCAGCAGTTATTGGCAGCTACTCAGGCGGGCGTCGATGGACTGGCGGTGTCCGTTGCCGGCATGCGCGATGTTCTCGGTCGCGTTGTGGATCATCTGGACAGCCTGCGCGGGACTCTGCAGGCCGCGGTCTCCAGCTTGCGTGCACCGGATGTGAACGAATTGCTGGCTCGACTTCATTCTGCCACGGTCGCCCCAGCAGCTGCTCTGGGGCCGGCTCCGGTCGCTCAGGGTACCGTTTCCGCGCTGCGGGCCGAGATTTTGTCGCTGGTTCGCGACTTCCAGCGCCGAGGATCACTGCAGCCGATGGATCTGCCGAGTTTGTATCGCGCTACGCGAGTTAAGTGTCCGTCGGCGAGCGTCGGGGAATTCCATGATGCTCTGCGTCAAATGTGCAAGGACCGCGAGATCAAGCTCACGCCCTTCACGCAGGCCATGTATCAACTGCCGGAACCCGAATTGGCGATGATTATAGGACGGGAAGTGATGTACTATGTTGTCTCCTCATGAACAGCGGGCGATCGGTTTTCTCCGGGGCGAAGACAATCCGTTCGATGCCATCGTCGTTCCGGACCGGCCCGGGATGCACGTGCTCGAGGTCCATGTGCCTGCCGTGCACAATGACGAGTACGACCGACTGTGCCGCATTCTGGACAAGTATCGCCAGTTAGATCATCAGAACCCCGGACAGCCGCGCGGAACGCGACTGGTGACCGTCCGGGGAGTGCGGGGAAGCGGCAAGACGCATCTGATGCATGTCTTGTCGCGCCGCGATACCGAAACGCCGGAACTCTGGGTGCGGCCACGGTATTTTGATCCGGCTTTCGCGTTTCCGGAGTACATACTACACGAACTGGTGCGATCACTGCTTTCGCGGGAAAACGCTGAATCGGCTGCGAGGCTGACGTGGTGCGCCAACGCGATCACGCAGCGCGTGTTGTACGAAGCGATTGCTCCACTTTCTCGCGTCGAATGGTGCGAATGGGCACGTGCATACGGTCCGGACGGTGCGGTGCGGCAGCCGAGCCGTCGCAGTTGGTCATCGAACCGGGATCGATTTCTTGAGTCGCTCGCGGCGGTAAACTCGCTCGTTCCGCTTGCGGATGTGTGCCGACTTCATGCCATGCCAGTGGCTGCGGCCCGCGCGCTCTTCGCTGATCATGTCGGCCGAACGCTGACGGGAAGCACCAGCGGAGTGCGCATGAAACGCGAAACACTGCTGGCCTTCGCGGACCTGGCTCTCCTGGAACAAGTCGATCGGCTTGGCGAGTTGCTCGAACACGACTTTACCGTTGGAGACGAATCGCTTCCTCCTTCGCGTCCCGAGATCGTGCTTTCCCTGCTCGAGACGCTGGTCGAACTCCTTTCGGCAGTGCGAGTCCCCGTGGTGTTTGCGTTCGACAATGTCGAACGTCTGCTCGCCCCTCGCGGTTCCATCGACTTCGCCGCTGCGCAGAGCTTCTTCAGCGGCATGGCTCACCTGATGGACCAGACGCGCGGAATTCTGATGCTGCTGTTTGTTGAAACGGGGTTGTGGAACCAGTTGGCAGGCGCGATCGACAGATTCGCCGAACACCGGATTCGCCAGGGGGTGCGAGTCGCGGACTACGGCTGTATCTGGTACTTGGAATTAAAGTCGCCCACAGCCGAGCAGATTGACCAGATCGTCAGACAGCGCATGACGCCCATCCTCAGCCGAACGCCGCCAGACTGGCAGTTGCGAACAGATTTTCCTTTCGGGCCGGATGATGCCCGGAACATCGCCACCGAGAACATCGACGTGTTGCGGACGGTGTTGCTGCGTTTGAGGGATCGCTACGACGAAATCGTATTGCCGTGTGAACAGCATGCCGCGCCGAGAGTTGGGCCGGTCGTCGAGACGCCGGAACTGCCGGTTCGCGGCGAACTCCGGACGGACTGGGATGCGGCGGCTGCCGACGGGCGAAAGCGACTGCAGGCATTGCGTCGAACGGCCCTTGCGTTGGAGTTGCACACCGGCCTGGCACGGTGGCTCGAGACTCTGGTCGGTTATGAAACGAGCCGTTGGCGTTTGAAGGGCATAGCGCCGGCGGTTTCTTACGGAAAACACCCTACTTTCGGCCTCGTTACCATTGCCGAATGGCAGGGGCACAGCGGGCGGCTCTGCCGGGTGGCTATTGGCCCGGTGCTGGGTGAAGGCCGATCGATGCCCAAGGATCTGGAGGTGAAACTTTCGTTGTTTGCCGAGCGGCCCGCCGTCGCTGAACAACTCCTGGTGCTGTGGCCTGTCCCGCAGGGGGCGATCGCAGTTGACCAGTTGCCGCCCGCGACGCAGCAAGTTTGGAATCAGGGTGTGGCCGGCCGGGATGTCTTCCTGCGATCGCTGCCCATGGCCGATTTCGCCTGGCTGATCAGTTTTCCGGAGTGGCAGGCAACGCATCTGGCAAACGGGAATGCTGAAGCCTTGAAGGATTTTGTTCGCCAGCAGACTGCGCACTTTCTTGAAGACTGCGCACCGAAAGCAGATGTCGAGGTGCTGTCATGAATGACCAAGCAAAACAATCGTCGTGGATAACGCGTTCCGAGCGTGAATGGGCGATGCCGGTCTGCATGCAGCCTCGAGCCGTGGCCAAATGGCAATTCGTCGAAGTGCGCACGAACCGGCCTCTCTCGTTGACAAACGACGTCTATCGGTTGCGTGTCGGGCAGAATTATCAGTTGAGAATCGGCTGTGCGTCCGATGGTACCCGGCCCGCGTCGGTCACTTTGCTGTCGGGACCGTTGACCCCGGTCGCCGAGACGGACCAACCGGCCGTTTGTCAGGACAAGGAGGGACTTCGCTGCCTTTGTCTGATTCCCGAACCTGAGTCGCGTCGCTGGCTGAAGTGGTGGGCTGGGCCGCGATTCGAGCCGGCAACGGTGCGGGTCTCGTATGCCGATGGACGGGCGGCATACGAACAGCGAATTCCAATCGTAACCCGGCCCAGTCGTACATGGGCCGTTTCGTTGATCGTGATTCTGGCATTGCTGCTGCTCGGTTTGCCGGCAGCCTGCAATCTTGTCGGTGAATATGCGTCCGTTCCGCCTGCGTTACAGCCTTTCATGTCGGCGTGCTCGCGCGAAGATCTCGGAGTCGGTCTCGCCGCGGCCGCAGTTGCCTTGGGCATCGGCTTGCTCTGCCTTGACAACTTGCGGGTGCGGTCGCAGACCCGGCGGTACCGCAACTCGCAGCGGAAGCAAGTGTTCCAACGCCTGCAGTTAACCCAGAGGTGAATATGAACCTGGTTCCGCTGTTTCTCGTGACGCTCGGGTCTTTGGTCGGCGCGGACTCGGCAGGCGAAAGGCCAAACCTCGTCTGGATCATGGCGGACGACATGGGCTACGGGGATCTGGGATGTTATGGCCAGTCCGCCATCACGACGCCGTGTCTCGATCGGATGGCTCGCGAGGGGATGCGGTTCACCCAGTTCTATTCCGGCGCGACCGTGTGCGCGCCATCCCGCAGCGTGCTCATGACGGGCCTCCATCACGGACATACGCGGGTGCGGGGCAACGCAGGGGCACAAAACCCATTAGCCCAGGCGCTGCGGCCTGATGACGTAACGGTTGCTCGAGCCCTTCAGAACTCGGGCTATCGGACTGCGCTGATCGGCAAGTGGGGGTTGGGAGACGTGGGCCCCGCGGAGACGGGATTGCCGCGCAAGCAGGGGTTTGATTATTTCTTCGGCTACCTGAACCAGACGCACGCCCACAATCACTTTCCCGATTTCCTATGGAGAAACGAGGAGCGAGTCAGCTTGCCGAACACGGTCACGGCGGTGGGCAATCTCGGTGGCGGATATGCCACGCAGGCCAAGGTCTACGCCGATGACCTGTTCGCCGACGAATCGCTGAAGTTCGTCCGGGAAAACAAGGACCGGCCGTTCTTTCTCTACTGGAGCATGGTCGTTCCTCACGCGAACAACGAGAGAACCCGCGAATTGAAGGACGGCGCCGAAGTCCCGGAATACGGTCCGTACGCCGGCAAGGATTGGCCCAATCCGGATAAAGGTCAGGCCGCGATGATCACGCGGTTGGATGGATACGTCGGGCGCATGATGGACGAATTGAAACGACTGGGAATCGCCCAACGCACACTTGTCATCTTCACCAGCGACAACGGACCGCATAACGAAAGCAATCACGACCTGGCCCGGTTTCATCCGAGCGGTCCGCTCAGCGGGATCAAACGCAGTCTGACCGACGGCGGCATTCGCGTGCCGTGCATCGCATGGTGGCCGGGAAAGATCGCGGAGAATGTGACCTCGCCGCATGTGGCCTATTTCGGCGACTGGTTCGCGACGTCGTGCGAACTGGCGGCAGCGCAAACGCCGCAAGGGCTCGATTCCATCAGCTTTGTTCCCACCCTGCTCGGCCAGGAATCAAAACAGACCAGGCATGAGTTTCTGTATTGGGAATTCCACGAGCGAGGCTTCAGCCAGGCCGTGCTTTATCAGGGCCGATGGAAAGCAATCCGGCAAGGCGCCGTCGACTCGCGTCTGGCACTGTACGATCTGCAGAACGACATCGGCGAAAAGACGGATGTGGCCGCCCAGCACCCGGAACTCGTCAACTTGCTGGCAGATTATCTCCAATCGGCTCGCAGCGATTCGAGCGACTGGCCGGTGAAACCATCTGTGAAACCGCCAAAGGGCAAGTGAAGCCCGCGACTCGTCTGGTTTCGCATTTGTTGTTCCAACCATGCGTTTCCAGACTCATGCTCTCCGTTGAGGTCGTGCGGTTTAGAAACCATTTGGCCATAACGACTTGGCTTCACCCTCCCGCATGCGGGAGGGTCGGCCGCGCAGCGGTCGGGGAGGGTCTTCCGAACCAGAATTGAATTCTACGACTAGCGGAGCGGTAGCCCTCTCCGGGCCTTCGGCCCGACTCTCCCAGAGGGAGAGTGAAGCATAAATCACGACGGTGCAACCACTTCTAAACCGCACGACCTCCGTTGGTGAGTGTCGGTTCAGCAAAGCCAAATTGGGGGCACTGTCTGCCTCGGGACGCTATCGCGTGTGCCCCTGCGCATTGCGTGCCGGGGCGTTGGCTGCGACCCAAGTTGTTTTTGGATTGTGAGTTGTGTCTTCGGGTGGTTCGGGCGGGATGGCACGCTGGAAAGGGAACTTCAGCCGTGTTGACGTTGACTCGCAAGGCCGAATCCCCGTACCATCCCCCGCCCCTCTGCTCTGCACCGACGACGGCCTGTTTCGACAACGGTCACTGCATCTGCGCAAACGAACGATTCAACGCACGCACTGGAGTACTTGGAGATGGAACTCCCTTCGATGCCCGCGGGCGAATCACTGCTTCCCGCAGGGGAAATGGTTCAGCTCAGGTCGCGTCTGCGGCGGATGACACAGCGGCATGATCTGGCCAGCGTAATTGCGTGCGCTTTCGACCATCGAACCCGCATGCTGCCGTTCATTTACACGGACCTCAAGATGGTGCCCGCCGGCGTGCGCGCGATCGGTGCGGCGTTGGCCGATATCGGTTGCGAAAAGACCCGCATCGTATTGCAGCAGTGGAACAAGAATTTCCGTCCCTCGCAGATGCGACTGGACGGCCGCATTCCCGACTTGTTCCTGGTATCGAGCATGCACCTGCATTCGGAGGCGTGCGACAAATTGATCCAGGACGCATGTCGCATCGAGCCTGATCGTCGCCCGCTGATCATCGCCGGCGGTCCCCGCATGATGTACGAACCGTGGCAGGTTTTCGGCAGCGATCCGTCGCAGCCTTGGGGAGCGGACGTGGCCGTCACCGGCGAGGAGTATGTCTTCCTGAGCCTGCTGGAGGTCCTGCTGAATCATCGAGCGCGGGGCGAGTCGATGCGATCCGCGTTCCTGCGAGCTCGCGATCAGGGCGCGCTGGATGGAATCCGAGGCCTCGTCTACAGCCGCTCGTCTTGCGACGACGGGCCCGCCGAAGAGTTGGTCGATACGGGGATCCAGCGTCTGCTTGGCGACCTCGACGAACTGCCGCACCCGGTGCTCGGCTACGGAATGCTCGAACCGCCCGGCCGCGGCGAGGCACTTTCGGCCAGCGCGCTGCCCGCTTCGCGGGTGCGAAAGCACTGCATTGTCTCATCTCTGGTTCTCACGCTCGGCTGCCGATTCCGCTGTTCCTACTGTCCGATACCCGCCTACAACCAGCGGCAGTACCGCCAGAAAAGCGGCGAACGCATTGCCGACGAGATGCGCCGGATCGCCGAATCGTTCGGCATCGTCACCTTCTTCGGCGCCGACGACAATTTCTTCAACGACCCTCCGCGGACGCTGCAGATCGTTGAAACTCTGGCTCGAAAAGCGCGCGAGCACGGAAGACCTTTCTGCAAGATCCGCTGGGGAACCGAAGCGACTGTCCACGATACCTTGCGCATGCGCGATCACCTTCGTGTTGTTCGCGAGTCGGGGCTCACGGCATTGTGGCTCGGTGTCGAGGACCTGACGGGCTCGCTGGTGAAAAAAGGCCAGGACAAGAACAAGACGCTGGAGGCTTTCCGGGCCTTGCGCGAGAACGGAATCCAGCCGATCCCGATGATGATGCACCACGACTCGCAGCCGCTCGTGACCTTAAGAAGCAACTACGGGCTGCTCAATCAGCTGCAGACTCTGCGTTCGGCCGGTGCCCTGTACACCCAGATCACGATGCTGACGCCGTCACCGGGTTCCAAGTCCTACGAGAGCATGTACGAATCCGGCCAGATGATTCACAAGGTGGACGGCCGTGCGGTGGCGCCGCACATCATCGACGGAAATTATGTCGTCGCATCGGAGGCGAAGCGGCCGTGGGCGAAACAGTTGAATCTGCTCGCGGCCTATGCTTTCTTCTACAACCCGCTGCGGATGTTCGTGGCGTTGTTCGCTTCCAGGTCGCGAATCGCGTATTCGACCAACGACACGCGTCCGCTCGAGGAGACTCGCAAGTACAGCTTCTCGCGGAGAATTCGGCGGCGCATGTACCTGGCTGCACGGGCACATCTGGTCGATGCGGGCGTGCAGTTGTTTGGAATGTACGGTCTGATTCACACGGCCCGCCGCACTCTCGCGTGGGCCTGGCACCTGCGGCGCGGGCGAATCGAGCGCTGCACCGAGGTTCCCGTGAGCCGCATTCCGATGCGAGGCGTGGACGGCGGCGCGGCCGATCACGCGATTCCCGGCACTCCCCAGTCATCCGGCGGTTCGCGCATCCGTCTCGTGCAGCTCGGGCGCAAGCGGGCCGCGTGACGTTCAGAACTGGAAGTAAATGAACTGCGCGTTTCGCGCGGATACGAAGATCATCATGTACAGAACCATGGCGATCGCCAGTCCGACGCGAACCGGGGCCAACTCCAGCACGCGGCGCAATCGCGATTCCAACGTCAGCTGGTAAAGCCAAACCGCGCCCACGAGCATCACCAGGACCACCGGAACCTCGAACGTGCCCGGCGCCAGACTGGCGATCTTGCTGACGATCAACCAGGCCTGTTCGACCGAGGCGGCTCGGAAGAAGATCCAGGTGAGGCACACAAAATGGAACACGGCCAGGATCCTGACGAGTTTCGGCAGGGCGTTCCAAGCTGAGATCTTCTCGAGCAGATCATTGATCACGCGGCCGACTGCGTGCAACGCTCCCCAGATGATGAACGTCCAGTTCGCCCCGTGCCAGAGACCGCACACCACCATCGTGATGATGATGTTGCGGTACATGCGCAGTTCGCCGTATCGGTTTCCGCCCAGCGGAATGTAGACGTAGTCGCGATACCAGCTCGACAGGCTGATGTGCCAGCGCCGCCAGAAGTCCTTGAGACTGACCGCCGTGTAGGGGTTGTTGAAGTTGATCATCAGATCGAACCCCATCGTCATGGCCAGTCCGCGCGCCATGTCGCTGTATGCGCTGAAATCGAAGTAGATCTGCCAGGCGAATGCGTACGTGCCCAGCAGCAGCTCCCAGCCGCCGAACGCGGACGGATCGCCATAAACCCGGTCCACGTATAAAGCCAGGAAGTCGGCCAGGGCCACTTTCTTGAACAGTCCGACCACGAACAGAGAAAGCCCGTCTGTCACGCCGGGCAGCGTGACCTGCCGCGGACTGGCGAATTGCGGGAGCAGGTGGGTAGCCCGCTCGATCGGACCGGCGACCAGTTGGGGAAAGAACGAGTGAAACGCCATGTAACGGATCAGGTTGTAATCCGGCTGGAGCTTGCCCAGATACACGTCCAGCGTGTACGTCAGAGACTGGAACACGAAGAAGGAAATGCCGACCGGCAGCACGATATCCAGTACGGGCGACTGAACATTCCAGCCGAACTCCATCGACAGCCAGTTGAAGTTGGCGGTGAGAAAGCCCGCATACTTGAAGTACAGCAGCATGCCGAGGTTGCCCGCCAGGCTGAGCACGAGGTACAGCCGGCGCAGGGCCTGTTCGCTGCGGAGCAGGCGCTGCACGGCCAATGCCAGCGCCGGGACGATAAAGGCCGTCGCCAGCACCCACTCGGGCGGCCAGCCGCGCAGAACGATGAATCGTCCGCCGGGCGGCCCCGCGGCGCACGTGACCGCCAGGCTTGCCGCGATGGGGAATAGAACGACCGGGTACAGTCCCCAGCCTCGCTCAATTGGCTTGGTGATGAACCGGACCATGAAATAGTCGGTCATCGTGGAGGCGAGTATCAGCAGAAGGTAGACCGGATTCCACCAGCCATAGAAAACATAGCTGGCCGCAAGCAGCCAAGCCGCGCAGAACCGCGTTTGCCGCAGGGCGAGGTAGCCCGCATAAACGATCGCGAAAAAGATCGCGAACTCCCATGTGTGGAACAGCATGTGTTTGCACTCGTTGCTCAGCCGGTATGCCGCATCCGCGGCGGCGCAGACCGCCTGCGAATTGCCAGTATTGCCTCGTTTTCTCAGGCGAGCAATGCAGTGACCGGATTGGCGGCTTCGACACCGGTGAGGCGCTGGTCGAGACCTTGGAACTTGAACGTGAACCGCTCGTGATCGATCCCGAGACAATGCAGGATCGTGGCGTTCAGATCGTTCACGTGGACCGGATTCTCGACGACGTTATAGCTGAAGTCGTCGGTTTCGCCGTACACGATGCCGGCCTTGATGCCGCCGCCTGCCAGCCACATGCAGAAATTGCGGGGATGGTGATCGCGTCCGTAGTCCTCTTTGGTCAACGTGCCCTGGGAATACACGGTGCGTCCGAACTCGCCGCCCCACACGACCAGGGTGCTGTCCAGCAGACCTCGCTGCTTGAGGTCCATCACCAGAGCGGCAGTTCCCTGGTCCGTGTCCTCGCACTGGTTCTTCAAGGCGACCGGCAGGTTCGTGTGCTGATCCCAGCCGCGGTGCAGAATCTGCACGACGCGCACGCCCCGTTCGACCAGGCGTCGGGCGAGCAGTGCGCTGTTGGCAAATGTGCCCGGCGTCTTCGCGGCGGGGCCGTAAAGGTCCAGTATGTTCTGCGGTTCCTTGGACAGATCAATCAGATCGGGAACCGATCGCTGCATGCGGAAGGCCATCTCATACTGCGCGATCCGCGTCTGAATCTCCGGGTCGCCGTATTTTTCAAAACTGCGCTGGTTGAGCTGGCCGAGCGCGTCGAGCATGGCGCGGCGGTCGGCGGGATCAACGCCCTTGGGATTCTGGACGTAGAGCACGGGATCACCCACGCTGCGGAGGGCGACTCCGTTGAATCGCGACGGCAGAAAACCGCTGCTCCACATCCGCGTGAAAAGCGCTTGGCCGTTTCCGGTTGCCGGGAATTGCGGAGTGAAGACGACAAACGCCGGCAGGTCGTTGCTTTCACTGCCCAGACCGTACGAAAGCCACGAACCGATGCTGGCTTTGCCGGGTACTTCGCTGCCGGTCATCACGAACGTGCAGGCCGGATCGTGGTTGATGGCGTTGGTATGGACCGTTTTGACCAGCGCGATTTCGTCGACGATCTTCGCCGTGTGCGGAAGCAATTCGCTTATCCAGCGGCCGCATTTTCCCTGCTGCGAGAATTTGAACTTGGAGGGCGCGACCGGAAACCTGGCCTGGCCGCTGGTCATGGTCGTAATCCGTTGACCGCCGCGGATGCTGTCCGGCAGATCCTTGTCGAAGAAGTCCACGAGAGTCGGCTTGTAGTCCCAGAGGTCCAACTGGGTCGGCGCGCCGTTCATGTGCAGGTAAATGAGGGATTTGGCCTTCGGGGGGAAATGGGGCAGTCCGGCCAGCGGCGGAAACGCTCGTTCGCTCTGCGCCGGCTGCTCGCTTCGCGCAGACGTCTCGCCCATCAACATGGCCAGAGCCGCGCCGCCGAAACGCAAGCCGGCGTCGCCGAAGAACTGTCGCCGGGTCTGAAGCAGATTCTGTTCGGATAGCGGACTCATCGTGATCCTCTTTCTTCGCGCCGTCACATGACAGGCCTTCGATTGCAGGAACTCTCGAGCTTCAGTTTCGTTCAATGGTTTCGTCGAGATTCAGCAGCAGATTGCACGCCATGGTGTAGGCGGCCAATTCCGGTTCAGCGCTGCCGGGGCTTGGTGCGGACTCGCCGTTCCCGACCGCCTGCTTTGCGGCCTCGGTATTCTGCGCATAACGGGTCAGTTCCACTTGCAGCAGGTTGCTCACGATCGCCGTCTCGTCCGCCGACGGCCGTCGTGCCAGAACGAGCCGGTAGCCGTATTCGATGCGGTCCTTCGGAGTCGAACCGCCTTCGGCCAGAAGCCGTTCGGCCAATTTGCGTGCCGCCTCGTAGTGCTGCACGTCATTCATCAGTTGCAGAGCCTGCAATGGCGTATTGCTTCGCTCGCGCCGCGTGCAGAAACCTTCACGGTTCGGCGCGTCGAAAGTAGCCATGAAGGGAGGCGGCGCCGTGCGCTTAAAGAACGTGTAAATGCTGCGCCGGTACAGGGAGGGGCCGTGGTCCTGCTTGTAGTCGCGCGTGTTGGACCCGACAAAACCCACCGGCTCCCAGATGTTGGGAGGCTGATAGGGACGCACGCCCGGGCCGCCCATTTGAAAGTTCAGCAGTCCGCTGACAAACAGCGCATTGTCGCGCAGCTGTTCGGCATCGAGTCGAATACGCGGCCCGTGCGCGAGCAGCCGATTTTCGGGATCACGTTTCCAGATTTCCTGCGGTGCGACGGCGGTCTGCCGGAAGGCCGCCGAGGTCACCATCAGCCGCACAAGCTGCTTGACGTTCCAGCCATTTTCGCGGAACCAGACTGCGAGCCAGTCGAGCAACTCGGGATGGCTGGGCTGTTCGCCCTGCGTACCAAAGTCGTAGCTCGTTTTCACGATGCCGACGCCGTACACCTGCTGCCAGAATCGATTGACGGTCACTCGGGCAGTCAGCGGATTTTCGGACGCAACGAGCCAGCGAGCCAGGTCGAGGCGATTGGCTCGACCATTGGGGTCATGCCGATTCAGCGGCGGCAGGATCGAAAACGTATTGGGCTCGACCTTTTCGCCGGGCTTGTTGTACTGTCCTCGCACCATAGTGAAACTCTCGCGCGGCGCAGGCAAATCGCGAAATACAAACGTCGAGGGAATGGACTGATCGAGATCGCTCCGCTGTTTTTCGATCGCGGCCAGTTCGCTTCGCAGCGGCTCGACGGTCTTCCGCGTGTCGGCGCAGACGTTCTCGAGGTACCAGTCCCGCAATTGCTTTTCCACTTCAGCCGACGGGCGCTTGTCGGGCCCGGCTTTGAGTGCCGCGTTCAACTCGGCCGGCACGCCCTGAGTGTCCTTGCCCGTCTGCTGTTTCCACCAGGCCAGCATCGAGCGGCGCGGATCGGCAGCCGGATCGCTGCGTCCCGACACGCCCACCTTGTCCCAGTAGACCGTGCCGCCGAACTGCGTGAGTGCAAAGCCCGTGACCGCGTCACCCGGCTGGAGCCCCAGCTTCGCGGCCTCGAATTCCAGACGCACCCACTCGTCACAGGCGGGCAGCGGGCCGATCAGCACGCGTTCGGTCGTATTCACGCGGCCCCAGTCGATCACGTTGTAGTCGCCCCACACGGCGCGGTGCAGCCAGCCGCCCTTGAAATACTGCAGCATGATCGCTTTCGGCATGTCCTTGCTTTCCAGCCGCACGTACGCGAACAGCTTGCCGTCGGGCGGGATCTCCGATGGAGGCATACTGTCCACGACATCCTGAGCCAGTCCCGCGTCAGTGCGCTTGACGGCACGCTTGCCGCTCGCCACCGGGCCCTGCTCTGCCGTGATGTACATCGTCGGCTGTCCCGGGCTGGCGGCGATCTTTGCGCCGGCCGGAAGTTCATCGTCGAACCAGACCTGCTCGAACGTCTCCGCCTCCGGAGGCGGCTGCTTCGCTGCCGGATCCGAATAAGCAAGTGCCGAGACGGCATCCTTGAGTTGCTGCCGCTTGGCAGCGATCTTCGCATCGAACTCGGCAAGCTGCTTCTCCTGGTCGGGCGTTGCCAGTTTGATCGACGGTGCGGTGAGCAGCGTATTGCCGTCGAGCGGCGGGTCCGCCGAAGAATGAAAGAAAGCGTAGAGCGAATAGTACTCCTTGGTCGGAATCGGATCGTACTTGTGGTCGTGGCAGACGCAGCAGCCGGCGGTAAGTCCCAGCCATGTTTCAGCAGTGGTCGTCGTGCGATCGACCGCATTACGGTAGATCCACTCGTCGTCGATCGATCCTCCCTCGCCGGTCGTCACGTTGCAGCGCAGGAAGCCCGTCGCGACCAGTTGCTCCTGCTTGGCGCCGGGCAACAGATCGCCGGCAAGCTGCTCCACCGTGAACTGGTCGAATGGTTTGCCCTGGTTAAAGGCGCGAATCACCCAGTCGCGATAAGCCCAGATCTGCCGCTCGTTGTCGAGATGAAGGCCATGCGTGTCGGCATAACGAGCTACATCGAGCCAGTGTCTCGCCATTTCCTCGCCGAACCGTTCCGATGCGAGATACCGGTCCACCATTTTTTCGTAGGCATCGGGAGCGCTGTCGCCAAGGAAGGTGTCAATTTCGCCGAGCGTCGGCGGCAAACCGGTCAGCGCGAACGAGACGCGACGGATCAGTGTTTCGCGGTCAGCCTCAGAGGACATCGTGAGTCCTTCGGCTTGCAGTCGCGCGGCGATGAACGCGTCGATCGGGTTGTTCACGCGGAACGAGGTGCCCTCTGTGTGCGGAACGTCGGCCTTCACCGGCGTCTCGAAGGACCAGTGCTTCTGATACGGCGCGCCTTCATCCACCCACCGTTTCAAAAGGTCTTTCTGCGACTGCGTGAGCGTCTTGTGCGCACTCGGCGGCGGCATCTGCTCACCTTCATCCGTCGAGGAGATGCGCCGGATCAGTTCGCTTTTTCCCGAATCGCCCGGCACGATCGGCGCGTCGCCGCTTTCAGCCGGTTTCAACGCCGCTTCGCGCAGGTCCAGCCTCATACCGCCCAACTGCTTTCCCGGCCCATGGCACTTGAAGCATACGTCCGACATGATCGGGCGAATGTCCCGATTGAACTGTACCTTGGCCGGACTGTCCGCTGCGGACGCTCGCGGCGTTGCCAGTGCAGTCGCAACAACCAGCAGCCAGGCGATGTCTGTCGAGAGTCTCAAGTTCATCGATAACGGGGAATGAATCGATGCTCGTTTCATGGGTCGAAGGACTCCCCTGAGTGAGATTGCGAGATACGGAAAATCTGGCAAGCCGTCGTCCCTAACGCTGCAGTGCCGACGTTGCTGTGCCGACTCCGCCGTCGCACTTCAGGCAGGTCGGCGGTCCAGCGCCGACGGCGTGGAGTGATGACTCTTAAATTAACAAATCGACTACCGAATGGAAGCTTTTTGCGGCCCGAATCGCCGGAGAGTTGGCATGAAGGGGCTTCAACACGCGGGATGGAATGCGGTCTCGGATGCCGGATGCCGGATATGCGTTTGTCTTCCTCCGGACTCCGGACTCCGGACTCCGGATTCCAGACTCCAGACTCCAGACTATTATCAAATCCGCCAGGGCTCGCGCATGGCGCGAGATCGCATGCGGTTCGCTTCATCATCGCCGATGAATTGCTCAGCGGCGGGATCCCATTTCAAGGTGCGTCCCGTCCAGTAGGCGAGGCAGCCGAGATGGGCGACGATCGTTGACTGGCAGCCCACCGAAATGTCGCAATCGGGACGACTGCGGGCGCGGATCGCTTCGAACCAGTTGCGATGGTGGCTTTCCCCTGCAATGGCTTGCTCGTAATCGGGCGGATATTTCTTGACGAGGTCGTCGGGGAACGATTGGAGAAAGCCCTCGCGGCCTACATGAATCCAGCCCCGCTCGCCGACAAACAGTGCGCCGAATCCCTGGATGGGAGTGCTCTCGTTCCACCCCTTCGGGATCGCCTGCTTCTTTCCGTTCAAGCAACCCGGCACGACCTGCACCAGAATGTCGTTGGGGTATTTGAACGTCAGGTCCGGATAGGCGCCGGCTTCGGGCGGACTTACTTCGATCGGCCCCGACTCGTCCATTCCGAGTCCCCATTGCACCACATCAAAGGCATGGACGACTCCGCTGGTGAGACTGCCTCCGCCGAAGTCGCGGCAGAAGTCCCACGGCACGACGTTTAACGGTTGGCCTATGTAAACGAAACGATGATTGAACGGGCGCCACGGCGCCGGGCCAAGCCACATGTCCCAGTCGAGCGTATCGGGTACGGGTTCGGCCGGCAGGTTGACGTCGGAGCTTGTGCCGGGGCCATTGACGTACACGGCCTGGATTTTGCCGAGAGCGCCGTCGCGGACCAGTTTGCAGGCGAGACGGAACTCGCGACTCGATCGCTGCTGCAGTCCGCTCTGGCAAACCCGACCGTGGCGACGCACGGCATCGACCATCGCACGAGCTTCGGCAATCGTCAGCGAGACCGGTTTCTCGACATAAATGTCTTTCCCCGCTCTGGCGGCCATGACGGAAGCCACGGCATGCCAGCGGTCGCCGGTCGCGATGAACACCGCGTCAATGTCGTCGCGTGCCAGCAACTCGCGAAAGTCCTTGTATGCAACGCACCCTTGGTAACTTCCGCCTCCGCTCTGAGTCGCATAGGTCTGTTCCGTCGTCTTCTTGGCGTTCTCGCGCCGCCATTGATCGACGTCGCATACCGCAACCACTTGGGCCTCCGGCGCGTGAAGAAATCCCTGCAGGTGTCCCTGTCCCACCATGCCCACGCCGATCAATCCCATGGCGATTCGATTGCTCGGGGCCGTCGTGCCGTCGGCACCGATCGCCGATGCAGGGACGATTGCAGGGAACAGTGGAACCAGCGCGGCAGCGCCCGCTCGCTGAAGAAATACACGTCGGTTGTATCCGAGTTGGTGTGCGTATCGCATCGGTCGTTCTCGTGGAGGTGGGAGGGTTGAGTCCGGAGTGCTTTCCGGCATCCGGCATCCTAAGTCTTGCGGAAGATGACGATGCGGTCGAGCGACAGCGGCGATTGACCTGGCCAGCGAACGCGGTATTCGAGTTTCCCGATTTGACCGTGTTCGAATTCAACCCAGACATCGCCGTACCGGTTCGGGCCGCCGAGATCCTGGACCTCGACCGTGCGTTGGGCTCGCGTTCCTTCCTGGCCTTCCCGGGACATCCAGTAGTTGAAGACGTCGATTCTGGCGACCGGAGCACCGGGCTGGCCTGCGGACTTCAGGCGAAAAGCCGCGGCATACCGTCCTGGAGGCAATTCCTCGTAAGGGCCCCAGGCGAGTTGCGTATCGGCCTGGTCTTTGCCCGGCACTGCCTGCCAGGCTTTACCGTCGGATGCATCCGCGTCGTCGACGGCGGATCCGGTACTGTGGGGCAACTGTGCCGCCTGCCACACCGAGCAGAGCGACAGCCCTTGCGGCAGGTTTTCGACGGGCGGCAGGCAGCGGATCGGCAGTTTATATTCGTTGGTCTGTCCGCCGAATTCGAGCAACACCGTAATTTCCTTCCCGTTCAGTGTCCCGGTTGCGCGAATCTCGGTGGAGATCTGAGCAGTTCCGCCGGCGTCGAGCGTGACCAGCTTTGCCGGAGGTTCGGCCGTCGTGCCTGCGGGAGAAGTCAGACGCACCTGGCATGGCGTTGCCGCGGATCGCGTGCTTGTCAAATTCAGGGCGAGCGAGGTGTTCGCGCCCGGCATGAGTTGGACCCGGTCCACCGGATCCAGCAGGATCTTGTCGCGGTAGTAGTCGCCGGCGGTTTGCAGGAACTGGTCGGGCAGCAGGACCTCATGGGGGATGTCGTCGCCAAGTGCCTCGAGCAGCTTCGGCACATCGCTCGGCGTGCTCCAGTAGCAGCTCAAGTGGCCCGCGATAAAACACGGAAGCCCCGATCGCTGCACAATGCGGCGGATTCTGGCAGCCTCCTGGGCAAAATATTCCGCGTCCTTCGTTTTGTTCGGGCTCTGCTCAAGTGGCGAAAGGCAGAGCCAGTACGGCACGAAGGGCTTTCCGCCGGCCAGCAGCAGCTTGCGGTTCGGCTCTTCTCCCCATCCGTTGAAGAAGCCGACCGCCTCGGGAATGCCGCGGATCATGGCTCGCGCCGACCGCTCGTCCCAGTCAGCGCAGATGCCGACACAATGGAGATCTGTGCTGCGCATGTACTGCCGTGTCTGGTCGATGAACCAATCGAGATTGGGCATTTCCGCGGGGTGCGTGTAGCCCGCGCCCGACGGCCCGCAGATCAGCCGGTCGTTTTCGGTCATCGTCTGGTAGTAATACTCGAAGACCACGGGAGCCAGGTCCGCGAGCAGCGGCTGATGCTCCCAGCCAAAGGGTATCTTGCCACGGGCCGGATCATCCCAGCGATACCACTGTCGCGTGAGCAAGATCGGGATCGAATCGCCGTCGGTGAGCACGAACGTCAAGTAGAGTTTCTTCTCGACGGGCTTGCTGCAGGGAGCCGGACTCCGCTGCCGGTACTCCGTGACGATTGGCCGCACGCCTGCAAAGAACGACAGATTCGGACAGTTCGTCGCGCAGAGCACTCGCAGGCCGTGTCGCGACGCGTGTGCCACGTGCTGTGATTCGCTGTCGTTGCAGCACCAGCCCCAGACGATGCTGCCGGGCTCCAATCGCGAAAGCATCTTGTCCCGCAGCGAGTATTCGTCCGCGTGCTGCTGATCGCTGCTCAGGTCCGCGATCATTCCGCCGTGCATAACCAGGTAGTCGGCGATTCCCCACAGGGACTTGTCCCGCACGCCGATAAAGCCGATCAATTGGTTGCTGAGTGAAGGGCCGATGACGTCAAGCAGCCACTGTTGGGCCGCGACGTGGCTGGTCCAGGTGCCGCGCAGATCCAACAACACACGGACTCCGGCAGCCTCAAGACGCTTTTGCATCTCGGGCATGGCCGGAACCAGTTGCAGCGCACCGGCCAGCGTCAGGGCCACGGTCTGCGTGGCCGGCAGATTCTCGTCGATAAGGACTGCGCCCCGAGCCACTCCCTTGAACTCCGCGAGCGCCTCGTCGAGCTTGAGTTCGCGATGGTCCATGCCGTATTGCTGAGCAAGGCGGGAAATCCAGAAGCGGTCCGCGTCGGCGTTGAAATCGTAGTGCCCGCGCACGAACAGCCGAGGGCCTCCGCGATTGACCAGCCCCGCCAGGGCCATCGAGGTCAGTCGCTCCGAGTAGCTGAGCTGCTCTCCCGGTATTACGGCAAACTGTTTTGGCCGATCGCGACATGGTTTCCAGGGATCGGGACGAGCCGCGGTTTGCTCGGCCATCATTCGGCGAACGGTTGACGTCAGTGATTCGGCACGCGACGCGTTCGCGTCCGGTGCCGGTTCGGCCGCGAAAGTCGGGTTGGAAATCAGCGCCAGCGAAACGGCGATCAAAATGCGAAAATCAAATCGAACCAACATCGGATTGGCCCCTGCAGGTTGACGGTCCGGACTGCCCGATTCGGCTGTCCATCCAGAATGTTGTTGCACATCGGTTGACCGATTTCCATCATGTCGCCTAATGTTTACCATCGCCCTTCCTGTCGAGAGGGTTAAGCTGACTCCAGGGGGGCTCCATTGCTTAAACGGGACTTCGTGGCTAGGCTCAACTGTTTGGGGGAGGCCCATTGGTCCCACGCAGTTTCTGTCGAGTCCCGTGACTTTACCGCTAAGCAACAGCCCTGCCATGACGATACCTCAGCTTCGCGCATCCGAGCACCTTCACGACGTCAAATACGAGATTCGCGGGACCTTGTCGCGTCGCGCCGAACAGCTCGAGCGCGAGGGGCACGAGATCATCAAGCTCAATATCGGGAATCCGGGGGCGTTCGGGTTTCGCATGCCGGACACGATGCGGGTTGCGATTATCGAAAACCTGCATCAGGCCGATCCCTACTCGCATCAGAAAGGGATCTTTCCGGCCCGCGAGGCCGTCGTGATGCAGGCCCAGAACCGGGACGTGATGGACGTGACGGCCGACGACGTGTTCATCGGCAACGGCGTCTCGGAACTGATCATGCTGGCGATGCGGGCGCTGCTCGACCCGCAGGATGAGGTGCTGGTGCCCAGCCCCGACTACCCGCTCTGGACAGCCTCCGTGGTGATTCACGGAGCCAAGGCCGTGCATTACCCCTGCCGTCAGGAACGGGGATTTGTCCCGGATCCGGCGGAAGTCGAAGCGATGGTCACCGACCGCACGCGGGCGATCGTGGTAATCAATCCGAACAATCCCACAGGCGCCGTCTATCCGCGCGAGGTGCTCGAAGCGTTGGCTGCCATTGCCGAGCGGCATCACCTGGTGTTCTGTGCCGACGAGATCTACGACGAAATGCTGTACGACGGTGCGGAGTTTGTGGCGAGCGCACCGATCGCGAAGCGGTCCCTGTGCCTGACATTCGGAGGTCTGAGCAAGGTCTATCGCGCGTGCGGACTCCGCGTCGGGTGGCTGATGTTTTCCGGCGAGCGCAGTCATGCGCGGGACTACATCCAGGCGGTCGAGTTGCTCGCTTCGCTCCGGCTCTGCTCCAATGTGCCGGGGCAGTACGCCGTGCAGACGGCGCTCGGCGGTCATCAATCGATCTTCGATCTCACGCGTCCAGGGGGCCGGCTGCATTCCACGCGAGCCGCGTTGCTCGACGCCGTGCGGCGAAGTCGCTGGCTTTCGGTGGTGGCGCCTCGGGGCGCCATGTATGCCTTCGTCCGCGTGAATGCCGAGCGGTTGCCTGGAGGCGTGGAAGGCTTCAAGGACCACGAATTTGCCCTTGATCTGCTCGAACGCAGGCACGTGCTGGTGGCGCCCGGATCGAGCTTCAACGTGCCGTACCGCGATCATTTCCGCGTTACGCTGCTGCCCGACGCGGAACTTATGGCCGACGTGTTTGCGAGGATCGAGTCGCTGCTGGATGAATATGCCGCCAAGTAAGCGAGATCGGGCCGGCAAATCGGGCGCAAGGCTGACGCATTAAGACCATCTTGCGAGACGCCCCAAGCAGCCGAACGGGGAATTACCGCATCGGTTATTTCCGCCTCGAACTCCTCTGCAGCGTGCGGCTTGTCCATGCGCAAAGGAAACCGCCGGAGTTTAACGGGCGGGTGATTTCCTGGCTTCAGGAGTCAATGCCTCCTGCTGCGCGGCAGTCCGGGTGCCGCTCGCAAGCGACTCCCGGACCTCGGCAACGGCGACTCGCGCTGGCTTGGGCCGTTGATGCGTCGGTGCGTTGAGGTTGAGGTCATGGACGGCTTCGCTGAATCGTCCCATTCGGAACAGGATTTGACCTCGCAATTGAAGTGCGGTCTCGCTTCGCGGTGCAGCGGCCACTGCCAGGTCCGCAACTTGCAGGGCGTGGTCAAGTTGAGGGGGACGTATGGTCGCCAGATACCATGCCAGATCGTTCAGAATCAGCGGTGTCTGCGGATTCAACTGCCTGGCTCCGTCCAAGTGGAATGTCGCTGTGCTCGAATCGACGCCGGTGTTGGCAGACAGCCCCAGCAGCAGATGCGCGGTTGCGGGGGCCTTGCCCACGGCGATCGCGCGAAGTGCCGCGGCACGTACGACGTCGGAATCGCCGCCGCGGGCAGTGGCCAATTCAGCCAGTCGGCCCAGTGCCCTCGCACTGCGCGGGTCGAATCGCAACGCTCGTTCAAGGCACTCAAGGGCCTCAACGTTCAGTGCTTCGCGCGAGTTTCTCGCTGCATCGAATCGCGTCATGTAGAAGGCGATCAGTGCCTCCAGCAAGGTGTGATTCGCAGTCCGCTGCAGGCCGGCAACGAGGATCTGTTCGGTGTTGGAATAGGCCCTGAGCAGTTTTTCCGTTTCGGCCCATTTCAGGCAGGCCTCCACGTTGCCGGGGTCACTCTGCGTCTGTCGGCGGAACACGTCACGCGCCCGCGCGAGATCACCATCGGCTGGAGCGGGGCCTCCCAGTTCTGCGCGGAGCTGAGCCAGCAGCAGGAACAGTTCCGGATGCCAACGGCAAGCCGCTTCGATGTGTTTTGCGGCGTCGGCCGGTCGCTGCTGCGACAAATAGAACTGACCGAGCAGCACACCGGCATCGCGATCGAAGGGTGGCTCGTTCTGCAATCGCAGCAGATGTTCCTCAAGAGCATGGCGTTCGTCGTCAGACAGTCGCTGCAACTGCGGCATCATATCCGTGGCCAGCCAATACCGGGCCCGCGCGTCGCCTTCGCGACCCCGCGGGGCGATGCGCTGCATGAGCCGGCGCGCTGCGTCCCGGGAGCCCTGTTTGGCCGTGACCAACGCGAGGCCGTAGATGCCGTCTATGTTCGAGGGATCCAGCGTCAGAACCTTGTGCAGCAGCAGGTTCGCCTCATTGAGTTTCCCGGCCTCCAGCGATTGCTCGGCCGCAATCTTGTACTCGAGAATCAGCGGTGCCGCAGTCTGCTGTTCCCGATAGCCGGACCACACCAACTCGAAGAAAGCGGCAGCCGCTAACAAGGCAGGCAAGCCCCACAGCAGCGCGTCGATATGTCGGGATCGGAGCCAGTCCTTCGCGAATCCCCCGTACGCGGCCACCTGAGCCGAGCATTGCCGCGCGGCCAGCAGCGCGACGGCCGCGAGCCACACTCCGACAGATGCACGCGGTGGTCTGTCGTTCGCTCCGACGATTACGGTTTCGCTGCCGTCGTCGCTGTTATCGTGACGGATCAGCCACTCCTCGGAAAGCGAGTGGACCGCCGCCCAGCGAGCATGCGTGCGTTGCTTCAATCGATCCCAGCGGCTTGGTGGCGGCCCGGGAACCTCGAAACCGTACGACGTGGTATCGGGATGATCGTCGTGCTCCCGGCGAAAACTCAGCACTTCGGCGGACCTCGCGACAACCGCATCACACCGGGATTGCGCTCGATGCTTCAGTCGTTCCCACGTGCCTGGCGGCAGATCGGGAACATCAAACCCGTACGAAGCGTTGTCGTCAGGTTCGTCGCGTTCTCGCCGGAGATGCAGCAACTCGGCGGACCGCATGACGATCGCGCCAATCTGCATGTGCGTGCGGTGCATTGCCCGTCTAAAGCGGCCTGACAGCACCGCGAAACTGCCGCGAGGAGACTCGTGGTATTCTTCGACATAATACCCAGTCTGCTCTTCGTAACCGATGTCCTGACTGTCATCAGTGGTCATTGGTAACTTCCCACCTCCGCCAATTTGGCGCTCGTTGGTCGCCCGGTGTGGGGCGGCCTAAGGCACGGTGACAATCAGCAGTTGCAGGATACCGAGGGCAATTGCCGCGCCTGTCAGGCATTTTGAGCCCAGCAGGCTCCAGCCGACGTTCGGTTCCGCCATTGCCGGATTCTGACTTTCCAGGGCTGCGCCACTGGGGGGGGCTCCTGCAATCCAGCGGTTCCAACGCCGCGACCACGGGTTTTGGCTTTCAGGTAGCGGGGAGAGCGGAATCCCTCCCAGGAAAAAACTCAACAGCGCATCCGTACTGATTACCATGATAAACGCCAGCAGAAACGCAGTCCAATTCAGTACGTCACCAACTTGCGACTGGGAGACGTCGAACTGCAGCCAAAACTGCGCGAAAACCGCAGCCACGATGTGCAGCACGTTTCCGGCACCGAACCACGCAACCGCGGCCATGCACAGAAAGATCGCTCCCAGAGGTGGCCGCCGTGTCCATGCGAGGTACAGGGCGGTCAAGGCCAGAAATGCTCGTAACGACGCTGCGCCACCGGACAGGTCTTCCACGCAATACGTGCTGCTGCCAAATTCCAGGGTGGTTCCAAGCAACTGATGGTGAACATGCAACGAATCCAGCGCAAGGCTGCTCCCTTCCGCGGTGAGCCGACGCTGTTCCTTCAGAATCCACGCGTCGGCGTTATGCGGCAGGGGGACTATCAACCATGCGACGACCCACACCGGTGCAATGCACGAGATGTTTTGCGGGCCCGCAAAGTGCAACAGTAGAGCTCCCAGCATGAAGATTGCCGCAACAGCCGACAGCACTGGAGACCAGATCGTCACGGCCGTGGCCAAGAGTCCCACCGACCCCAACAGCAGCAGCGACTCCAGAAAACGCACGCCACTCCCTGCTCGGGACAAATTGCGAGGGCAACGCCAACCGATTACCCAAGCCATTGCGCAAATGGCGAGCGGAAAAAAACGGAAGTCGGGCCGAGACCAAAGGTCGCGAAAAAAGATGGCCAGCAGTGGCAAATGCACTGCAGCGAGCAGGCCGGCATTGGTGACGCATCGGTTCATTGCAGGAAGTATACGTCACAACGGGCGATGCTCGCGACCAGCGTTCAGGCATTCGAATCGTGCGAAAACGCACCGGACGCTTCATCCAGCCGTTTCCGGCGGTACTTGCGTGCTGCAAACAGGCCCAACCCGATAGTACCCTGCATCATCATCAGCCAAGTCGCCGGCTCCGGGATCGCCGCAACTGCCTGCGGACCGGACAGACTCGAAGATACGGTTCCAGTTCCGATGTAGTCTTTGTTGATATTGATGTGTTGCTGCGATGTCGACACGGTGAATTTGAAGGTATTGATCGTGTCATTCGAAAGCACGTACTGCCTGAATATGCTTTGGGGAATACCGATGTTCACGTAATTCAGGCCCGACTCGGTCGTGAACGAGCGGTAATTGTCGTCGTTGCTGAAGAGCGCCTGCCACGACTCGGTCGTCGAAAAAACTAAGCCGCCGGGAGTCGGTATCTGAGGTCCCTGAGTGGTGGCTGGCGCGAGTTCCACCGCGTTATCGCTCACTTGATCGATTTGCACCGTCCATTCAATCGTATTATCGTTGCCATCCGAACTGAACAGTGCCGACCAAACGCCATTGGTACCAGTGTTTGGTAGACTCTCCAGTTGCAGCGAAAATACGAAATTCGCTGCCGTATATCCCCATCGCGCCACATTGTTTGTGCCGACGAGGTTCAGAGTGGCAGGCGTCACCGTAGGCGACTCGGTATCCGAAAGACCCGTAAAACTCCACGACGAAGGGAGCGTCAGGGCCGCTTCGCACCGAGACGAGCATGCCGACACCGCAGCGATCGCGATGAGAATGGTCAGGTCTCTGGCTGAGTGTGTCAAAGAACGCACGGCTAGCATCATGTCTTTTTGCCCGATTTGCAGGATTGACCCAGAACAGGAAGAAATCAGACTCGTAATGTCGGAATTGTATCGACACCGGTTGACAGGACAACAAAACTATCCACAGCCGAGAGGTGGGAGTCGGTCGATCAGGAAAATACTAGGGAAAAGTCCTAGTATTTATGGAGGGTATGATCCAGCTGGTTGAACCGCGATCGCCGGGTAGATGGGGGATAGTCCCATGGCTCAGTGGTCGCGTTCGCGCCGGATCGTGGCGTTGGTGCCTCGATCTGCAGACCATTTTGGCAGTTTTGACAGTCCGGGTTGGGCGGCATCGCCGACTGTCCGGATGCGGGCTGGTGTGACTTGGC
>CAIPEB010000001.1 GCA_903863885.1 uncultured Planctomycetaceae bacterium | reverse complement strand
CGCCGTGGGTTGAAACCCACGGCTACCTTCATGCCGTCGCTACGCGACTCCGGACTTGTTCGCAGGAAGCACGGAGGTCATGGAAGAAGCAGAGTGCGGCAGGCACATCTCCGTGACAACGTGGTGGCTTCCTTCCTTTGGCGCTCACGATCGATGATTCAACGGGCGGACGGACATGTCGGTTGCTCACTTCGCCTGCCCGAAGGGCTCGACGTGAATCACGACCTGGCCGAGGCTCGGCACCCGGGTGCGCAGATGTTTTTCGAGCAGCACCGTCAGTTCATGGGCATCGGTGATCGGCGTGCTCGCATCGAGCGTGCAATGAAATGACACCGCGAGGTCGTTGCCGATCCGGTGGACTTCGACATCGTGCGGCTTTGCCGCGATCGACGACGTGCGAAAGTAATCTTCGATCACCTGCTCGACCTGTTTCTGGCAGGCCAGTTCGGCGGGCAGCATCGCTGAAGCGTGTCCGATCGGCTCCAGATGCGTGACGATCCGGGAAATGCCGGGAACCGCTTCGTGCACGGCCTGCTCGAATGCGGTCGCCTGACGATGTCCCTCATCGAGCGACAAAGACTCGTCGACTTCGAGATGCAGGTGGAGCGAGCGTTTCTCGTTGTCCATGTAAAGGCGGATGGCATGCGCGCCGAGATGGTGCCGCGCGGCCAGCACGCGGATGGTCGTGAGAATATGCTCGTCATCCGTTTCGGTCGGCTCGATGTGCACAACGACATCCGCCTTGGGCAGAATGCGCCGCACAGCGGTTTCCGCCTGATTGGCAATTTCGTGCGACTGCTCAAACGCAACCGAACGATCCGCGGTCAGCGTAACGTCGGCAAAGACCTCCGGACCGCTCCGCCGCAGACGCACAAGCTTCACTTCCTGGACGCCCGCGACTTCGCCTGTGACTCGGATCACCTGCTCGCGCAGGTCGTCCGGAATGGCGTCAAGCAGATCATCCAATGACTTCTTTCCGAGCCGGATGCTCACGCCGACCACAATCACAGCGACTCCCAAAGCGGCCACCGTGTCGGCCTTCTCCAGCCAACTCGCATGGAAGATCGACGCGGCCTTGACGCCGAACAGGCCGAACAGGACGACCAGCGACGACCAGATATCGGTGGAGAAGTGCAGCGCATCGGCCTCAAGTGCCTGGCTCTGGTGCTTGTCGGCCGCCTTCTTCAGCGCCCGCGAGCGGGAATAGTCGATGACAATTGACACGATCACGACGATGAAGGACCACGCGTTGACGGTCACTTCGACGCTTTCCAACAGCAGCAACCGGCGGACCGATTCCCAAACGATCCAGACGCAGGTGACCAGCAGCAGGATGGTCTCGAGCAGCGCCGAGAGGTTTTCGAACTTGCCGTGCCCGTAAGTGTGCCGATGGTCGGCAGGCAACCCCGACATGCGGACGGCCCAGAACGTGATCGCGGCAGCCACGAGATCCAGGCCCGAGTGTGCCGCCTCCGACAGAATGCCGAGACTGTTGGTCCACAGACCGACCACCAGCTTGAATGCCGTCAGCACGATCGCTGCCAACAGCGACGAGAGCGCGACCCATCGCTTCTCCCGATCGGCGGCCTTCTGTAGATCGGTTTCATCGCCGTGCAACATGACCGGACGCGTCCTCCGTGAATGAGGCACTATTCTGCCGATGGCGGAGTCAATTCGTATATCTGCACGTCGAGCCGCGGCAGATCCACATGCAGCGAGTTTCCAGCATCCGCCGGCTTGCCGCGACTCAGTTCCCGCACCGCCTTGGGAACGAATGGCAGCCTGAATTCCACCGGACCTTCGCCATCGCCGTCGTTAACGGCGATCAGGTAGGATCTCCCTCGATGACTGCGGACAATCCAATGCAGCCAGCGAGGCGATTGGCCAACAACCTGAATTGCCGGAGCAGGCTCGATCGACAACAGAGCGGGCGAAAGGCCGTCGATTTCGGCAGCGATCTTTTTGAGCCCTTCCCATTGCTTGTCGAACGGCACGTCGGGATTGCGTTTCACATCATACCACGAATAGAAAACCAGTCCCGTTGCGCCCTCGGCAATGCACTGCCAGGCCATGCTGCGGACTTCCTCGAAGCTCGGCGTGCGGCCCCGTTCCGACTTATCCGACGCTTTGCGGTAATTCACCCAGTTGTGCAACTGCGGCACCTGCCACATCGCGCGTCCGCCACGGACTTGCCGCGAAGTTTCCGCAGTCCACTCGGCCGCCATCGACGCCGGTTTTCGACCGATCGGATAAGGATCCGTGCCGATCACATCGAAGGAATGGCGATAAGCGAACACGTCGCGGTATTGAAAGAGCACGACCCATGTCGGGTGCTGAGGGTCCTCCTCCGCAACCCACCGCTGATGTGCCTCGAGTTGAGGCAGGAACTGCAGCGGCAGCTCATCATTGAGATACCACGCCAGAAGCGCCGGATGATCGCGGAATTCGCTCACGCGTTTGCGGATTGCCGACTCCTCATCCTCCGGTGACTTGATCGATTTCGGGCAGCGCGTACTCCCGACGTACCAGTCCTTGACTGAGTAGATCACCTTCAGGCCGTATTTCTGAGCCAGCCCCATTTGCTCGCGAGTTGGCGAGTTGTAAGGCATCAGGCAATTAAAGCGGCTCTGTGCGTACAGCGACAGATCCTGCTCGTCGATGCTGCCCCAATACATGCCCAGCGGGAAAAAGGGCTGTCCGTCAAAAAGCAGACGCTTGTGCTCGTCGATGCACGCTCGCGGTTGATGCCCGTCCCCGGTCCGCACCAGCGGATGAGTCACTTGCTGGATTTCCTTGCCGTCAGGTCCTTCCAGACGTACTTCCAACGAGTAGTTTCCGGGTTTCAGCGAAGCGGTTGCGACGGAAGCCTCAAACGAATCGCTCTGCGGTGTGATCCGCTGCTGTTCCTGCAGCGTTCCATCGGCAGTCCTCAGCTGAACCGACAGTTGCACCTGCTGCGGCATCAATTCATGGTCCCCGAGATTCAACCGACCCTGCAGGCGAATCTGCGCCGGCCCCGATGCGGATATGCGTCCACGATAAACCGGATCCACCAGAAACGTCTCCAGCGGCGGGTCGGCTACTCGCACCAGTTCAACGTCGTCAAACCAGGCCGTGCCGGTCATTCCCTGCCGCACATAGCACGACAGCGAAGCGGCGGCAGCATCGTCGGGAACCCGAACGACTCCTTCAATCCTCTTCCAATCCTGAGTGCCCTGAATGCCGTGCGGATAATCGCCGCCCAGCCATTTGTTGTTCGCACCCCGCCATTCGAGACAAATCGTGGCACCATTCTCGTCCCCCGCGATATCGCGGGTCTTGATCCAGACACTGAACCGGTATTTCCGTCCGGCCTGGACCGGCACCCGCTGCGAACACAGCCGATATCGTTTCGCGTCCGTGTTCGAGTACCTGAGCGATGCCCCCGCCCGACCGCCGTCGGGGTCTCGGCTATAAACCTCGGGATCGCCGGACCAACCGTCCGGCAAGCCGGAACCGGACTGCTCAAAGGCGGGGTTTACCACGATATTGCCGCCGGTTTCCTGTGCCGCGCCAACAGAAAACAGACACAGGATTGCCAGATGAATACTCATTCTCTTGTTCCCCAACCCGGCCTGCTGCCGCATGGTGCAGCAGTTTGAAGCTCTCCGTCCGCATCGATGCCGAGGCGTCATTTTATCTCACGTCCGGACGTTGGCGTAAACGGCCGTTTCAAGTGCACCGAAACGGGCTTTCGGGAGCCTGCCCCCGCGAGTATCCGCTTCTTCCCCGGCCGAGTGGACAACTTGGTAACGACCGGCAAACGGCCGAGTGCAGATCTCTGTGCAACCGGCTAGACTGGCAGCTTCTCCGAGACCAGCCGGAACCCGAGCGACCGAGAACCGGAGAGCGGATCATGCGTCAATCAGCAGCATCGCTGGCATTCGCGTTCTGGATCGCAGTCAACAACGTTGCGCCGGGCGCCGAAGGCCAGCCTTACATCCTCGAGAATCAGTCTCTTCGCCTTGAGATTCAGACGTCGCCCGCGCCGTTTGTTTCTCGTATCGTCCACAAGGGAAGCAGCCAGGCGGTCCTCACCGCACCGACGAGCAAGAGTCTCTTTGCGATCATCGTTGCGGCAGAGGAAGGACAACAGACGACGATCAGCAGTCTGCAGGCAGGCGAATCCAGCGTATCGCAGGCGGATGAAGGCGGCAGGTTGTTACTCAAGTACGCCAAGTTCCCGGGTGTAGATCTGGCTGTTGAAGTAGCCGTGACCTGCCACTCCTCTGAACGACTTACGAAGTGGTCAATTCGAATTGAAAACAGTTCCGGACAACAACTGAAGCGAGTGCGGTTTCCGGAACTGGTCGCCGTACCGTCCATTGGCGACGGCGGTGATGACTGCCTGGTGCTTCCGGCCATGGCCGGCACATTGATCGAGAATCCGGCGAAGACGTGGCGCACCGGCCAGAACGTGACTCTGAGTTATCCAGGAAACTTATCGGCGCAGTTTCTCGCTTACCAAGACCGTTCGGCGGGTCTGTACATCGCCGGCACGGACACGGCCGGCTATCCCATGTCACTGGGCGTATCGAAAGAGAATGACGGATATCGTTGCTGGCACGAATTCACTCCGGTGGCGGACGCAGCGATCGCCTCGAAGATCAGCGATGGACAGGTCCGAGTCTGGGAAAGCCCGTACCCCGTGGCTTTGGGCGTAACGCAGGGCACGTGGTGCGACACGGCAGACGAGTACAAACGGTGGGCGATCCAACAACCCTGGTGTGCTTTAACACTAGCCCGGCGGAGCGACATACCCGGCTGGTGGAAAGCAGGTCCCGCAGTGCACGTGGTCGAAGTCCGCACGTACGACGACGCTCGGAAGTGCACGGGCTCATACTACCCTAAACTTCAGGACCACCTGCGGAACTTCCGCGACAAGATCGACGGCCCCGTGGTCCCCATGCTCGCCGGCTGGGAGAACCATCGCCGCTGGACCGGGGGTGATTACTTTCCCGTCTTCGACGAGGAGGCGGCCCGGCAAGTCCTCCCGCAATTGAAACAGTCCGGATTCCGGCCCTTTTTCTACCTCTCGGGTCTGTTCTTCACCCACCGGAACGAAGGACGGGACGGCGAGGAAATCGCCGCGGCAGATCGGCACATGCAGTCGTACGTAATCGAGGCGCCGAGCGGGAAACCGAGGACGTTTGTGCTGAACGAGTCGAGTCCGTCAGGCGAATGGAAGCGGCATTCCTATGAGTTCTGTGCGGGTGCCGCGGAAACAGCCGAGTTCTTCTGCAACGTGATTGACCGGGCCCATGAACTGGGTGTCGACGTAATGCAGATGGACCAGACGACGGGGGGGGCAGGGGATGTCTGCCAAGCGACGACGCATACCCACGCTCCGGGAGCCGGGCTTTACCAGAGCCGCGATTTCTGGAAGCTGCTGCAGGCGATGCGCAGCCGCGGCAAGAGCAATACGCCGGACTTCGTCCTATTCCACGAAGAGCCGCACGAGCAGTTGATTCCGTATCTCGACGGATTTCACGTGCGCGAATACTACGAGAAGCGATGGTATCGCGGGTATCCGGGGGCTGTCGGCATTCCGTTGTTTTCTTATCTGTATCACGAGTACGCGATCGGCTACGGGGGCGACAGCGCAGGGCTGAGCAAGACTAACGACCGATGGAATGTGCGCTCGCACGCAGTGAACATGATCTCGGGGCGCACTCCCGGGGCGGCAATCTGGTCGACACACCAGAACATGTACGACGCTCATCCCGATCAGATTGCGATGATCCGAAATCACAGTCGACTGTTTCAGACGCGTGCCGCGGAATTCCTCATGCTGGGCACGATGCTG